>JACCWN010000088.1 GCA_013697625.1 Legionella sp.
CTTGGCCATAGGGTTCTCCCAAATCATCTGTATTTAAAAATGGCAACATTAATCATTTTTCTCAGCGGAATCAAGGGCTTTGAAAAAATATGAGTGATGCGGAATGGTATTGGATAATATGAGGACAAACTTGAGGAAATTTAGGCGGCTCGGGCGGCTATTTCGCGCCAGCGACTAATTAGACCCTTACAAAAAAACAAATAAATTGCCAAAAGGTGAAAAGGAAAAAGCCTTGAAATATAAAGATGACTATGAATTACGAATTCAACGAGGTAACTATTATGAGTAACCAACTGTCTACTTATGAAAGAAAAATGCAAGATAAGAAATTCAAAACAGCTTATGAGAAGCAATATAAAGAATTACTTTTCTCTGAACTACTTATTTCTATTATGGAAGAGGATGATAAATCTGTTCGCAGCCTAGCAAAAGAAGGAAGCATATCGCCTTCTGTAATACAAGATCTGCGCTCTGGGAAACAGCAAGATATAAAAGTTAGCAATTTAATTAGAATTGTTGAGACTTTGGGTTACAGAGTAGTTTTACAGAAGGGTGAAGAGAAGTTAACTCTACACGATGAAGTAAGGGAAAATAAACATAATTTGAGTGTTAGTTCTGCCTCATACTAAAGATTTAAGTTAAGATCTAGGAAATAGGAGATGCTAATGAAATCAGTGGAAAAAAATCATCTCGATAAATTAATAATTATGGATGAAGCACATCTCTTTTTTGAACCTCTATCTGAAGTTGAGGGTTGCAAAGAATTGCATCAAATAGCGCTATAATTTGGTGCTACTCTCAAACAAGCGTTTGTTAATAGATTGCTAATAGGAATTAAACCCTAAGTCTGTATTTAAAAACTAAGATTAGGGCAGGGATCCATGACAGATACATACTAAATAGGTCTGATTACTGTGATAATCAGACCTTATTTAATACATTGTTTTTCCATGACTATTTATTAAAACATATTTACTTAAGTCTGATTATTTAATATGGTCTTTACATAAAACGTGGGTCGCATGGCGTAGCTTCTCTTTTAATCAGCAAGGGTTCTAACCCATTGTGCGAAGGCCTCGTTTTCGAATTCATAGGTGTCTCGAGGAGACTTAAAAACCATATTGGTCAATTTAGACATAGCCCGTTGAACATGAGTAGCCTCTATGGATTCAACACCAATTATTGTGCGAAGCTTTAAAACCACTGCTTTGCTAAAAGGCTTTAGTGACGGGTCTCGCGCAAGCATTCGGACTAATGCTTTTTGTGTCGCATCAAGGGCCGCCCAAACTCCCTCATGATTTTCAGTGTGAGCAAGCTTATCTGCCACAGTCTGCATTGCGTCTTCTATTGTTACAGTTGGATTAAGAACCATATCCACAATACCAACCAAAAAAGGTTCAGGTTGTTGTTGAAAGTTAACAAAGGCTTGCCACGCGGGAATGATTGGCAAAATCCGCCCGGTCGATTGTTTAAAACGATCGGCAATATACTCAACAAAATCTCGATTTAGCTGAGGAAAATCAGCTATAACTGATCCAGTTGAATAAAGTGGTGCATTTGAATTTGAAAAAACATGTGCTAGCTGAGTCCTGGATGAGCCAGTAAATACTACTCTTAAGCGATTCTGATTCCTAGTTATTGCAGTGCGAAGCGCAGTAGCGACTGCCTCATGTTCTTTCGTTTTTGCCAATTCTTGAGCTTCATCAATTAGAAGTAAAATAGGCTTCTTCTTACATAACTGATCTATCAGAATATCAATTTGCAAAGCAATTTCTGTCTGTACTTTCTTAGAAAAATCCCCAAGCTCCACCTCTCCTTCAAGTTTTGCTCCTGCAATTTCGGCCTTTGCTTTAAGTTTTGTTATTGGTGTGTGGAGTTTTGCAACAAAGCTTTCGACTGCATTTTTTGGTTCCAATGCACGCTCTAAAGAGCGTACAATAGAAACTCCTGGTGATAACTTTGTTTGCCAAAGATCAACATATGCGACACCATACCCTGCAGTTTCTGCTGCCGGAGTAAGATCTTTCAAAAGGAAAGATGTTTTCCCCGCACGCCGTGGGGCAAAAATAGTGGTAGAGGTAACTAAGCCTGCATTTAGTGTGTCTAAATATATCTTGGCCAATGCAGGTCGATGATAATGCCAAATTTCGATTAGTTTCATATATTATACTAAAATATTTATTCATTGTATAATTATACATGAAAAATATAATTTTGTATATAACTGTTTTTTTCTTTTAGACTATTGATTTTGAGCTAATAGTTTTCAATATGGATGTATATAAAATATATTTGTTCGGATTAAATCAGGGAACGGTCCTTATTGCTAGAATCACGGCCGACCCTCTAATAGAATGAATCGTACATCTGCTCAAATTTTTATGTTAGGAGGGGAAAGTTATAGATTAAAAAAAATCTTAATCAGAAAAAATTAGGCAGCAAGGTGGATCAAAATTAATGGCCACTAGTGGATCATTTCTGTTGGCCATTGACACTTAGTTGGGGTAGAGCCATAAAATGTGGCCCACGGTTGTAGGCCGCATTGGTTCTTTTTCCGTATTTTTTATTTAAGGCTGTTAGGTACGACGCCGCCGCTTTCGGCGAGCTTAGTCATAACCTGCTTGTGAAGCCAGACATTCATCTCAGCCGAATCTTGTTGATCTCTTAATCAGGTTAAAGAAAAAAATAATTACATCCGGGGAAAACAACTTAGAAAAGAATTATCAAAAGTCATTGAAATTAAAAAAATTGTAACCGCAAGGTCTTGCTCAACACTTTAAAGTACGATTCTTCAACGCGAAGACGAAGTCATCAAAACAGCCATTTACGCTGTAGTTTTGAAAAAAACCTTGGAAGATATCCATAAAAAAGATAATGAAAAACAAATTACCTATGACAGCTTGGTTCATGAACGTGCGAGGAACTCTTACGTGCATCATTATCGTCGGATGATAGCACCTGTACTTGAATTATTAGAATTTGATACCCGTAATATGCATTATCAGTCCATCATTGAAGCTTTAGATGCTTCAAAAGACTAAGCAACATTCTTTATGTAAATTCTGATTTATCCCATCCAACATTGATCAATAATCACCCATATGTAGATAATTCCTTCCCTGATCCCATTCTTCATCCATCTCAATCAAAAGAGCGGTAATCAGGCGCAAGCAAGAACCACAATTGGGGAATATCCCAACAATTTTAGTTCTTCTTTTTATTTCTTTATTCACTCTTTCAGCAAGGTTGCTGGTTCTGAGTTTTTTCCAGTGTTCTTGTGGAAAGCTAAAGACCGTAAATCCTTGTGAAATATTTTCTTCCATCCACACACTCAGCTTGGGTGCGCGGGTTTTATATTGTTCAATAGTTAACAGGAGTAAGCGCTGTGCCTCATTCAGATTTGGTGCTGTAAAAATGGCTTTAATGCTATTAGCTACCTCTTTTTTCATGCTCTGTTTAGGGACATAACTTTGTGCATTTTGTTGCAAATGAAATTGACATCGTTGCCATGGGACGTGCGGAATATAGCTTTTCTCGCGGCGTTTAAACCACTATGAGCATCTGAAATAAGGAGCTCAAGACCATGCAACCCACGCTTTACCAGAGACTCAAAAAAATTGCGCCAATGAACCTCTCCCTCTGACAGTGATACAGATACGCCTAATATTCTTTTCCTACCTGTATCATCAATACCATAGGCAATCAATACTGCATTATCAATAACGTGTCCACCATGCCTTACTTTTTCATATCGAGCGTCCACGAGTAAATGACGGATCTTGCCAAGCGGACGATTGCGCCATTGCTCAAATTGATCATCCAGCTCTTTAGTTATTCGACTGA
>JACCWN010000090.1 GCA_013697625.1 Legionella sp.
TGATGTGGTCAAGCAAATTGATACACCCCAGTTAAGCGACTTTTTTTAATTACATTATTTGCTCATTTTCAAACTGATTTGGACTTTTATATCCAATGAATGAATGTAAGCGATTACTGTTATAAAACATCGTAATATAATTTAGGATGTCCTGTTGTGCCTCAAAGCGAGTTTGGTAATTGCGCCATTGGACACGCTCTTGTTTTAGCCTCCCGAAAAAGCTTTCAGCAACAGCATTGTCCCAGCAGTTACCTTTACGACTCATACTACCTATGCAACCATAAGTAGTTAATAGTGTACGATAGGCGTGACTTGCATATTGGACGCCTCGATCGGAGTGGGTGATTACTCCAGCATTGGGTCTGCGTTGCCAAAGTGCCATTTTAAGGGCGTCACAAACAAGGCTTGCTTTCATTCGCGAACTCATACTCCACCCGATAACTTTTCTTGAAAACAAGTCGATAACAACAGCTAGATACAACCAACCCTCTTGTGTCCAAATATAGGTAATATCAGAAGCGTAAGCTTGATTAGGCTTTTCTACAATAAACTGTCTATTAAGTACATTTTCAAATATAGGCTGCTTATGATTGCTGTTTGTTGTTACTTTATATTTCTTTCTGTAGCGTGCTTGTATTCCTGCTTCATTCATTAGGTTTCGTGCTTTATTCCTCCCAACAGGATAACCCAATGCATTTAATGCTTTTTTCATTCGTCGACTTCCATAAGTATAATGGCTTGATTCTGCTAATCTTTTTACCCAATCGAGTATCTCTACATGCAATGGATCGGGTGGTTTATTACATTTAAGATAATTGTAAAAACCACTTCTTGTAACGCCCAACAATTGACACATCACATCAATTGGCCAGGCCTTCTTATTTTGGGCAATAAATGAATATTTCACTTCATTTCTTTTGCAAAGAAGGCCGTCGCCTTTTTTAAAATTTCTTTCTCCATTGTTACGCGTCTTAATTCTTCTCGCAAACGACGGATCTCTAGTTGTTCTTCAGTTAATTTACCATTACCTCTAAATGCTTGCCCTTCCTCTTTGGAATGTTCTTTGACCCACCGGCTTATCAACCTAGAATCAATGCCTAGACTTGTTGCAGCTTCTGATTGTGTATAATTCTGCTCCAAAACAAGACTAATAGCGTCTAGTTTAAATTCTTTAGTATATTTCGTTACACCCATTTTATTTCCTCCAGTTAAGATGATTATCTCTTATCTGGGGTGTACAAATCCATTAGACCACATCATTATAATGCCTATGCACGCGCAGCAGCTGTTGATCGGTTTAGCGAAGCATTAGTTGGTTACAAGGCTGAGCTTGAATCAGGGAAACTGGTAAAAGAACATAGCGATGCCTATAGTGCCTTTTTTGTAATCAAAACAACGCCCAAGCGGGGAACAAAAGTCTCCTATAATAACGAGGCTGTTAATCAACACATCAAGCGATACACTGGCTTCCAAGCCATACTGTCAAATGCAATTAAAGATCCAGTCGAGACATTACAAATATATCGTGACAAAGATGTTGTGGAGAAGTGTTTCGATGATTTAAAAAACCAGTTAGATATGAAGCGACTACGCATGCATAGCTCGGAGGCGGTTAATGGAAGGCTCTTCGTCCAATTCATTGCGCTCATCTATATCAGTGCCTTAAGAAATGAAATGAGATCATCTGGACTTATTAAGCAGTATACCGTTCGTGGGCTCTTGCAAGAAATGGAGACGCTGACAAAAATCAAATACTCTGGTAAGTATGGTTATATCCTTACCGAGTTAACGAAGCCCCAGAGGGAAATCTTGGAATGTTTAAATATTGAACCGGCCAAGTAAAACCTAGCGATAATTTTTCGGGAAATTAGGTTGCAAGATTGTTTTGATTTTTGCTAAGTGTTGGAATGCCACTTCCGGTTTTGCTTTATCACAGGGTGCTTTTTTTAAATTGTGAAATTCGTCTACATTTTTAGCGCTCTGACACAAATCGATGAAATGAGGCAAAGTAGGGGGGAATTCTTTATTGTTACGACATTTCTTTACGGCCTCTTCAATATGGGAATCTGCAAACCGCAGTAATCCTTGATGCCATTCATTTTTCATAAACACTAAAAAATCCTCATTTTTAAATTGACTGC
>JACCWN010000089.1 GCA_013697625.1 Legionella sp.
GCTACCTCTTTCAGATTACAATCCTTCATGGCGTATTTCCTTTTGTTGATTAATGTTCTTGGCGAACAATCAACAGGATACGCCACCTAATTTATTTTTCCATACACCAGATTCGAGCATAACTCTGGCTGCTGATTTAACCTTCTATAATACAATTGAATTCTGAATTAAGCGCTGGCAGCCAACAACTATTTCCTGTTCCTCTTAACTGCTGTATTGAATCTCCTAGTTGTTATTAAGCAGCGTCTGTTACGACGGCAGAAATCCATTACTATTTATTTCAATATACTCTACTGAGCAGGTCCCGCTCTCCCGTTTAAGTGAATCCCATTAGGATTGCCGGAACAAAATCCATTTACCAGGGCTAGTACTTTTTTGTCATAAATGGGTGAATTAAAGAACCCTTTATGCGCTAAAGATTCTTTATTGCTATTTAGTGAACAATATAGTAATACTTTTAATGGAGCAGGAGGATCAAGTATCTCCATAACAATGCGTTTTTTTTGAGGAGTCAAATCGGCGATTTGACTTAAAATGTCTACTTTGCTGATACCATTTTTTAGCAAGATATTTAAAAAATGTTGTGCACATTCATCTAAGATATTATTTACAACGGTTTTCAATAATCTCCGATCATCTATGGGGGTAAATTCTGCTCTGTAATAGTGTGTTTTACATTTCGATAAAAATTGTTTTACGACAAATTTGGTTTCCTTTACATCTAGCAAGTCTTTTATAATAAGTGTGTTATCAGGATTGGTTTCTCTAAATTCCTCGTAGCTGCTATTAAAAAAACTAGGTATAAAATTATAATTTTTAAAACCAAGATATTTTCGTTGTAAGTAAGACTGTGTTGCTTTATTAGCCCATGTTCTATAATAATTATAATCATCGACATCTTCATAGTAGCCGTTTATATCATACATGCGAGACTGGGTGTTTTGTTTTATACTATTGACTTGTTCCTCGTTGGAATTTGACCATGTTGCAAAGAACTGATACATATCATGGACAGGGGCTTTGTTATTTTTAGAGGACATTATGCCTCCCATAAATCCAGCAAAAGCACCAAGAAAAAAGCCTTCCACTATCCCCCAGGCTATTAGAACCGGGACTGTAATTGGGCTAAAAAAAATCCGAGCTGCCAAAAGGAATTTTCATCGTATACTGAAAAATAATCAACCATATACATCAATGGGCGTACGAACAGGCCTTTTATGGAACCATAAATAGCACCTGAAATTCTATTAATAATTCTCATCAGAAGCAAGCAATTATTGAAAAGATGGTTAGTATAACATTTAATCATTAAGAATATATTAAATGTATCTTTCCGGGGTTCTTCCAGCTCTGCACAGGAATAACCTCCTTTTTTGGCGAAAGAATTATATGGGGGTTCTTCCATTAGGCCCCTTCTATGGAGACTTTCACTCACAAACTAAGTGCAGCTTTGCCCAACGCACTGGAAAGAATTGACAAAAAGTGGGATTTCAAATTACACCGCACAAACCGGGCATTTATTAATCAAATAACTGTGCCATAAAAATGAAATTTTCATATTTTCCATCAATACATGCCCCATTTTTATGAATACCCTCTTTCTCAAATCCCATCTTTTCGTTCTTGGGTATTATGGCGCCATCGAATAAACCTTTTGACTGCTCACAGGATGTAGAACGGGCCGCTATCGATTTGGTTAATAAGTGTCGTTATCATGTTGGGTCGGAACAAACTGTCACCCAAAAACATCGTCATGAGGGTGGCCATAATGTAAATTTCCAACTGGGGGGTAGCTCAATGTGAGTTCACTATCTTAATTTGTAATTATTGAAAAATTGTTCCCTTAGGTCCAGCAGTTGTACCTGGTTTTCCAAACATTGTCATACCTGTGATACCTAAAATCGTAGGTAAAAATAACAGCGCAGATGCTATAAAAATTAAAGCAATAGGTGTACCTATAGGAATTTGGGTTGGATTGTCTTTATGGGCTTTAAATTTCATGATAGAACCAACTGCAAATCCTAAACCTGCCAAATAGGAACCCGCCGTGATTAATTTGGCTAAATTTGCAAATGAATCAGTAATTTTGTCTGCCATTGTACCTAAGGTTAAGGAATCAGAAGCCATACTTTCTGGACAGAATAAAATCATCCCCAATAACAGACTACTTATAAGCCAACAGCCTTTGCCTAAATTTTCAACATCTTTAATATCCACTTGTTTTCCTATGCGTAAATAAATTGACCTGTATGTTATTATCGATCATTTGTAAAGCACCTACAATGTTTACATTTTAAATAATTGTAAAATTAGACCCAATTTTAATCCTAAAGAAAACCTTGAAATTAGAATATGTTGTATCCTTTACTATATTTCAAACAAGGTCCCCATTTAAATTTTTTATAATAATTATTAAATGTGTTCATTTATTGTCTATGATTAAGGTATGGCTATGGAATAAATCTTTGTGCAACCAAAGGACATACTATGCTGGATATAGAAATCAACACCCAGCCTGATGATGAAACTTGTGGCCCTACCTGTCTGCATGCGATATATCGTTATTATGGACTTAACATTAGTCTGGAAGAGGTAGCAAAAACTGTAAAACGTTCACTATCGGGAGGAACTTTGGCCCCTTATCTTGGCAGTCATGCCATTGAACATGGTTTTACTGCTTCAATCTTGATTAATAATATGGACATTTTCGATCCTGCTTGGTTTGAACACAGCGAAGCCTCTGTAAATTTATCAGCCAAACTTGAGGAACAGCTTAAATATAAAAAAGATCCAGGTATTCAGCAGTCAAGCCTAGCTTACCAAGAATTTTTAGCTGTAGGGGGTATTATTAAATTCAAATTCATTTCTATAGAATTATTAAAAGAATATTTTAGTTATAACCTACCCATTATTACAGCATTAAGTTCAACTTATTTATATAATAGTTCACGTGAAGTGTTTGAAAACAAGGTCTCACGTTTTGATGATATAAGAGGTAGGCCGGTTGGACATTTTGTAATAATTGCAGGGTATGATGAAGTACATAATCACATCGTAGTTGTAGATCCGCATAGAGAGAATCCAATATCTAGAAATAATTATTACAGAGTGAGTGTTCATCGTTTAATAAATGCGATTTTGATGGGAATGGTCACCTATGATGCAAACTTACTTATTATCCAACCTAAGACAGTGCGTAGATCCATGTAATTAAGGCTTACACTTGAGTAAATATAAAAAAAATGACTGATGAGTGGAATTAAATTAAAGCAAATCCTCACTTTCTCCAGTCCAAGGTTTGTATTTTTTCATCACAGATGTAAATAAGTCAGAATCAAGCTGACATTGTAACCATGCATGTACCCCTGTTAAAGCAGTTTTCCAGAACCAGTCAGGATCCACCATCGAAAATTGACGTACAAAGGGGAACAAAGCCACATCAACTATGCTCATATTCTCACCCAATAGCCATTGATGGTGTATTAAAACATCATTCAAGGACTGTAAATAAGGCATGGAATGATCGCGGTAGACGATTGAATTTTGTTTCTCAGAATATTGGGTGTATTTATAACCATCCAATAGGGGTTTAAAATGGACATCATTGGTCTCAATCCATTGTCTTATAATTGCTGGTGTCACATGCTTTAACCATCCATCAGGGTCTGACTGAGTCAAAGCCCAGAACATGATTTGTAAACTCTCATCAATCACCTGACCCTCTTCTAATTGAAGTATAGGCACCGTACCCTTAGGGGATGCAATCAACATGCTTGCTGTCTTATTTTTTAATTCAACTTCTCGAATGCGAACAGTAATGTCAGCATATCGCAAAGCCATGCGTGCACGAATAGCATAGGGACAACGTCTGAAGGAATATAATATTGGATAGGTCATCTGTCTGTTTGGATCCTGCATTTGTTTAGTCTATATATAAACTCTGTAGGTCTTGAGCCCTTATTAATATGTGTATTCTATGGTATTATGAATACCCCTCCCCTGCTCTAACAGGCACCAGTGCTTTTGTACATCTTTGACCAGAAGCTCTAAAAAGGCTATATCAAGCTATGAATCACGACTGCTGACCTTGGGTAAGATTTATAGATATTTATAAATATAATGATCATATTTCATGGCCGGTGTTATTGTACCTACTTTATGGCCTGTTTTATCTCTATAGGAACAAATCCAACTGTCTTTCTCTATAAGTTGGAAAGGCAAAGGACCAATTTCAAAGGTTAAAGCATGTAATGAAACAACCATTTGGGATTTAGCATCATCCTCATCTTTGGCTTTGTAAGCACCCATCAATAAAGTCCAATTATAATTAGTGTCATAATTTGCCGAGCTTACACCACCATACCAGTAACCGTCTTTTTCAACCAAAATATCGATGCCTACAGCTTTCATATCAGAGACGGATGGGCAGACCTCAGGTTTAGGTAACAGCGCCAAGCTTATTTTAGATAAAGTCAGAAATATTATAATAGTTATACATTTTAATCTCATAATCTACTCCCATTTATATATTCCCAGATAGGGTTTTACTATAAATCAAAATCATTCATTTTACTTAAAATAATGCCTTATGTAACTTTTTTCTTCAGCCTAAAGTTTGATATTGGTATTAGCAGGTGCATTACCAACGATATATAAGACAGTGCCGCCTTCTGCTAAACAGTCCTAGCCTTGAGCAAAATAGCGCATTTCCACTTAATCAAATCAATGGAAACACGCTATTAGGAGCATTTTTATTTTACAGTGAGTGAAGAGACCACAGATTTAACGCCCTTAACTTGATTTGCTAAATGAATAAGCATATTTTTTTCTCTTTTGCTGTGAACTGTACCTGTTAAGTAGACCACTGCATCTTTGGTTTCAACTTTTACCGGCCATACTCTGATATTTTGTGTACCAAACATCTTTTCTTTCATAAAATTACTTTTAACTTTTGCAGTAATGAAAGAGTCTGATAGGGGTGCACGGCTGAATTTGACTGCTAAATTATCAACATTTACATGTCTCACACCCTCAACAGATTCAGCGATGATGATTGCACGTTCATATTGATGGTTGGTTTTTGTTTGGCCTTGCAAAGTCACCCTTCTTTTATGCGTAGTAACGACAATGTGTTGATTACGTAGTAAAGGAGACTTTGAATATAGAGAGTTGATTTGCGAGGTAATCTCCGAATCTGTAATGATATGTTTTAATGTTGCTGTTGGAGCTGCGTTTGCATAAGTTGGTGCAAAAGGTAATAGTATGGAAATCGCCAGTGTTGTACTTAATATTGCTTTATTCATCATGAAATTCTCCTATATGTTATTTAAGACCAAACTACAATTTAATATGGTTATTTTTCAACAACCAACGAAAATATATACCCAATGCCTGCAGCTATAAGTATTGAAGATAGAGGTTTTTCTTTGACGGTTTTAATTACTTCATCCGTATAATCAACCATGGTCTCTTCAAAGCTGTGAATTTTAGATTTACCTTGTTTATATAAGTCACATGCGGTTTCAGTGAGTTTTTCTGTCACCAATCCAGCTTTGTCTTTTATCATTTCAAAAGCATCACCACCAACTTTCTTTTCTCTTTGGTAAAGGTCATTTGCTGTGTTTTTAACATCTTCTTTTCCAGATTTAACATCTATCATGGGATCCTCCAAATTAAAAATTGATATATATTACCTCGTCACACTTGTAGACTAAATCAGTGGATTCTTTTTGTCAAATATTTTTTGGAAATATTGTCACTATAAATCAATAAATTTTGTCAATTTATAATAGACGAATGAAATTGCATAAGCCAGGTGGTTACAATCATGTGATTTTAAATAGTACGCAGATAGATTTTGAATGTAAGAATTGAGTAATTCATTATTCGAAGAATATACCTCCAATCCAACCACTGAAAGGTCAGATTAGAGGCTTAGAAAATTTACGCCTTATTTCCATAAAATGCTAGTAGTGATAAGGTATCAGCACCCTTACCCTTAATCAGGATATGATAGTTGCCTGAGGCGGGAAAGTTAATTATAAACAGCTCATCCGCATCAAGGCCTGCTTTTAGCCCTGGTTGGGGTTTTAATTTTTGCAATGGCCCATTCTCATAACGAACAAACATCTCTGCATTTTTGCTTGTAGTCCCTGTTTTATTAGCAAGACGCATATACAGAATATCATAAGAATAAGGATAGACACGAACTACAGGTACTTGCAGTACATAGCGACGCTCATCTCCTTTTTTAATGCTGATGTTATTAATCACATTGCCATTGATAATAACAATTTCTTTTCCGGGAACGGGTGTGGGATCAGGTATTTCACAACGTGCGTTTACACCCACAGCGTCAAAGGCTGAAATAACATCATTGACTTCATACTTTAAATCATTGGCAGCTTTGACCACACCGCAGGCCGCACTGTCAAAGGTGGACTCTGGTTTCCAATACATTTGATTTGCTAACAAAAAGACCCCAAAGGCTTTTCTAATATCCCAACTTGGTTTTGTTGCAATCAGATAAAAGGCTTTATTGTAAACGCCTGAAGAGAAATGCACATTCATTGTATCATTATATTTGCTGGCATTATCAATTGAGCGCCCATCTTGAGTCGGGTTTTTGAAGTAACGCAATGCGGCATCCGGCGCGCCCCTAATAATCATAGCGCCCAACATCCAGTCATTGTTGTTACCCTCTTTGTTAGCCATGAAATCTTCCACTGCCTCTCCAGCCATATCAGAGAATGCTTCATTGATACCACCAGATTGCTTGGTATAAACCAAATCAGAGTTTTTTTCCGTGACCCCGTGACTAACCTCATGTCCCATTATATCCAAGGATGTAAATGGATAGGTTCTTGGACTAAGACCATCGCCAAAGCTCATATAGAGACCATCCCAAAAAGCTTGCTCAAGCCCGGTACCAAAGTGCACGCGCACCTTAAGCTTACCATTGAGTGGATCCACGTTATACCAATCTTTGTACATGTCCTTAACCATGCCAGCAAAGTAATGGGCATCATTTAGTGGGGAATAGGCACCATTGACATACTTATAATAGTTGGTCGGGCAGACGAATTGAAACAGAGTCCCAGTACCAGATGTCTGGTTTTTCATGTCATAGGTCTCTACATTTGGGTTGCTCATGGTGCAATTGTCTGTTACTTGAAGTGAGCTGTAATCTCTACCATAAAAATATTGTCCAACTTTCTCATTCCCACCGGGTCCCTGCGCCTCCTTTGTGGTTAGGCCATCCCAACTTTCTATAATTTTGCCGGTGTGCGCATTGACCATAAAAAAGGGACGCTTGGGCAGTTGACCTTGACCTTCCACATAAAAAGAAACCAAATAGATTAATTCCGCTTTGTTGGCCTGATTCATGCGAACATACAACTTGGCCTTTTCATTTTGAATGGTCCCGACTTTAATCCCTTTTATGTTTTTCTGAACAAGGGCCAAAACTGTTTGTTCATCTAGCGCAGGTTTCATGTTTTTGATATCGTCTTGTATATCAGCCAACATTTCCCCCTGCCAATTCGATTGGACACCGCTTATTTCAGAGCTTGTTAAAATTTGATTAAATACTGGGATATTTTCATATAACTGGGTATATTTTCTTTTCTTCACACCATCTGGTAAGGTCACTGTTTTTGTAAGTGTAAAACCGTAGCCTTGTTTTGTCCCTATGAGTGATTTCTGATTGATTGTAAAATGCGTGTTTATATTTGAATCATCGAGGGGTATTACGTTGGCAGCTTGCCCAGATAATGAGACAACCAGCGAGCCTGAAATAATGCAATAAAACTTAAATAAATTCATAACCATTTCCTTATGTTATCAAAACCATTAGTTTTAAGCCGGTATTTTTATATACCAATTAACAGAGTACCTGGAATTTAATTTTTTCTCTAGTATATTCATGCACTACATAGTTATTTTTTTTGGTTATTAATTGTCTGAAACTGTAACATATTGACAGATGTTGACTCCGCAACTAGATTTAAAAGTGTTACTAACAATTAAGGGGTAAAACATGAAAGTTCGAATCATCGCATTGTTATTGAGCGTTTCCTTCAATTGCTTTGCTGCTGATCAATGTCAAAAATCAAATAATGATGGAAAGATAATTGCTTGGGGCTTTGAAGCTATGATGGCCATTTATAGTGGTAATTTTACAAAAGATCAAAGACAGGTAATTGAAAGGTCTGAATATCTAACAAAGTCTGCCAAGGATGCATATATTCAGGTTTATGATAAAAGTGGCATGAGTAATATTGTAAAACAAAAAAAATTAATTACATCGGTGGGTTTATATCGTAGTCCTCTTATTATGGATAAAAAACAGGATGAATGGGTTCTTCAAATGCCTCTGACAACTTTTTATCAGTCCGCTACAGAATTTACGGAAGATAAAAATCTCATAACTTTGAAAATTATTAAAGACCCTAAAGCGCCTGATTGTTTAAGAGTCTCAGATATGAAAATCAAACCAGTTAAGGATTCGAAGAGCTAGTCAATCTGACTGAGTCACCAATTGCCTCAACTTGGCAGTGCCCCTTGGCCCGCTGACATCACAGCGGGAAAGGCCAGGACATCTACACGACGAATTTTAAACGCTTACTTTCCGTGATTTATGCGCGGAATCCAGCAATGATGCTACACTGTGTGGATACCGTGCATAAAGCAGGGTACCTAGGCTAATGTGAAGAATTTTAGGTTCTATTAGAGGCATAACCCTATTACAGCCGGCTGATTTGCATTACCCACGTTTTGGCAAGGCTACATAAAGCGACCCTGCATGATTCAACTCATTGGCTTCCAACCCTGCTTGTTCCCCTTCTCCTTTATACACATCCACATGGGCGCCCATGATGGCACCACCCGAATCCTGTGCTACGCACCAGGATGTGCACTTTTTGCAGCTGTAGATAAAATTCATGCCCACAGGTATTACTCTGTGATCAGTGGCACAAGAAGCATGAGGCGTCAAAGAAATATTTTCAGAACCATAGGGTCCTAAGTATTCCTTAGTAAAAAATACAAAGCTCTGATCTCGGTTTCGAAAATCCGGGGCTTTATCATTGTTGTCGCTTAGATATTGACGTATTCGCTTTTCAGAAGCTGCGCTCAGTTTGACTTCATTTGATACATGACATGTTAATTTTTGATCATCATGACAATTGGGGTCTTTTGCGCAACGCTCCATAATATCCAATGTTCCACCGCAAGTAGGGTCTTGTGCGCACTGGACTATACGACCTAACATGGTTCTAGGTCTGCCATTGGCACCATCGTAATTTATATGAAATATCTTACCATCCAAAATCAGTGCCCCTGACCCTTGAAGCATTAAAAAGGCTGGGTCATTTGGGTCTTTTACATACCCTATAATATATTTAGGATCCAAAGCACCATGATCGATTTCCTCACGATCTGGTACAACAGAATATCTTCCCTTTGCATCTTTCAAACAAAATCCACGGGCGATTTTTGTTAAAGGATCAATACCACAAAGGGGTGGCTTCAAATTGAATTTCCTACATTCTGCAGCTACATTGATTACACCAGGGTTACTATAAATTGGATATAAGAATTCCCCTCCTCGTTTGGAATGCGCCTCTATGGTCGTTGGGGCATAGTATGCAGTAAACTGAAAGTCCCCTTTATTAAAGCCTGCATGATTTTCAGGCCAACCCTCGCTTTGATACCAATCAAATTCATTTTTAATACTTGTTAAATAGGTCTGAAAGTTGCCACCAGCAGCCTTTGCAAGCATGAGCATTTTTTGATTGGTTTGAAGACACCATTCTTCTCTTTTATATTGTTGGCCGGCAATGGTTATTGTCTTATATTCACCCTGATTGATTTTGCAATTTTGAATTTGCTTATTTAAAGCTTTAATTATTTCATCCATATTCCCTTTGGAATTATCTAAAGGCAGGTCGGATGCTGCTATTTTATGGAATTTGAAACGCAACACACCAGGTTCTTTGTTTGTGATTTTTTGTCTAGTAGTAAAATCTGCAAGTCTTCGGATGTCTAAACAGTGCTGAATTGGATCATTAGGTAAGGCTGCTTGAGTGGTAATATTCATCATTAATAAAATAATTATCAAAGCTGATTGCAACATCGATATTCCTTGGACATAAAAATTTTGATTCTATCATTTTTTGATTGTATGTGGCTTGTTTTTTGTAAAAGGATCTGGGCAGATGTATTTAAACGATATTATTAAGTCATAATGCCGCGCTTTATGCGCGGTAAGTAGGCAATTGTGGGTATTTTATGTTCTAAAATTAAATACATTTACCTTAGAGGTGTGGATATCTGCTATTCAAATTGTCACATCGCAGATTTCAGTCGTAAATGTTGCTCAATGATTTGACGTGCAAGGCTGATGGGTTTTGGAAGCGGCGGGAGTTTTTTGATAGAAAACCACTGTGCATCTTCAAGCTCCTTTTTATCTATTAAAAGTTCCCCGCTTTCATATTCTGCTGTGAAACCCAACATCAAGTTACTTTGAAATGGCCAGGGTTGGGAAGAAACGTATTGTAGATTTTTAATTGTTATCCCTACTTCTTCCATTACCTCCCGGTGTACAGTTTCTTCAAGAAGTTCACCAGGCTCTACAAATCCTGCCAAAATACTGTAAATACCTGGCATAAAGTGCGCGGATCGGGCAAGCAAAATCTCATCAGCTCGCCACACCAGAGCCATCATAACCGGTGAGATGTGAGGGAATATCGAAGTATTGCAGGTGGAACATATTTTGGCACGTTCATGCTCACTGCAGTGCGTTTTTTTACCACAGGCACCACAGAACATACTGATTTTATTCCAATGTAACAATTGCTTTGCCCTGCATATTAATTTAAACAAAGCTTCATCACCCAAAATTTCATGCGCTTGGCGAATAGGTGCGAAAACAAAATCCTGAGGTAATTCTTTTGCTTGCGCATTTGCCTGTATGACATAACAAGGGGTTGCACCATAAGTACCCATGAATAATTGATGCTTAGGATTTATAGGAATATCAGTGATGTCTAATGAGGTTGGGATAGAATCATTCTGTAAAAGAATGTCATCTTCTCTAAAAATAAACCACAAAACTTTTTCAGTATGAAGTGAAGACGGAATTATCAGTGAGGTGAAAGATTGTAATGTATTCATAATAAATGCCTTAGAAAATGTTACACCATACAAATCAAGTTGTAATTTTATTGTATTCAAAGGGCAATGACATAACTTGAAGCAATACCGGCTAGTAAACCAAATAAATGCCCTTCCCAGGAGACACCCTTTTTTCCTGGAAAGATTCCAAAAAACAATCCAACAAAATAATATAAACTAATCAGACCTAAAATTACAGTTATAAAGGTACCCTGGTTCAAGATATTGCTGATTAAAAAACCCCAATAACCTGTGATTAAAGCGCTAGCACCAACATGCAGCCCTGTATGGCCAAAACACCAAATGAGAATACCACTTAGTAAAGTAACAAACACAGTCACTTCTATAAAAACAACAAGGTTGCTCTCTATCAAAACAAAATTGCCTAAAATTAATAGTGGAATCATATTAAAGAAAAGATGATTAAAGTCCGCATGAAGAAGCGGCGCAAAGACAACACCCAACAGTCCATATGCTTGTCTTGGAACAATACCCAACAAAAGCAGGCGGTTTCCTAGAATTTTATTTAAAACATAAACAACACAGGGTAGTAAAAAAATTACCATCAATATAGGATAATTCGCCTGAGTCTGGGTGATGATAAGGTTCATGCTGCTTGTTAGTTCTTCTAACATATGGATCTCTTGAGACTAACTTGGTTGGGTGTGAGTTTGACCCAAAATTTATTTACTTTCAATTGTATTTGTAAACACCAGGGTAATAAAAAGACAATTTGTATCTGCCTTATTAGGGATACTTAAACCTTATAGGCGAATAGGCTAAAACCTAATAAATCTAATAAACATATTGATCATTAATTTACATTATGTTACATTTTATGATTGTTTTTTTTATAATTTGACTATTATATATATTTCATGATCTCTAGGTAAACTATATGCCAAACCACACTGATATTGATACTGATACTTCAAATCAACAAAAATTACGAAGTTTTTTTAAAGCTTATTTCCTCAATTCGGATCAAAAATGGGTGGCTTGGATGCTCCTCATTGGCATCATTCTAAGCATCATCACACTTGTAGGTCTTTCGCTCATGTTCACATGGTGGTCGTCTGCATTTTGGATCATATTAATGGCAAAGGATGTGGTACCTTTTTTTATTTCCATTGGAAAATTTGCAGGATTGCTCACCGCCTACGTGAGTGTCCATATGTTCAAAAACCATTTATTGGGAAAACTTTCCATCAACTGGCGGGACTGGCTTACCAATAAAGTGTTGAATGATTATTTAGGGGATAATGACAAAAAATCCTCCAATTATTTAGAGTTAACGCGAGTCAACCCAGAAATTACCTCTGTTGGTCAACGCATTCAGGAAGATATTCATAAATTCGTTTCACACACCCTCTCATTAGGATTTGATTTATTCAGAGCGGTTTTAACCCTAGTTACTTTTGCTGGCAATTTATGGGTGTTAGGTGGGGCCTTATCATTTGTACTTGTGGGAATAAATATCATCATACCTGGTTATTTGCTTTGGGCATCTTTGCTGGTTTCAATTGGAGCCACCATTGCCACCCATTTAATTGGAAAATCCTTAGTTGAAAAAAACAAAGCTGCAGAACAAGCCGAAGCAGAATTTAGAACGACCTTAGGAAAAGTTGCAGACCAAGCAGAACCCATTGCGCTAGAACATGCTGAAGGTTTTTATAAGGTTGCATTGTCTAATCAACGCGAAACGATTCGAACCATCTCCAATCAAAAATTAAATACCCAGTCCAAATTAATAGGGTTTCAAAATTTTTACATGGAACTTACAAGCCTTCTACCTGACCTGATGGCAGCCCCCCTATATTTTTCCGGTCTTATGGAATTGAGTGGTTTGATTGAAGCCAGTGGTTGCTTCTTCCAAGTAAATTCCAGTTTAAGCTCTTTAGTTACTCACTATTCGGAAATTTCTAATTGGAAAACAAATGTGCAGCGTCTAGATGAGCTTTTACAAGCCTTTCATAATCTTGAAACTGAGATGCCGCGCGTCAATGTAATGGGCATTCAATTAAGGGTTTCACCAACTATGCCATTAGAGGCCAAACAGGCCATACAAATCAAAGGATTGTCTTTATTTCCGCCGATGGCTAAAGATGACCCTATGATGCGTGAGCTTAATATGACCCTGGAAAAAGGGGAACATACGTTTATAAAAGGAAAATATGGATTAGGCAAAAGCACGCTTTTTAAGGCCATCGCAGGCACCTGGAAATATGGCGAAGGCAGCATAGAACTTCCTGCAGGAGAAAGTTTATACTTTTTACCTCAAAAGCCCACCCTCCCTGATAATGCAACTCTAAAGCAAGTACTTACCTATCCAGAACCTGAAACCGCCTATACAGATGAACATTGCAGTGACATTCTAATGGCCTTTGAGTTGGCCCCATTTACCTCAAGATTGTATGAAAAAAGAGCTTCTTGGGCAACACTTTCCGGCGGACAACAACAAATAATAGCCCTAACCCGAGCTGTATTAAAAGAACCAACAAGACTATTTTTGGACGAAGCAACTTCATCTTTAAATGAAAAAGCAGAAAAGCACGTTTATGAAACTCTGAAGAGTCTATTGCCCGAGACAACCATAGTCAGCATTGCCCACAGGAGAACGGTCAGACAATTTCACTCAAGAGTTGTTTCTTTGAAACCAGATGAATTTAAACACATCATATTAAAAGAAAAAAATACTCAAGAATTTAAACAGAATGCTTTACAATTTTGATAATAGATCAATTGAGCTCCGGGTTTAGATATCCAATTGTTTGATTAACACATGCCTTTGTATTGTCACCATTGGTTATCACTCTAACATTTAAATTCAAGGGATGCGGTGTGGCTATCAATCTGAATTTTAGGTGACCTAAAAAATGTTCTGTAATGGCTTAGAATCAGTGGGCTAAACTGGTGCTCTGAGCATGGGAAGGCCGATAATAGCCTTTGTGATTGGTGATGGTTTCTGACTATCTGTATCATTTTTGAAAAGTTTGTATCTTTTATTTCACTGGCCATGCCAACATTTAGAATCTCTTTTCTAATGTGCCCAATAAATTTTCTGTATTCAGGAGCAATCTGCAAGGTTAATTCATGAAAAGGGCAAAGTGATGCCATATAGGCCTCTCTATCTTCTATAGAAATTCTGTTTAAGCTTGGCTTTGAAATTGCGCAAAAATGTAAATAAATAAATCCTACGAAAGCCATGCACCTTTTATTGCTCACACGTGTATTGTCTCTCGCACAATCATCACTCTCAGAGTAAGGATCCATTGCAAATAAAGTTGCACTGATGTCTTCTCTATAAATACCACTCATCCGATGCAATGCGCCAGACTCATTTAGCTCAGTCAAAACAGACATCATTGGCATAGCACCTAACAAGGTATCCAAAACCAAGGCTAATTTTTTTGGCTCATAAAAATTGCATCTTTCATCCGATTTTAAATAGTTTAACAGATATTCTGCAGATTCCTGTCCATTTAAATGTTCTAGAGGATTGTCTATTTTTGCGGGGGAAAGATCTGAGGTTGTGCCAGATTTTTCAGATGTCGCAGATGTCGCAGATGTCGCAGATGTCGCATCAGGTATTATTTCTGTAATTATTTCAAGTCTTTCATTTTCAACTGCTTCATTTTGTTGTTCAAAATTATGCTGTTTTACTAACAAAGTGTCGTCATTCTTTTTATTTTTCTGCCTTTTTGACTTTTTTGGTTTTCTGTTCTCTTTAAATGATTGTGTAAAACTGGCTGCCACATGTTGGGATACTTTCTCCTTATCAATATCAACTATTTTTTCCAATCTTTCTATAAAATCATCTGAAGCACCCAATATTACAGTAAGATGATACACATCAGCTTTGACTTGCAGATATTCCCTATTCAAACTTTTTTGTAAGTTTTTATCTAATTGTCTGATTCTAAGTGATAATTTTAAAACATTTTCTTCTAAGGTATCTAGAAGAGCTTCTGAAAACAAAGGAAATCTATCACCTAAGATCTTCAATAACTGAAAATCAATTTTCAAAGGTTTTAAATTTTTGAAATAAAGTGACAAACAAAAGTCCTGGGGATTTGTTTTTTTATCATTAAGTGGGTCATAATCAATCATCAAATTCAAAAAGAAATCGAATAAAGGGGTTATTAAGTGTTCGTTTACTGATTCTAATTCTTTCCTAGTTAAGGAGTTAAACAGCTTTCTTTTATTATCCAACAAAAATTTTGAAACATTTTTATATAACCCAGCTTGCCAATAAGCATTAATTAAAGCTTCAGCTTCTTGTATCATCCCTTGGTGGGTTGAAATCCTATGGGTTTGAAGATATTCAGCAATGGTAGACATAATGAAAGTCATTTCTCCTAGATCACAAACTTCATTAAGTAAAGCGGCCTTATAATTTTTTAACCAAATAATTGCATCCTGAAATAAATTGGCTATGGTATCTGCGGATAAGGTTTGGTTTTTTAAATTTCCATAGAGCGCAAATTTCAAAGATATTATTTCAAGTATTCTATGACTTGAAAGTGTTTTAGAAGGTTTATAACAATAATTTGAGGAAAAATAGTACACATACCGCTCGAATTCTTTCAACTGTAATAACAAATGATCTAAGAGTACATTTTGGTCAAGTCTTGATAAATCCACAATTTTAAAACATTTTGGAAAATATCCATACTGTGTTCCTTTTTGTAAGCCACTTGCATATTCAAACAAGCAGGTATTTACAGCAGGAAATTCAAAGAGGATATTTTTTAATTTCTCATTAAAAAAGCAGATACATATATTTTGAAACCAATGTTTGAAGAAATTAAAGTCCTCAATTGGCAATGACTCTAAATTTTCTAATAAAACAGCGTTCGGTTTATTTAAATCAATTTGAGCCAATAGCGTAAAGCCTTTGTAAAAAGGATTATCCACAAATAAAGAACCACCAAAGGCGCTGCTATTATAATTACCCTGAAATTCATCAACTTTATATGATTTATAAAGCATCAAAATAAAATATAATAATCCTGCATTTTCACCCAGTAAACTTTCAGATAAAGCCTCTACCCAATATAAAATCTGGGCATCCAAGCTGTCATCACATACATCCAGGGTTGTACTAAATATGAAAAAGCTCAAGATCATTTGGCCAAAAGAATCTTTTAATACAAATTTATTTAAAGTTGGTTGGTCTTTTATTTCCTCTAAACTGGTTATAATTTGATTAAAAATAGTGTTCCTACTCATTTGAATGAATGATATACCTTCTATATTTAGTTCAGAAGAGTCCATATAAGATTGGGTAACAGTAGATAAAGCGACTATAGAAAAAAATAATTTGTCAAGCGCATTGGGTTGAGGACAATTTTTTAAAAAATTTACAAGTTCAAAATATGGAAGAACTGTTAATGAATTTGATTCAACATTAGCAGCTGCATGCTGTAAGTAGGCACGAATTCTATTTTTTATAGGCTTTATATAGACCTCTTCATCTATGAAAACTGTTCTTTTTTTAACCTCCAGTAATGGCTTATATGCTGGTAATGTCATTTTATCATGAGCCAAAATAGCGCTATCGCTATTAATTACTTTTTCTTCTGTAGGGTTCATAAGTATATTTTTTAATTAAAAAAACCGATTGTGTAAAATTAAATTTAAAAAAGCAAGTGATACAGCACCAGCAGAGATATTTCAGCCGCAGCTGTGTATCCTGGTGGCTATTCTTCACCGCGGCATTATCTTTTTTTGTTTTGGTTCAGCAATATTTGAACCTAAAAAAAGCAGTTGACCTCATAGCGAGAGTGGCTGATGTGTTGAAATCAGCATAGGCTGTATGGGGCAATACATTTTTTACAAAACAGGATACTGGGAATCCTGGAGTAATTTTATTGATGAAAAATTTACTTATGGGTCTTTGGTGATGTATTTTTTAGTTCATGGAGTAAGTCAGCAGTTCGAGATTTTTCAGTTGTAACTTTGACAAAATCTTTTTCAACTTGATTAACAGCTTCCAAAACACTAAGTGTGCTTGTTTTTAATTCTGTCAGTGCTTTAATTTTATCTAGCTTTTTTTTGGTATTGGGAAAAAACCCCCGGTTGATTTCTTTTTGTAATTTTTCAATTAACTCATTGATTTTATATATTTGATCAGGGCTAAGTGTAAGCCCAGAATTTTGTCCTTCATTGGGTTTTGATTCTTTTCGTTTATTGAGTATGACAATTGCTTCATCATATGCCTTATATTTTTTGATTGCATTGAGTGTTCGTGAACTGATAATTCCTTTTATCACATTGGGTTTTCTAAGCGCATCATCAACTGTTAGTTTATCGTCATTTAAAGCAGTTAAAGCTTCTACTTTCTCTCTTTTCCTAGCGATGTTCGGATAAATTCCTCGCTTGATTTCGTTCTTGATTTCTTGAATTAGAAGGTTGACATTATTTTTTTTCTCATCTGTCAGCTTTTGAATTGACTCATCGATTTTATAATTTTGAGTCGGCAATGAGGGAGGTGACGTATTACCTGTATTTGGTAAGGACCCTATAGGTGCTGAGGCTATCGGTGGCGATGAGGAAGAGGAAGGTATAGTCCTAAGGGTATTTGGTAAGGGACCAAAAGGTGCGGAAGGAATAGGCAAAGGCAAAGGACCAGTTTCAATAGCATGAAAGGGTTTATGCTCTCCGTGTTCCTTTAAATAAATATTTGGGGCCTCTTGACTCGCTATACTCTCACCATACAAATTATTATAAGGATTACTGACACTGTACCTGGTGGAATCCGCTATAGTGACCAATGTGTCATATTCTTGTTTTTCTTCCACGGATAAGTTACTTATTTTTTTTTCTTTCTCAGCTTTAGTTTCATCTTCCTTTGATCTTCTAATGGCTTCTTGTATTCTTTCTTCATATTCAAAAAGGCTAGTGGCAATGAGATCCGCTTGTGCTATAACATCCTTATTTTGCTCCACTGAATGTAGTGTTGCAACTCGTTTGTATGGTCCTCCAGCTTCATGAGTAGTTCTCATAGAGAAAGGATACCAGCCTTTCTCTATACTGAGCTCTGGGTACTTTAGTCTCAATGCCACCATGAGCTCTTCATAGTTTGAAGTCGGTTTGGGCGCAATAGTGAAATCACCATTTTTATTCACAAAACCCATAAATTCTACTTCCATTTTCTCTCCATTTGGAGAAACTGTTTCTTGCCAAGGATGGCTACCATTTGAAAAGTGTTTTAATTCAGGAGCCACCAAAGGTTGCTTAATTGGTGTGACAGTTTCTTGAGAAGTTTTTTTATTTGGTGGAGTTGGAATAACCACTTTATCAAATAATTGCTGAACTTTTTTGACGGCGGCTGGTTCTTGTCCGGTAGTTTTTAACAATTGGCTTAAACTCTCGATATATCCAGCTCCTTTATTCCTGGCCAGTAATTTTAATTCACTTATAATTTCTTTTTCTGGTGTTTGAACATTTTTAATTAAACCATTCAGTATATCTATCTTTTCTTGTTTATATGTTTTAAATAATTCCAGAAGCTTTTCAGTGTCTTCATCCTTAGCCTTTGAACTTAAAAAATTCATTAACAAATCCATATATCCATCTTCAGGCCAAGTTTTATTGTCTATTCTTTTGAACTCTTCTTGTATAGCATTATTTTGGTTTACTTTAACTTCTCGTTGAAGCTGTAGCATCCTGAGTAATTTTTCAGCCACTCTTGATATTCCTGTCGGCGTATTCTCATATTCTGGCATGGGCAACTCACTCATTAGACATTAAATATGGTTTCACTTTAAATTATAGCATAAGATGCAATTCGATAAGCGTAAATTATCAATATGAAAGAAATTATCAACTTAGATTATTTAGCTCTGCATTCTGTTTGTGACCCTAATTAGGCTATCGCTACATCCATCCTATAGTTGTTATTTTCAATTACATGTTACTCATGTGCAGATGCGGTGTTTTGATTTCAGATTCCGAAAAAGAATATAAGGCCCCTCGATTTGCAAGATTAGCAATTTGAGCCGCAATAAAAAAAGCAATTTTATAAAGTAACCATAGGTATATAGGAAAAATAAATTTTTCTTCTGTGTCATCTAAGGTATTTATTATTTTATGTTCGGTGTTTGCATAAATTGTAGCATTATGCAAGGCCATTACGGTTTGCCCTGTGTTGGGAAAGGGTAAAGCTGTAGCAGCATCTATTTTTTCTTGACTTATCTCAAAATCCCAGTTAAGCAATGATAGGTAAAGTCATATAATTGTTGACGATAATAACCGCATTGAATGTCATTCAACTCTGATAGTTCATCGATTTTTTTTATTGTCTGAGGAGGCTTTTCTTCTAATCCTCTGGGAACAGGGACTAAAAGATCCATTAAGCCATTCTTTTGAAACACTTCTATCAATTTATTTCTATTGTCTTTGGTAAGCGCTTTCATGGTTTGCTGATGGCAAGGTGAACTTAATTGTTGAATATCCTGTTTTGTTTGAGAATCTAAGGGCAAACCACTGAGCGATTGGTGTAATGCGGACAATTCATTTGAAGTTAATTGACGGACGTCTTTGAAACTTTCAGTGAGTACATTGAAAGCATTATAATAATTTTTGTCTGTCAAAATGTCATTACTAGGCTCTGGTTGGTTATTAAATAAAGAATGTTTAGGTATAGCCATGATGTATGCTAGATTTGGTTATTTAATTGGCATTATATCATATAAAAGCGCAGAAACAATGGTTGTGTGGAACTTTTACCACCCAGGACTTCCCTTCTAAAAAAAGCCAATATAACCCAATTTAGATGGCATGATTTGTGGCACCATTTTGCTAGTAAATTGGTTATGGCAGACATTGATCTTAATACTGTCAGAGAGTTACTTGGTCATTCTGATATTAAAATGACACTAAGGTATGCACATTTAGCGCCAGAGCATACAATTAATGCGGTTAGGAAAATTGAATGGTTACCGCAGGTCAATTGTCCTCTTGTCGTATAACTAAGCTCATTTTCTAGTGGAGGGTTAATACTGTGTTCAACTAAGGAATGTTTCAGGTAAAACAGGCCCCTATCTTTTATATTCAGCGGTACGTATTAAATCCATGCTTCAAAAAGCTAATAAACTTGAGCAAAACAATCTAAAAATTTTACCATCCGTAAATTTATTAGAAGAGAACTTCAATTAATGTTTACCAGGTTACCCAAGGCTATCAACACCCTCCCCTAGGCATCGCAAGCCATTTAATGTACAATATTGACACATAATTTATTGAGAGTGGCCTGATGAAAAAGAAAACTATTGCACTGGTCATAGGGATTGTTGGTTCTGGTGTGTCTGGAGGTCTGATTCTTGGGCAGATACTCAATGTTGGGCTGCTTTCTGTTGGTAGTGTTATCTTTGCAGGTTTAACGACTGCTGCTGTATTAACGGGGTTTGGTTTACTTGCTGTTTCTGCCGTATTGATTGGTATAGGCTGCTATCAATTATGGAAAAGCCGTGCTAAAAAGCAGTATGCCTCCAGTGAGCGTTTATTGAATGAATTTTCCTCTAACTCAACCAGGTAATACCTCTTAAATCTTCTGCCGAGGGTTGTCTTACAACATGATATTACTAAATTTTTAGGTGATACTGATGTAGGAGCATTCGCTTCCAGTAACAAAGCGATGCGTAGTTTTTTGCAACCGCACCGAATGCTTTCTCCCTTATTACGTTTTGTAGTAACGGGTAACGAGGCCCGGGTTATTCAAATTTTAAAAAGCTACCCTGAGTTGGTAGTGAGACAGGGCTTCGTCACGGATAACTCTGGGCGCAGCTTTCCAAGAGCATCTGCCGCAGAATTGGTTCGCTGGTGCGGGGATTTGCGGTATATGGCAAATGCCATGCTGGATGTACTTCTGCACTTATCTGATCAAAAATTAGCAGAACAGATAAGGATTAAATGGGTTGATCAAAACGCGTCCTATGATCAAGAGGGCGGGCTCGTTTGTGTGTTGCCTGGAAGGACAGAACCGGAAAAGCCATCCCTGGCCTTTAGTTTGGCTCCTTTGCTACGGGAACTGAAAGCCTATGTTGACAATTTTGATATGATGAATTGGCTACAGAGGGATGCGCAGTGGTGTACCAAAGTCGGCGCTGAGCAGTTTTTATTGACCGCTATCTATCTGCAGCATTACTGCAACCCGGATGTACCCTTTTATCCCAAACCATCATTTGACAAGCCAACATTTCCAAGGGTTTTAACGATTTTTAATTATATTACTGGTAGATCGCAGGGCGTGTGGAATCGGTCTGGGCCCGGCACTGGTCTTAGTCTGGATTTTGGTATTTTGGGTGCTGGGATGGGGCGACGTGAGTGGGGTGGGGCGGCGCAGCAGGATTTGGACGTGCTTGGCGCATGTGAAGAAAGAACACGACTCGACCTCAACCTCTTTAAGAGGAGATTGGGAAAGCCATTAAATCAGCAGCTGGAAGCAGAATCAAAGTCTTCGCATTATCCAGGTTCTTAAGCGCTTGGGATAACAGTGCTGCGGCATAAGCCGCCGGCGCCGATGTCCAACACACTTTTAAAAATGCTATGAGTAGTTCATGATATTCCCAGCTTCCTGACGTTCTTACCCACCACGTGCACCAACGATACAAGTAACTTTTGATCCTCGGGGGAGATACCCCACTTTCGACCATTTGTTTAACATGCTCGCGTGCCTTGCGCAAAGTTCTTGCATGCGGAACTATGTTATCCGGCGCAGGTAATGACTGCTTATCTGTCTCCACCCCCCCACAATAAGCATAAATAATGCTCATTAGCACTCAAAGAATTGGAAGCAGCCTTAGCCTGTGTCACTGTGGTGTTATCCAGGGGTCGCGTCCCCAGATAGTCTATTCCTAAAAAATGAAATCCTTGTGAGATGTGACCTATGCGTGTTTTTTTCCCAGATAAGCTTAAGCGTCTTTCCGCTAATACAGAAAATAACAAGCGCTTACAGCGATTTAGCTGACGCAAGCTTCTACACAGGATTATAATATCATCTTGATAACGGATGTAGGTCACGTTCAAGGTGTTAAACGCATCATCCAATGGCTTTAAATAGAGGCCACTAAAAAATTGTGAAAGTGGACCTCGCAAGGCAATGCCTGAGTTGGGATTTTTATACCCTCGCGGTGTTTCTATAGGATTTGTAATAATTTCCTCAAGCATTGCTTGAAGCTTAGGGTCGTCGTAATATTTTTTCACATCCTCAATTAGCTGATAGTGTGGGATGGATTTGTAAAAGGATTTGATGTCAGCGCGGATAATGTACTTTGGTGGCTTATCTCTCAGAACCTGTCGGACACGTTGTGTAGCAAGCTTTACACCATTAGGGCCCTGCAAGTGATAGCAGTTTGGATTCATCACATGGGAGAAAGTGGGTTTTAGTTGCTTAAGTATTACATGCTGCAGAATACGGTCAGATACGTGTAGCTCATCAACCATCTAATCCTTAAAATAATGACGCCGCAGGTGACGTGGTGTATAACTGCCATCTTTTACTGATTGGACGCCTTCGACCCAAAAAAGCGTTACCTTTATTTTTATCTAGTATTGGCTTATTATGTATGGGCATTACCGATACTATTTTCTGCTCTTGGGTGGATACAAATGCTCTTATCGCGCAATCACTAGCTTCTTTTATCTATTTAACGGAATTTATGACTCTTGTTGCCTTCGTATTTCCGATTGCAAATTTAGTTGCCCTTAAACCTAAAGACAGTTGTAGTATATTGAAGTCAGGATTAATTCTGGTATGTTCTCTCGCCTTATTAATTATCTTTACTAACAGTATTTTTAATTCAGAACTATGCTGTATTTAAATGCTTTATTAGAGGGAAATCTCCTAAGATGGCACCTACGTATTCAGGTTCGCCATTTTTAACAAAACCATTTCTTTCATAAAAGTTTTTTGCTGTTATTGTACTTACAACTAAGAGTGTTTGGATTCCTAATGATTTCGCAATATGTTCCATTTCCTTCAATAAGACTTTACCAAGACCTTTATAGATATGAGAAGGAAGAACATAATTTAATAATATTTCCCCATCTTTATTCATTAAAACAAAACCTGAAAGTTTACCTTTAGAGGTATCAAGGGCGACTAAAGATATATTATTAGTTGAGTTGATCCATTGAGACATATTTTCTGGGGTTTTATTTGCCAGCCATTCTTTCATAATCAGGGGGTCATTATTATAATCAGCTGCGCAATTCATAGTTATAGATTCTATTAATAGGTCGCATAGCTCTTTACTATGTTCTGACGATGGAGTAATAACTTTAAAATTGGCTAACATTATGGGCGGCTCATCGTTAATATTTACGTATAATATCTGTAAACGCTAATTGTTTCCAAATATCTTTAAGGTAAATGCTCAAAAGAATTAGGATCAGGGCTTAGGATACATATAAATGACACAAATATATCATTTGTTACCCTAATATTAAATATTTGTACAGTAATTGTGTCAAAGATATATTGTGGTAAATAATACTTATAAGAAAAAAAGAGATACATATGAACGAATTGTTTGATGATAAGATTAGTCAGATTTTCCAAAATGCAATTGAAATGCTTGGCTATAATACTCAGTATGCAAAAGTTGTATCATCGTCTCGTCCTGAATTAGGACACTTTCAATGCAATGCCGCTATGTCTTTAGCCAAGGAAATTGGTAAAAATCCTTTTGAAATCGCAAATAATATTGTCGAACTTATTTCCAAAAATGAATGGTTCACCAATGTAAACATTGCTAGGCCAGGTTTTATAAATTTCTCAGTTTCATCTGATTATTTAGCCAATTGGTGTAATCAACTGGTTTTGGATCATCGTTCTGGTTGCCCCATTGTTGTTGATAAAAAGAAAGTGGTTATTGATTTTGGTGGCCCTAACATTGCTAAGCCAATGCATGTGGGACATATCAGGTCTACTGTAATTGGGGATTGTCTACAGCGTATATATCGATTTTGCGGTGATGAAGTAATAAGTGATATTCATTTGGGCGATTGGGGTACACAAATGGGTATGCTAATTGAAGCTATGAAAAAGAAGATGCCTGAAGCAGACTATTTTAATGATGCCTTTGAAGATGATTACCCTCATTCATCACCTGTCACCGTAGATGAACTATCAGCTCTCTATCCTCAAGCCGCAGCTTTATGTAAAGCCGATGAAATAGAAATGCAAAAAGCCAGGACATCCACCTTAGAACTTCAAAAAAAGAAACGAGGGTTAGTCGCTTTATGGACTCATTTTGCCAATATTTCAATCGAGTCATTAAAAAAAGATTTTAATGAACTGGGTGTAACATTTGATTTATGGAATGGTGAAAGCACCGTCCACGATCTGGCAGAGAGCTTAATTGAAACACTGATAGAAGATAAAATTGCCGTAGAAAGCAATGGCGCAACTATAATTGAATTAGAGGAAGATATGCCTCCTTTAATATTAAAAAAGTCTGATGGGGCTTTTATGTACGGCACAACAGATTTAGCGACTATAGTTGAAAGAGTAAATACTATTAATCCAGATTTAATTTTATATGTAGTCGATAAACGCCAGTCTCTTCATTTCAAACAAGTGTTCCAAGCAGCAAAAAAATGCCAACTAGCTGATTCTGTTATTTTAGAGCACGTGGGTTTTGGCACGGTCAATGGCTCAGACGGTAAACCATTCAAGACCAGAGGCGGTGGAACTATGAGTCTGAAGGATTTAATTAAAGAAGCCAAAGTTAAGGCTGGCTCTCGTTTTAATAATAATGATATAGACGAGGATTTAAAAAATGACATCGTTAACAAAGTTGCCTTATCAACATTAAAAATTGCCGACTTATCAAACCCCAGAAGCTCTGATTATATATTTGATTTAAATGTTGCCTCACAATTTGAAGGTAAAACAGGCCCCTATCTTTTATATTCAGCAGTACGTATTAAATCCATGCTGCAAAAAGCTAATAAACTTGAGCAAAACAATCTAAAAATTTTACCATCCGTAAATTTATTAGAAGAGAACCTTCAATTAATGTTTACCAGGTTACCCAAGGCTATAAGTACTGCTTATACTAAATTTGAGCCTCATCATTTATGTGATTTTGCCTTTGAACTTGCCTCAGCTTATAACCGCTTCTATGCCTCCTGTAATGTTCTTTCAGAAGAAAATTTTGCGCTTCGTAATTCTCGTTTAGCAATGTCCACTTTAACGCTCAAACAAATGCTTTTAATCTTTGATATTTTGGGTTTGGAAGTTCCACAAAGAATGTAAGGAATAAGATGCTTGAAAAAAAAATCATTAATGTGCTTTTTAATAAATGATGAAAATACCAGCATTGATAGCTTCAAAACATTTACTTTATTTTAATTTAGCAGAAACCCCATATATAATTAATAAGATTATATTCGTACTATATATTTTGCTCCCCTAAGTTTTTAAATGAAAGAAGATTACCATATGTTTTACTGATTAATTTCATTAAGTAATTCTTATTTTAAAAACCAATTTAATTTGAGACGAGAAATTTAAGATATTCTGAATTTGTTAAGATATAATTATAAGGGAATGAAGATCAAGATCATACCTATACGTCTATTCTAATGCTTATCAAGCTCGCTGTAGAAACCAGTCTCCTTAATAATTGTAATTACAAATGCATTACTATTAGGTTATATCTTATACCCGCATCTATATTGAAACATTCTATTTGCACCCTATATGCACCCTGAAATGTGTTTCTTTTTAGATTCTTTTCTTAACCTATTGATTCAATGGTGGCTATAGGTGGACTCGAACCACCGACCTCAGCATTATGAGTGCCGCGCTCTAACCGGCTGAGCTACATAGCCACGAAGGCGTGATTTTGTCTTTTTCTGAATATAATGTCAAGTTGATTGCAGTTTTTTTTAAAGATTCTATAGAGTCTGTTGAGCTAGAATCATACAGGCCTATTCTAGCCATTAATAATGTACCTAAATATTCATAAAACAGTACCTTTTAGAGTAAGTTTTAACAGGTGAAACCATTTGGGCCTGGCTGAAACGCAGCTGGAGGATTATTAAGTTCTACATTTGTATAATGATTTTGATGTAAAATATTAGTTACTTGAGTTGCTATACTACCTGGAATTAAAGGATCTTTAGCAACCCTGTCCAAATTGCTTGTAAAAAGACTGTGCTTATATGTCCCTATAGCAGTTCTAATTCCTAAGTCATTGGTTAAAATGTACCCACGACTCATTCACAAGATCCTTCACGCGAGGTCCATACATGACGTTGCTGGGGGGCGGTTACTGTTTTTTATTCTAGTTAACAATTTGTTTATTATGAATTTGGGTTTACACTCCTCTGTTTTTGGCTTGGAATTAATATTGACATAGAATCAACCTTATCTAAAAAAGTCTCCCTCACATTAAAAAATCCCTTACCAAAATCTATAGGTGTGATAACAGTTTTACCAATGACAGCTCTACCTGGTTTATCAAACAAATTTACCGTATGTACACCCCATACATCTTGTAAAATATAGGCATCTTGATTAAAGATGCCTATATACAATGTGATGTGGCCAGGTGCATGGATCAAGGTAAAAAAGGGTATGCCCTGCTTTCGTATGGTCTGCAATTTTTGCTCAGAGGTCATTTTCGCCAATGAAATGATCTTTCCTCTTTTTGCTTGCATTAAAGAATTTCTGGGTAACCAAATACCAAAAGCTGCAAAGAGGTCGCTGGTTGTCGCTGAGCAATCCCGCTGTTGATGCAACCCGCCCCATCCATAGGGCGTGCCAATCATGGTTTGAGCGATTGCCGCAACGTTTTTGGATGAAATATTCACAGGGAAAGGATGGGTATATTTTTTATCAAGTAATAAAGTTTGTATTTGAGCATTTCCATTCATATCATCTGCCATTGGAAGCAACACATCGTAATGGTCTTTTTGGTCAGCACTCATAGGATATAATATGCCAATTCGGCTTGATGCAACCACCTGCTTTTCTTTAGAAAGTAAGGGTATGTGATCGCGTAATGTAATCACAAAAGGATGCATCTTCCATTGTAAGATAAATTCCTGAGAAACAAACCCTACCTGCTTGCTTCTCACCCAGCCAGAATAACTGGCAGTATGAATTAAATTCCACACCCTATCTTTGGTGGCATGCAATACTTGAACTGGTGTACCTTTTTCTATATATGAAACTTCTAAATTATCGAAGGGATAACCTTGTCCTGCAATTTTAGAATTTCCAAAAGATGGTAATAAGGTTGGAAGGTTTCTAACTAAGGAGCCCTTCACAATAATTCCAAATTTATTCACATTGGGGTAAGTAACTAAATCAGTATTGTCCTGTAATGTTTCAATGAATTGTTTTTGAATGGGCTGATTTTTCTGGCTATAACCAGGATTTTCTAGAAAGTTCTTAAAATTATCTTGTACATCTTTCAGAGTCTTGACAGAGTTCTCCAAAGTCCTTGCACTATCCCAGGGAGAAAAATAATTTTTTAAAAAATCAGCAACTAATTCGGTCTGCTCTTGCTGAGTGATACCCAATGATTCTGGTTGTATATAGCTCATAGGATTTTGGTTGATTTGATGTAATTTCTTTTCTACAGCTTGATTGTCTGCGCAGGAAACCAAAAAAAATAAAACTGAAATCATACTTATTCTGTATACATTTTTTTTAAATTTCATCCATATTTTTCCCAAGTTATTTATATTAACTATAGCGTCAAAAACAAAATTTATTTAAGTAAAAATGGTACTTGGCAAAAGATGCTTCAAACATCATCCAGCTCCTAACCTTTCATGTTTGAAATCAGTAAAAAATATCAACAAATAAATACTTAGAAAGTAAACTGTTTTTTTGATTTTTCAAATCTACCATCTAAACTTTGAATATATGAAACCCTCATGGCTAAATTTAACCTTTGGAATATAGATGGAAAATAAAATAACCTTGGTTAATACCATGGAACCTGCAAAGTCTACCAATTTGGTAGAACTCTTTGAATTACAAGTGACATTACGAGGGCATGAAACTGCTGTTTTTTCTGGTGAACATTATTTAAGCTATGAGGCTTTAAACCAGAAAGTAAATCAATGTGCTTATGATTTATTGGCAAGCGGTATTACAGAACTTATGCCTGTAGCAGTTGCTATGGAACGCTCTATTGATTTTTTAATAGTTATCCTTGCCATTCTTAAAATAGGGTGTGCTTATGTGCCACTAGATGTTTCACAGCCTGAGGAAAGGTTGTTGGGAATTTTACATGATAATAAAATTTCTTATCTCATAACATTGAATTCACAAGCTCATTTATTTGTAAAATACACGGGCAAGGTTATCATTTACGATTTTAACAAGGCTTTATTAAATATAACCAATCCTGATATTGGTCTGGAATATAATCAGCTGGCTTACATAATTTTCACCTCTGGTTCAACTGGAAAGCCCAAAGGTGTACTGATCGAACACCAAAGTGTTGTGAATTTTACCAAATGGTTTTCAGATTATTTTGGTATGAAACCACAGCAAATAATTGATTTTTCATCCAACTGCTCTTTTGATTTCGCAGTAGCCACATCCCTTGTTCCTTTATTATTGGGTATGAGAATATGTATATGTGAGCAAGAGATAAGAAAAGATCCCCTACTTTATCTAAAATACCTTGAAAATAATCAAATCAATGTAATTAAATTAACACCCAGCTATTTTAATGTGTTAATAAATCAAGCCAAAGTAAAACAGATTCCACTTCTGTCCTTACAAACACTTGTATTCGGGGGGGAAAATTTATCGCCAATTGATTGTGCAAATTGGCTTGCATTGTACCCAAACCACATTATTTTCAATGAGTACGGCCCAACGGAAGCCACTGTAGCCGTCAGTGCCAAACGTATCGATATTAATGTTATGAAATCTTTTAAAAATCGCATACCCATTGGTTCTTTAATGCCAAACTGTACAGCCTATATTCTAGATGAACAGAACAATCAAGTGATGCCGGGGCAAATTGGCGAATTGTACCTGGGCGGATCATGTCTGGCCCGCGGTTATCTTCATAATGAAACATTAACCAAGAACTACTTTATCAAAAATACCTTTAGTGCAGATCCTAAATCACGTCTTTACAAAACAGGGGACTTATGCAATTTTCTTCCAAACGGCGAATTGGAGTGTCGAGGAAGGGTCGATGATCAAGTGAAAATTCGAGGTTTTAGGGTAGATCCAAAAGAAATTGAAATGTGCTTAAATACACATCCTGCGATCAAAGCCGCAGTCATTACTGCAAAAGAAACAGAATCTGGTCATAATGACAAAACATTGGTGGCGTATACTATTTTAAAAAACCCAGAACAAACCTTAACGACCAAGTCTTTGTCTAATTACTTAAAAAAATCATTACCAGAGGTTATGATCCCCTCTACATTCATCTATCTGAAATCCTTCCCACTGAATGCCAATGACAAAGTGGATTACAAAGCATTAAAGATGTTAAGTCTTAAGACTCCGGATAATTCATCCCCTCCCAAAAACGCTACAGAGCAATTGATTGCGCAAATATGGTCTAAAGAATTAGATGTGCAGGATATAAACATTCATCATAATTTTTTTGAATTAGGTGGTCATTCTTTATCAGCAGCAAGGATCGTGACTGCCATTAATGGTGCTTCTGGAAAAGAATTAAGCTTAAAGAATTTTTACCAGAATCCTACCATATTTAAATTAGCACAGTTAGTAGACAGTTTAGAGATCCTTTCCCCTGAATTACAAGGGGATGAAGACATGTATCAGGATTCAACCGCCCTCCCCTTAAGTGATTTCCAATCCATTTTATGGTTTTCCAATATCTTTGAACGCAAAGCAAGACATTTGACCATTTATAAACACAAACGTTTCGTGAAGCATTTAGAAGACCATAGGTTAAAAGAGGCTTTTAATCAACTATTACAAAAACATGAAGTCTTGAGGTATAAAGTTTCCTCTTTTAGCCCCACACAACAAACCCGAAAAAAAATTTCTTTCCATTTGCGAATTGAAAAACTGGAATCAGAAGAATCCAAACAAGTGGAATTGGTGTTAGAACAATCTTTACAGGCCTTAAGAAATTTAAAAGCTTGGCCACAACAAGACGCAGCTCTTATTGCCCGAGTATTTTATCTATCTAATGACCAGACAGAGATTCATCTTTGCATGCCCCATATATTGGCTGATGAAGTATCCTTAGAGATTCTTTTTAAAGATTTAATACGTTTTTATAACCGACAGGAACTTCCTTGCCAGGATAAAACCTTTAAAGAGTATTTATTTTTAGAACATAAAAATTTGGTCAAGCATTTAAATCAGGATTTAACTTTTTGGCATCAATACCTTAAGGACAGCAACACCATCACGCTTCCAACCCCTTGCATTGCTTTTGATATGAAAAAAAACAAAGTGGCTTATTCTCACTACACAGAAATCCCAAAAGAATTGTTATCCAATTTACAAATATTTTGCTCAAAGCACCAACTCAGTTTGGATGATGGCTTATGTGCAATATTTTTATTAGCACTGAATAATTGTAGTGACAGTCCCAATGCAAATAAAAGGGTTTGTTTCAGCAAAGTGAAATCTACCCGCAATGAAAAAAAATATGATCAAACCGTGGGTTGTTTTTTGAACTTAGATTTAGCAAAAGTCAGCCTTAGCACCCAGCAAGATGTGATCTCACTTTCACGACAAATCCGTCAGTCTTTTATTGAAACCAGTCCTTATCAACGATGCGCATCATTGGGAAAGCTTGCCAGTATAGCAACATTTCGTAAACCCAATTGGTTAAAAGAAACATTAGTCTCTGCAGTTACGACTTTGTATAATTTTTTGCCCATACCTTATAAAATGAATAAGAAAATTATAAGCATGAGTACACGATTAAATAACCGATCAAAGAATGATTTTCTGCTTAATTTCAATATTACAAATAGCTTTTTAAAACCGCAAAAGCAACACCCTAACTTGCCACATGAAGAAATAAGAACCATTCCTTTAATTAAATATGATCTCTTAGAAATAAATAATCTAATAGATGTGTGTTTTTTAAGAACCACAGATCATAAACCTTATATGGTGGTATCAGCGAACCTAGACCCTGCTTTTCAAATAACTTTGAAGCATGAAGTTCTGGCCTTAATGGCTACCACAAAATCATAAAATCCGTATCAAATTTTGAAATGTATTGAATTTCACATTGCTAATGGTTTGTTTACATTCTACAAATTTTCAAAGCTTAATACTATCTTAAGCTTCAGCAGGTATGATGTTATACAAATTCCTTTTCTAGACTTACCATGCCAAATGAGTATTTATTCCAAGAGACCATCAGCTCTTATATCGAGGCTTTATCATCACAACAGGCAGAATTAAAGTCGCAATTACAACTTCTTGAAGAAGAATCTCTTACACTCCAACGACAATACAATGATTACAGCAATCAAAGCAAAAGTTTGAGTCAAGAGATCCAACAGCTCAAATTCAATTATGATCAATATGAAATTAAAATAATTGAACAACAAAAATCTCTGCGAACCAAGACTGAAAAAATCTTCCTTAAGGACACAAACTTAGATGATACCCTTGCATTAAGTAAACAAGTATCTGCTTACAAAGCTGATATAGAATCATTAGATAACTTCCGAGGCACACTTTTAGGTATACTTCTAGATAAGAAGAAGAAACCTATGGCATTTGATTTATTATTAGCACCTTTTAATAACCCTTTTTTCTCAGCCTTACTTGATTTATCAATCCAATATCCAGGTAAAAAGATTCGAAGCTTTTCTGAGTGTTTTAAAAGTAAGAAAAAATTGGAACCTGTTGAATATGACCTGGCTTTAAATAAACTCATTGAGGCTCTTAAAAGTAAACTAATAGAGCTTGAAGGTAAGATCAATAGTATAGTCAGTGTACAATTATTTAATGCTGGTATTAATGAGCTTAAAAAAAGTCTGGCAACTATAAATACCACCCTTCAAGAAAAGCAGGATTATCTGACCAATATACACAGTCAGATGGAACAAAACCAATTAAAACAAGAATCAATCATTTGTAATACTAAAACGATGATGGCAAAAATGAAGACTTTACCGGGCTTCCTGGACTCTCTAAAGCCCATCAATGATTTATTAGCAGCAGATATTCAAACATTAGGTGAGCGCTCGTCTAACCAGGTAGGAACCATTGCATGGGCGAATTGGGATAGCTTTATCAAAGCGAATGCTGAACGCTTTCAATCATACAAACCCCATTTCTCAGAAGAGCTTGAAGCTGAGTTTCATGGGTTTGTAACTGTATTTCAGCAGATAAATGAAGGAATTGATGAGTATCTTTCATCCGCTCTTGAAACAAGCTTCATCCAATATAATAATTTACTGAGGCAAGTTAGGAGCATCGCTTCATATCCTATAGAAACAGCTGCAAGTTATGATGAGTTTCGTAACCATTATGATAATATTGAAGAACAATACTTAAAATTGGGTGAGAATATAAGAACCTATGCAAAGTTCTTTACTAAGGAAAGGTATCAAGAGAAAATTGATACCTTTCAAAAGCTACTTTTGCAAGCAAAACAAGAACAAACACAATTGGCGGAACTGGTCTCTTCAAATCTAGGTGCAAAAATAGCACATTATATGCAGGCACTTGTTGACCATACGGGTAATGTGAGGGAGGCTCAATTAAATTTACCCCTTCTTTATGCAACACCCTATAGTCTTTGGCATTTTCTGTGTATGGCTAATCCTGAATTGCAGTGGTCTACTGTTCAAGATGACATGCATTTCTTTCAGAATGCATTAATGAACCAAGGGTTAACCAATGACAGACTTGGGTTTCTAGTGACTTTACAACAAAAATATAGCAATTTTTTCAATGCTCTGACAACACTGCCAACACAAGACATACAAAATTATATTCGAATAGGAGACTCAACATCGCTTTTAGATGTCATTGAATCGAAATTGAATGAATCCTTACATCCAGACTTAAGTCTACAAGGTTACCACTTAATCATAGCCTTGTATGAATATGAACAAAATTCTAAGCCTTTTAGCTTTGATGAGAATTTTGAATCAGACACTTATTCCTCCTATTCCCTATCACTACAATCAAGAAATAGTATGCTTGAACGTCTAATAACTAGAGATGTTGGCTGTTATCAATCCATGGTAGATTTATATGCACAAATTCAAAATATGGAAAAATACATACTTATACTAGAACAGGATGGTCGCATGACTGATGCAATGACATTCAAGTCTGTGAGTGGTAACCTTAAATGTGATTTGGATAATTTCTTGATTGAAATGTATATTAAGGGTCCGAGCCAACAAGCCACTCATAACTTTAAAAGACTTCTCCATGCAAGGGTCTATACAGAAAATGAAGGTCTTGGAAATCATTTTAAACCTGGTAAGCGAATCCTTTTAAATATTCTTATCGGCCTTTTCTCAGGCGGTTTAGCTCTTTTGTTCAAAGCATGTCATTCTTATAGTAACAATGGTGCTCCCACTTTGTTTTTTGATAAAACCCATAGGCAAGAACTCCTGACAAAATTCTCAGAAACTGCAAAGGCCACCAGCCCAGCATTAAACCTAGGGCAATTGACTTAGTTTCTTCAATTCAACAGGCATTACACTTAAAGAGAAGACGCCTTGGAGTAAAACCATACAATCATAAATAGCCTATGCCTATGTAGCAGATGAGGGTTCCCATACAGGCTATTCACAGACTTATCCACAGAAATTGTGAGTAATTTAGATGAAAAAACCAAATGCTTTTTGGAGACAGCCCTCTTATTAAAAGGGTTCTACCCATGCCTATCTCTTTGTAGTTCAATTGTTTAACTTATTAAACAAACATCTATCCACATTGCAATAATAAGAGGCGTAGACTAAGAAGTTTAAATAATCAAGGTCACTTAACATCATTAATGATTTGCACTTCTATCAGTAACATATCTCTTCTTTCTATAATTTTTATTATCAAAGTTAAGCACAGGACCATTTGAAGTTAAACACAAGGATTAGGAACAGTAGAATGAGGATCTTCAATGCTATTTGTTATATAATTTTCAAACAATTTTAGAGTCGGTTTACAACCTAACCATTATCCTATGAAAATATATTTAGCATCAAAAAGTCCTAGACGTCGCGAACTGCTGAGCATGATGCAGGTGGAATATGAATTGTTATTATTTGATACCCCAGAGATTGTGGCGCCCAATGAGCCTCCTGAACAATATTCAAGAAGAGTTACACAAGAAAAATTAACAGCGGGTTGGGAACAGCTACAGCGTGAAAAATTACCATTTTATCCTGTGGTGTGTGCGGATACAGAAGTGGTGTTGGATAATTGCATTTTAGGTAAGCCCCAAAATCCTCAAGAGGCCTTTCAAATGATAAAAAATCTAGCTGGCCGCTCTCATGACGTGATAACGAGCATTGGTTTAAAATACTTTGATTATCAAAAAATAGTTACAAATTCCACCCGTGTAACCTTCTCTGATATCCCGGACGAAGCAATCCATCATTATCTTGCCACAGATAATTATTTGGACAAATCGGGAAGCTATGGTATTCAAAGCTATATTGGTCAGTTTATCAGCCGCATAAATGGGTGCTTTTATTCAGTGATGGGACTACCTTTGAATAGCTTAAGAGAATTATTAACAGAAGTTCAACAACAGGTTCATATCAAATAGAAGGACAGATTATATCACTTTCTGTCCTATATCTTTGCGGTGTATGGTCCCAGAACTGGTATTTCCCGAATCAGTACCAGTGGCTGGACTTAGAATTGGTTGAATACGTATTATGTTCCAAGTGGCTTTTGAGTAGTATCTGTTGGGGCTGCTAGAGACTTATTAGGACTTAGTTGAAGATTTGGACGTGAAGCACTTTCTGAATCAGTACCCATTGTGCTTGCTCCGGAGCTAGAAGAACTTACAGATCCGGTTGCATATATAGAAGTCATTGTAGAAATAAAAGCAAATACAGTTAAAGCTACCAATTTTTTCATGATTCTCTCCTGATTACTTCTAATTATTAGATATCTTTATCCATAGTTTGAATATAAAAAAAACAAACTTAACAATCCCTGTGCTTAAATAAGTATAGATAAATACGTCGAAAAAACCAGAAAAAAGTAAATTTATACAGAAATTCGCGATTTTACTTTATTATAAGGATGGTTAAATCGCGATCGATTCCAAGGCTTGTCTATGCCGGAACTTCTGGGTTAAAAGTATGGACCCTACCGGTTTGCACGGATGACAATGAGGTTGATCGTGGTTTTAATAACACCTTTAGTAAAGTCCTACACCACTTTAAAAAATTTAAAATATTTAATTTAAGTCCCAGTTGATTGGTTCTCGTCCTTTAGATATTAAAAAGGTATTGGCTTGTGAAAAATGTTTACAGCCAGAGAATCCTTGGTGAACTGAAAAAGGCGAGGGGTGAGCTGTAGATAATACCAAGTGTTTATATCTATTGACCAAGGCACCTTTGTTCTTCGCATGTGTGCCCCATAATAAAAAAACCAAGGCCTTTGGATGGTCATTTAATTTTTCCATAACCTTATCGGTAAAGGTACTCCAGCCTATTTTTGCATGTGACTGTGGTTTTGATTGCTCTACGCTTAGTGAGGTATTTAGAAGCAATACGCCTTGATTAGCCCATTTTTTCAAGCATCCAAGAGATGGTATTGGAATATTTAAATCATTTTTTAATTCCTGAAAAATATTTTTCAAGGAAGGTGGTGGCTTTATGCCTGGTTTTACAGAAAATGAAAGACCATGTGCTTGGCCTGGCCCATGATAGGGATCTTGTCCTAAAATAACTACTTTGACTTGATCATAGGGTGTTTCTATAAAAGCACTGAACAGTTCCTCTTTGGGAGGATAAATTACCTTGTTTGCTGAGGTTTCTTGAGCAAGAAAATCTAGCATAGTTTTAAAGTATGGTTTTGACTTTTCATCTCCCAAAACATCTGCCCATGTAAGCGTACCCATCATTACAGTCCATCGTCATTATAAAGGGTAGATATAATATCATGAATGGTCTATTAGAATCGATTGGTGTGTATTTGCAAATTTCTAATGACAGGCAAATATCTGCTGACCTTATACATAATGTTAGGGCTTTGAGACACGCTCTGCGTCTTAGCCTGAACGGTTTTGTGCAGGGGTCGACCGTTTGGATAAAAATAAGTGGATAAAAATATGGTGCAATTATAAAACAAACAGACTATAATATCTCATTTTTATATATTGTGCTTCTCTTGAAAAAAAGCCCATATTGTCTTGCTAATATTGACCATGGTGTCACAGTAATATTGACAAACTCCAAATTTGAAGTTATGATATTTACAACATGGAGACGGGTATAAGCGCTCAATTACCCAAAGCTTTTAACTGGATATATATATGAATGAAACATTTTCTCCAAAAATAGTTTATCTTTATTGCCCAATATTTATCATATTGTACAATTTGACCGGTAACTTATCGAATGATATCTATTTGCCGACCTTACCTGCGCTGGCTCAAGAATTTGGTATAACTTCTGTTTTGAGTCAATTAAGTATGACTGTGTGGTTTGCAGGTGTTGCTTTGCCCCAAATTTATTTTGGCTTGGTTGCAGACCGTATTGGTTACAGGCCTTTGATGTTGTGGGGGTCGATTTTGTTCTTATGTGCTACCTTTTGTTGTTACATTGCACCCAATATCTATGTCTTACTCATAGGCAGATTCTTGCAAGGGGTGGGTGTCTCCAGTTTGAATATTGCAACTTTTGCAACGATTAGAAGTCGATATTATGATGAAAAATTCAGTATTAAATTCATCTCCTGGGTTAATGTTTCTGGCTCATTAGCACCTTTAGCTGGACCTGTTATTGGTAGTTTCTTATTTCACTTTTTCGGGTGGAGAAGTACCTTTTTATGCATTTTGGTTTTAGGATTTCTTTCTTTTTGTGGTCTTTACCATTTTATGCTGGAAGGCTCAGATTTTCAAAATAAAAACGTTCCAATGAATGTAACCCATGCTTTACTTTACTATAAACAGGTGCTCACTAAAAAGCTTATCATACCAGTATTAACTTATACTTCCTTTTTAGGAGCACTCATAGCGTACCTTACAACAGCCCCTTTTATCATTCACAATTTTTTTAAGATTCCAATTAAATTTTTTGGCCTGACCCAGCTGCTTCCTTTTTCATGTTTCATAATTGGGGGCTTAATGGTAAATAAATTTGTCAATAGTTTTAAATTAACCACTATTATTTCTGCTGGATTGGCTTTGAGCATGTTTGGTGTATTATCATTTTTGGGCTTTATTATATGGCCAAGTCTTGTGACAATATACAGTTATCTGGGTGTTGTTTCTTTATTCTTGTTTAGTTTTGCCTTTATTGGCAGCCCATTGATGTCCCTAGCTCTGAGTAGCTCACATAATAAAGGGGGCTCTGCAGCTCTACTTGGCTTGAGTATGGCCTTAATGGCAAGTTTTGCCAGTTTATTAACCGCTTTGTTTTATAATGGTCATTTTTATATGTTTAGTTTGATCATGGCACTTTTTATGAGTTTTGGCATTTTAAATTATCTTTTCTTTATAGGCTTTGAATACAATGAACAAAAATAAAATTTTTTATTTAGCTATATGTGCATTTGGATATGGATTAGCTACCAATTTACAGGTTGCTAATTTAAGTACCATATTACAGTTTTCTGGATTTAAATCACATTTCATCAGTTATTTGTGGCTAATTGCACCCATCACAGGGATGATAATCCAGCCCATTATAGGCCTTTTATCAGATAGTATGAACTCCCCTTATGGTCGTAGAAGACCTCTATTTTTAATCTCCACGCTGCTTGGCGTATTTAGTTTGGTATGCTTACCTTATGCACATAGTACGGCACTTATTATTTTATTGATTATTTTGTTAGACATCGGTGCCAATGGAAATGCACAGTTATCAAGGGCCTTGATACTGGATACTGCGCACAAATCAGAACGAACAAAAGCTTTTAGCTGGTCTACTGCCTTGGCCGGTTTAGGAGCTATGTCGGCTGGGGCCTTGCCTTGGATATTGATTCATGTATTTCATTTTTCCAGCGCAGCTGAGGTTAAAACTGATTTACCATTGTATGTAAATTATACGTTTATCATTGGCGCTCTTTGTTATCTACTAGCATCCATGGTCACTTTAATCATGGTTAGGGAGGAGGAATTCACTGCCCCTAAAACCAATAAAAAAATTGGATTTTTGCATACCATCCAAGGACTCAAAGAGTCAATTCATTCCTTCCCTATAGAATTTTGGAAATTAAGTTATATTTTGTTTTTTGCTTGGATGGCAATTTTCGCAGTTTGGAACTATCTTAATTTAGACATTGCGCAAACAGTATTTGGCATGCCAGTCAAACTAACGGATAATTTAGAAAAATCAAGTGGTTATCTTAACCATGCCAATGTTTTATCATCCAACTATTTTGGTTTATTACAGCTTTCTAGCACTTTGTTTGCATTGATGATCCCATCACTTAATCGAGTATTTGAAATTAACAAACTTTTTGCAATTGGACTTGGACTTGGTGGTTTGAGTTTGGTGGGTATTGCATTTACCGCAAATACTTCTCTGATAGCCATATTAATTATTTTTTATGGTATTGGCTGGGCTACCTTATCAACCTGCCCTTACACGATTTTTGGCGATATGATTCCTGAAAAAAACATTGGTTATAACATGGGTATTTTCAACATCCTAATTGTTTTTCCACAAATAGTTATCGGTTTAACATTGGGTACCATATATAAATATCTGTTTATAAATAATGCAAGCATGGTCATTTTAATGGCAGGTTTTTTCTTATTAATTGCAATGTTTTTAAGCTTTAATAGTTGCTTTAAAGGAATACGATCTTTAAAAGGCAAATACGATAGTGTCGCTACCTCGTGATTGATTTTAGCCATCCATGGCTAAAATCGACTCGCCAACGCGACAAGTATGCCTCCGGCGGCCCTGGACGTCCTGGTCCCCCTTGATTTTGATCCCCCTACGGG
>JACCWN010000091.1 GCA_013697625.1 Legionella sp.
TGCTCCCTCCAGTAAACACCTTAGCTTTAGAACGCTTGGGCGATTAGGGCCGACACCGTCACTCAAATGCAAAGCAGCATAGACCTGTGAGAAATGTCAAATTAAAAAACTTGAGGATCGAGTAAAATCAATCAAGATATTTTTAGGATGAATTTGTGTATAATACGCCCTCAATTTACCGAAAAATATATAAAATGATTATGGAAATTAATAGCTAGATTTTCCTAATTGTACTTGCAATGACTTCACAAGGTTACGCTATCAATAGTTCATACATCTTATACAGCCTTTGGATGTAAGTAGAAATCGTATTGTACCCTTAGCGATTTAAATAGGTAATCTACATAAGGCTGATAAGGGTTAAAACCTAATAACAGGAGTGACTCATATAGCTATTGAGAAGGCAAAACACATTGATTTGTGTGACGTTGCTCTATCGAGGTGAGGAAAAATCGTTCGCTGATATTAAAATTCAGGGTGAACAAACCTCTACACCAGTCAAATAGATTCAGGAGTATGCATGAAAACATCTTGGCAAAATGACAAAATCCTCGGCTTGATCGTTGAGGAATTAAAAACCATCTATCATTGCCATACCATCATTCTTTACGGTTCACGCGCGCGAGGTGATTTTCAACCGACTAGTGATTACGATGTTGCTGGCATCCGGCCCAAGGGGGATAAAAAATGGATTGCTCGCTTTGATGAAAAAGCTCAGGTTTTTCATGATATTTTTATTTTTTCTGAGAACGAAATTGTCATACCAAATGAAACACATCTACAGATGAGCGATGGTATTATCATCATTGACCACAATAATATTGGAAAACACCTGCTTGAAACATTAAAAACCATGGAAAATGAGCCTTTGCCTATCACCATTGATGAAATTCAAGCGCGGAAAATATGGTATCAAAAAATGCTTGCTCGTGCGCAGGTTGGTGACCTAGAAGGGAAATATCGATACATTTGGAGTATTTTTACTATCTTAGAGGATTACTTTGCTTTCAAGAAGTTGCGCTATCATGGACCTAAAAAGGCATTTCAATATTTAGCCAAATACGACCAAGAGGTATTAAAACTATTTGAACAAGTACTTTCCAATACTAATGACATTAAATCCTTAAAAAAATTAATAGAAAAGATAACCGGATTGAAACCACTGGGAGCCTAATGGTATGTTTGAACTACTCACTCACCGCAAAGCTAAAATCACTGATTTAAGAATAATCGTTAACCTTCTCCTTGAAGATGAGCTTGGTAGGATGCGCGAATCCGCTCAGCTAGAATTAGATCAACGCTATATCGATGCCTTTCACAAAATAAATAATGATTTGAATCAATATTTGATGGTTGTTGAGAAGAGCGCTGAGATTATTGGCACCTGCCATCTCACCATCATGCCGTCCCTTACTTTTACAGGTCAAACCAGGATGCAAATTGAAGCAGTGCGTATTCTTAAAATATTTCGAGGCCAACAAATTGGCAAGTGGATGTTGCAAGAAGCCATTAAATATGGCAAATCAAAAGGTGCCTCAATCATCCAATTAACCACCAATAAACAACGCAGTTCTGCAAAGAATTTTTATGAAAAATTGGGCTTTGAAGCAAGTCATGAAGGGATGAAACTGTATTTGGATAAAGCTATATGAAAAAAACCTTTAGTGACATTCAATTAGTACCCGCGACAATAGCAGATTATCCAACCATTCAAAATATGGCAGGATTTTATGTTTACGATAGAACCGCATTTATGGGTTGGGAATGTCCTGAAAGTGGCTTGTTTGAATGCATTGATTTTAAACATTATTTTGAAACTTCAAATGAAGAAGCTTATTTAATACGAGTTGATAATGAAATAGCCGGCTTCGTCCTATTAGATAAAATGGCATTGCTTGAACCAGTTGACTGGAATATGGGAGAATTTTTCGTTCTTGCTAAATTTCAAGGTAAAGGCATTGCCTTCAAAGTTGCTCAACAAATATTTAACGAGCATCCAGGTAAATGGTCTGTAGCTGTAATGCCAGAAAATTTAAAGGCAGTAAAATTTTGGCGCAAAATTATTACTGCGGTTTCCCAAGGTAAGTACACAGAAGTTTTTAAAACAGAAGATGAGTTAAGAACAGCTGAAAATCCGGATCCCTATGCAATGAATGTTTTTAGTTTTGAAACACCAAGACTAGAGCAATCTAAAGATCGAAAAAAGCCAGCATTAGATATTCAAATAACCAAAGCAAGTGTTAAGCAAGAATCAGTCATCGCACAACTTTACGAACTGTATACCTATGAAATGACCGATTTGGCTGATTTTGATATTCATGATAATGGTCTGTACGGTTACTCAGAGCTACCTACCTATTGGCAAGACCCTAATAAATATCCCCATTTGATTTGGGTGAACAAGAAATTGGCAGGCTTTGTACTTGTTCAAAAAGGCTCACCCATAACTCATGATGCGGATGTCTGGGACATTGCCGAGTTTTTCATTATGTGTAAGTTTCGCAAAAAAAGCATTGGTGGCTTTGTGGCACAAGAAATGTTTGGCCAATTTAAAGGACCATGGCAAATACGAGTATGGGATAATAATTCCGTAGCCCATGCGTTTTGGGATAATACCATCACGCAATTCAACAAAAAAACGGTGATTCCAACTAAGCAAGTCTATCAAGGACATGATGGGCTGCTTGTTTATAAATTTCACTCCCCTGCTAGGAACTAAAATGCCAAAGGCTAATGAACGATACCAACATTATAAAAACGGTAAACAATACGAAATTGTCGCCTGCGCTATTCACAGTGAAACCCATGAAGCGTTGGTGGTTTATAAAGCATTATATCATTGCGATAAATTTGGAAATAACCAGATATGGGTGCGTCCTAAATCCATGTTTAATGAAACCGTCTTGTATGAAGGTAAGCTTGTTCAACGCTTTCAATTGATTAAGTAATAATTTTTGGAAAACCCATGCAAAAGATTAAAGAAGCCCTAGTTTGGATAACTGATATTCTAATAAAAAATCAAATTCCATTTCAGATTACAGGTGGACTTGCAACCCATGCCTATGGTGCGACTCGCCCTATTGCAGACATAGATATTGATATCCCAGAAGATTCATTTGCTATCTTTCAAAAAGAAGTATCTAAATTCATCACCTATGGCCTGGCACACTATAAAAGTGAGTCCTGGGATTTAATGCTGATGACGCTTGACTATCATGGGCAAATCATTGACTTAAGTGGCGCTTATAAAACAAAAATATTTAATGCCAAAACCAATCAATGGCAAGGAATCACTGAGGATTTATCAAAAGCCTGTATCAAATCTATTTTTGAAATCAACCTACCTGTAATCCCATTAAATAGTTTAAAAACCTATAAAATGGCTTTATCAAGAGCGGTTGATGTCCAGGATATTCAAGAAATAAATCAAGCTAAATTATTGCCTACAACGATTGCTGATTACCCAACCATTCAAAACATGGCTCAATTCTATGTTTATGATGCCTCTCGTGAATGTGGATTTTGTATTTCGGATAATGGATTGTATGAGCCAAATGATTACAAGGCCTATTTTGAAGAGCCAATAAAAAAAGCCTTTTTGATTAAAGTTGCCGGGGAAATTGCTGGATTTGTATTGTTAAATGAAAAAGGCATTGGGGTGAAAACAAATTGGAAAATTGATCAGTTTTTCATTCTAGCTAAATTTCAAGGCAAAGGAATTGGTCAGCAAGTCGCCCACCAAATCTTTGATACGCACCCAGGGCATTTAGAGATATCTGTAATTCCTGAAAATAATGCCGCTCTTTTGTTTTGGCGCAAAGTCATTGGCAGATATACCAATGGGGTTTATGCTTGTGAATCAAAAGCAGTCTCTTTTGATGAACATCAACCTCAGCGTATGGTTTTGACTTTTAATACTCATGATAAGTAGGATATTTTCTTTATTGCCTGGTAAGTATAAATCCCTTGTGTATATTTGGCTAATTATGAATTAGCGTATAAAAAGGAATCAGATATTTTATACTTTATCGACCTTACAGCAATCTTTCTTTTTGGAATGTCTCTCATTGAAAGCAATATCAAGCTTTGGCAACAAAAATATAGCAACAAGCATTTTGGGAAGGCCTTTAATTTAGCCAATTTAGGTGATTTCGGTGACGGTGATTATAACGACATCATGTGTGGTGTGGATGACCTGGTCCAAAAGGGGATTGCTGATCCCAATCATCTTGCTGTCGGGGGTTGGAGCTTTGGTGGTTATATGACAGCATGGATAATTAGCCAAACGGATATATTCAAAGCCGCTGTGGAACGATTGAATCTTGATTTAATATTTCCCTTTAGCTCAACCAAACATGAATCAATGGATATTTTTCCACTCATATTTTGCTTTATGGAACGAAGTGCATACTAACATCAGATTCCTCAGAAGACATTTGTGGCAATAATCCGGAAAATTCCAAAATATTTTTTAATAATTTTTTATCAAACATAGGATCTTTAAAGAATGCATGGTATGCAACACTTTTATCACCTAAGCGCTCACAACTGGCAGTAAAAAATGAAAATGCTGCGTCAGGATCCCAGCCAGAGCTGCGATAAGCATAATAAAGAGGACCTTCTGGATGGGAAAATAATTGTAATGAAAAATTATTTATGGCTCTGGAACTTGCATCACTGTACGAGAAGCCCTGAACTCGGAGCCGAGAGGAAATTAATGATAACTCCAAGACATTCATGCTACTTAAAATCCCTATAAAAGACTTATCCAGAAAATTCCAATGTCCATCCTGGTAATAAAGAATGCCTTTTACCACTTCACGGATAGCATTCAGCTGTCTCAGTTTTACTTTATCCTCTTTAACAAAGGGATTACCAAAAAAATGAGTTGTCCACTCCATGCCTTTTGCTGGTGTTTCTTGGGAATTAGGATAGGTGTATGGCACTACAGTTAAATTATTCTTTGTCATCCTCGAAGATAGCCCAAGTAAAAAATGAATGGCTGACGCATTTAAATTAACTGGCATTCCTTCCCTGAGTAACATGCCTTCATGTTGACGTAAAATAGAACTTTTAAGATAAGCCATAAAAACGTCTCTTTTACGAATTGGTGTAAATACATTTTGGGTTCGTTTTAAGAGATTCTTATACCAACCCATTAGAATGCCTAAAGAATCTGTAGCCATTTGCCACCATACTATGGGGTTAGGTGAACGATTTAACATCGCTTTAAATTCTAAAGAATCAAACCTTAAAGGTAGCAAACCTTGTACATTCATTCGCGATAATTTTTCTGCAAATGCGCTTTGGCATTCTTCAAGTGGTTTGTCTAATTGTATTGGGAAGTTTTCATGCTTGCTTTCAAGTTCAACAATTGAAGTTGATTGCGGTTGGGGCTTCTGGACTGCTGCAAATTTTGAGAATAATGAATCGATGGTTTTATTAAAATGTTCGACTGCATCAGGATAAAGTATGATTTCATTTCCGCTGATATCTATATCGGCTTCGGTTAACCCGAAGGTTTCTTCAAATGCTTTTGTGTCAATTTCCTCACTTAAAATAATAGAGATAGCAGAATTGGCGGCATAACTTATTTCTGTAATTTGCTGGTTAAAAAGTTGATTTAAAACAAGTGCATATTTTTTGTAATATATTTCCCTTTCTAATAAGGCAAAATGTATTTTTATATGATTATTAAACCGCGAAACACCTGCTTTTGAAATAATCAACCGATTTCCCACAAGGGAAGAATCCGTTGCCCTTAAACCCTCAAAATGCTCTTTGAACACATTAGGATCTATGGATTCACGGAATTTAAATTCCACCCACCCATCTTGCTGTTTTTCATTAGAATCATCTATTTCAGGTATTTGGTTAAATAACCTGTCAAACACGGTTTTCATTTCAGATGTAAATTTCATGTTTTCCTCTATCTAGCGTTATTTTTTTATTAACTAAATCCTGGGGTCGTTTTTATAGTAAGAGTCGTTTCACTGTGCCTTTCTATTTCAGAGTTACATTCCACTAAGGTTTTTTGATACTCAAGATGTTCTGGATGAAGTTCTAAAGCCTTTATAAGATTTAGATAAGATAAATCAAATAATTCAGATTTAAAATAACTCAAGCCTAAGCCGAAATAAGCCATTGCTAGAGTGTGCTCCAAAGAAGTTTTAATTTGCTTAAAATCAGATGACAAATTAAAGAGGAGATGACTTCTTTCTTGATTACTTTTCTTATAATCTTGTAGATTTTTATCATGCTCAAAAATTAATTGCTGATATTTATCTGTAGCATTTTTATAATGTCTTTTTTCCAAACATTCTTCTGCTTCCTGCTGTAATTTCCTCAAACCATCCATTACATGTGATGGGGATAAGGGATTTTGTAAGGGACTTGCTAAATGAGGTAAAGAACTTTCATATGTATTTACATTTGATGAGGGCTTTACTGATACCGCGGAATTTTCCTGGGAAATACTTGCTGAGCAACTGCTTAATGGCCTCACGTATACAAATTTATCAAGCGTGGCTTTGTTATCTCTAACACATTGAGCTAGTTGTAGCCCAAATTTAATTAAATCTGCATCACTATAAGGTAGCGTTGTATTTGATTCTAGTATAAAGCCTTCTTTTTGAGATATTTTAAAACAGCGGTTATTATCGAGTAATGTTGTATAAAGTGCTCGCTCCTTGGGCGGTAAATTGTATTTTGAAAAAGCGGCAGTAGCAGTGTCGGGTTTTTGGAAGGACGTAACAGTTTTGGCTTTTTTGGAAATTAAAGACGAAGCAGATAATTTGGTTTCTGGTGCCGAAGTTGGAGCGCCCTTTTCTTCAGGAACTGAAAATTTAGATGAAATTTCTGCCAGGACATCAGGCATATCTGCAATCGGTTCGCCACCAAATCTTCTTAAATAATTTGGGGGATTTACGCCTCGTCTGACCATCACATTTGCAGCATCAACCAAAGTCGCAGGCAAAGCTTTAAGGGTTTTTATCAATTGTCTTACCTCTGCGTCAAACTTATTTGAAAATTGGGTGATTAAGTAAACCAATTGCATAGCTTCTTGTTCTTCCATAAAAGGCACTGCCAAAGAATGAAATCTTTGTTCGGGAAGCCAATGCAATACAGTATTGCTGCTAATGATAACGTCTTGTTTTTTTTCTGAAATCGGTAAAAATTCTAATAATTCGATGTCCATTACACCATCATAAATAAGCAAAGCAGGACTTTGTTTGCCTATCCAAGTTTTGATACAGTTGATTTTTTGCTTAGGTGAATAATCACTGGGAATCTGAATTCCCTGCTCCATGGCCAATTGGTGATATTGTTCTTCTAAATCCTTAATCCCTTTTTCTAAATGAAACCAGGCCCGAAAGCTATAAGGTTTGACTGGGTTTAAAAAGTATTCCTTGGACATAGCTGTTTTTCCAATGCCTTTTAAACCAGTCAACACTAAAATGGGCGCTCTTTCTTTACTAAAATGCTTTTTCATACTTTCGAATAAAGCAGGCCGCTTAATGAAGTACGCATCTTTGTCGGGGCGTTGAAAATTTATTCCATGATTATCATAGCAGTGAGTTACGCTACCTTGACTTTTTGCAAGAATACTCATTATTTCCAGGCTTTCACCCTCAGTAACGGTTGCTGGCGGCTGTGAATCTTCTGTTTTAGTTTCTATTTCTACTAATGTTCCGAGAGAATATTGCTTATAATCTAGCTCCAAATCTAATAGACTTCTTCTATGGTATCCTAAATTGATTTCATAGTTTACTGATTCTATATCGAATTCAAGAAGTTTCCGATTTTCCAAAATTGATTGCCATATTGATTCATATACTTCTTTTATAGACGAAATTTGCTCTCTAAATATCCAATCTATTACATGTTTGATGGTAACTACATATCCACTATGTGCATTAATAATCGGCAAGGTAAAAGCAAGGTCATCTGGGAAAGCAGTTTCTTTGGTGCCATTAAGAAGCAAAGGCAAGATTTGATGATTTTCTTGAGGTAAATTAGGAAGAACCGCTATTGCGGTTTTTATAATATGAGGCTCAAGACTATAATGGCGTTCGCCTAAGGATTTGTTGCCAATTAGAAGAATATTTGGGCTTTGTTCCAACTGCTTTGCATATAAAATAGGATTAGTGACAAATTTTAAAGCTTTAAAATCTATTGTTGCATGAATACCTGCAGATTTTAGATGCTCACATAATAGATAAAGAAAGGGTTCAACCCAATATTCTGCTTCCATTTGGGTTAAAGTAGTAGGCGCATAGATAATTTGACAGCGAGGTACTGGTTTACCAGAGATAATTTGAGTTTTTAACAAATATGATAAATCTTGTAAATTATCAATAAAGTCTTGATGCATGCGTCTTGCAATGTAACTTTGTTCAGCATACAAACGCTTTGTTTTTAGTTCGAAATCCTTATCGCTTAGTTCTTGAGCAAAGGGGGGATTTGGCATGAAATTCCTTAAATATTAATTTGAAAAATAAGCACAATGATTAGGGGTACAAGGTTAAATTGCAGCTAGGCGCATGTTTAATACATCCTCATCTTTAATCGTTTATATTATTTTGTATTGACAGAATGTTTCTGTAGTGGCCAACTAAAGGGGTTTCCCGGCATTATAGTTTATAATAAATAGCATGGCATAGGGTAAAGATCCCCCTAGTAAAACACTGGGTGTTAAGTATGACAACAAGTGCTCAGAACAGCACAGTAGTTCAACGCGCCTCTCTTTTTTTAGTTGTCATTAGCTTGTTGTGTGAAAAGCACAGACTTCTTTAGAAAGAAAAACTCTAATTAACTCTGAACGGGTACGACAATTTAATTTATCCTTAATAGCCTCTAAATAATGCTCCACGGTTCTTGCAGATAGTTTTAATTGCAGGGCAATTTCTTTTATCGTCATTCCTCTAGCGAGATAATAGAGACAATCATATTGGCGGCTGGTAAGATTTTTATTTTTTTTAAATGAATCTTGAGAAATAATAGTAGACTTTAGGTTTTTAAAGTCATTAATAGGAATTCCTGCTTTTTCTAAAATGGGAAGATAGGATTTCTCATCAAATAAATCAATAAACGTATCGATACCATAAACCCCTACTATTTTTTTATTTATATTCCATAATGGCCCTTTAAAAGTTAAAAAAACACTTTTATTACATGAATTTGTAGCCGAATACAAAAAGTAATGGGGTTTTTGAGTATTAATAACAAGTTTATCCCCCTGTCGAATTTGATTGGCCTCTGTAAGACTAAGCGTTTCCAAATCAAAATCAGTTCTTTCTACTATGTCTTGTCTTGATTTCAATTGAGCCTTTTCGGCTGCAATATCATTACAACCCATATAATGGCTATTACAATCTTTCCAAAAAGCCCCCCATTGACCTGCAAGCCATAACAAATTTTCAATATCAATTTGAAAAACATGCTTATCCATTAAGGCCCCTTAATAAGTTAATTTAATTACAATGTGTTCAAATCATATTATACCCTGGGCTTGCTGTAAATAACAAACCCATCGGCTTACTGGGTTCTTATCGATATATAAAAAAATAAATTGGATATTTACCATTTGTGTTTTTAAGATTGAGATTGCTTGTTTGCTCAATGGAACCGGCATGGAATGAATTAGGGGATTTTTTACCCTATCATTATACAGCGGTTTTATTTATTATGCCCACACTATATCAATTGTTAGGAACAAATAAGGAAGGGCTAAATGCCAGAGTTTTTCAAAAGATATTTTCTCTGTTTAGAAATTAAAGCATCAGAAGAATTATCTTGGACTCCGGGTATAAATGCATTTTTACGCCGAGGGATAACAGGCTTTGACCTGCTTGTCGAATAGGTACTTGTGTTAGAAAAATCCTATCCTTTATCAGCCTCAAGGTACGCTCATGGGACTTATTACAAACAACATCTTGCCCCTGGCATCGAAGATAAAGTTACTGCTGGCAGTAATTCTTTATCCTTTCCACTCAATCTATGCAATGCCGGTGTTGCCATATGTCGCGATATGGATTATCCCTACCCTGCTCGCAGTTATGGACAAGCCAATACCAATATCTTATTTGTTCCTGCCTGGGATTTTGAAGTGGATGCAACAGTTCATGCAGCAGGAGCGATTACTCGTGGAATTGAAAACGGCTACACTATTGTTCGTACAGCAAGAAGCGGATATTTAAGTGTTACCAGTCCAACTGGAGAGCCAATTTCAGAAATACTTACCGCCAAAAAGATGAATAATATACTTACTGTAAAAGTACCTATTTGGCAAAATTCGAGTGTTTATACGAAACATCAAGATTGGTTTATTTATATCTTACTATTCATCTTGTTGCTTCTAGGTGGGCTGTACGCCCTGAGGCTATATCACTTACCCAGAAAGGCGTAGAATATTAGATCCTCGATGCCATTCAGAATAATTCAGATTTAGAGGATCAAGAAATTATGATTAAAAAAATTAGTTTGTTAATCCTTATCGTTTTAATAACTGTCTTAGCCATCAATCGAAATATTTTCATTCGATTATATCAGGATTATCAGTCATTAAAATTATCAAAAAATAGGGCCGAAATTTATAGACTAGAAGGCAAAACCAATATAAAAGATATCACAGAACAACTGATTTCTGATAAAAATACTCCTAGCGAGTTGAAAGAATCATTAATTAAGGGTGAACGTAAGATTGTTGTATTTAAATATCTTAGTGACAATAATAAGGTAGCAGGATATCTAAGCTATTTAACGAATCATAAACAAAATCCAACCTTAATCTTTCTACGTGGTGGCAATAAATTTTTCGGTATTATGCGGCCAAACAATCGATTTTCTTTTCTTAAAAGATTCAATATCGTAGGAACCTTATATAGAGGTAACATCTACGGGGGTAAAGATGAATTTGGAGGAGATGATGTTAATGATGTGGAAAATCTCATAAAATTTTTACCTCAACTGGAACAATACTCCAAAATAAAACTGCAACCCCCTTTTTCTATGATGGGTGTTAGTCGAGGTGCAATGGAAATGTTTCTTTCTTTGAATCGAAGTGAATATGTTCAAAAAGTTATAAATAAAGCTATCTCTGTTTCAGGTAATCTCGATTTACACGTTAGCATGCAACATCGACCAGACATGGAGTATCTTTTTAAACGATTTTTCAAAGATAGCCCAGATAAGGACTTTGCTGATTGGATTCATGCTAGAAACCCGATTAATAATTTAACAAATATTCCTAAAGCTCTTCAAGTGTTGTTAGTCTATGGTTTAGCAGATAACCGCGTTTCTTTGCAAGAACAGTTAAATTTTAAACAAGCCTTAGAGAAAGAAAACATTGATTACAGACTTGTTACCTTTGCTGGCGTAGATCATGGCTTTGATAATGATTATAATACACTCGAGAAAGAAGTTCTAAAATTCCTTGAGAGTGATGGAAAATAACATGAAGATTCAAAATTTAATTGGTGATTACCAGGCATTTTTTTCAGATTTACTCTATCGAATGAAAGAAATTGGTATTCATATTAATGGAATGCCACTGAGTCATTTACTCTATCGCACAGTCACTACGCCAGAATATATTAAATTAAGGGATGAATTAAAAAAACATTGCAGCGAATTTGTTGAGACTCAATTTAATGGTCGTGCAGTTTCTATTATTATTCTAAGAGAGCCTTTACTTTTAGAAGATGGATTTTCTGTCTCAATGATTGAATTACCAGCGCCACGCCCAGAGCATATGTACCCCAGTGGTTTAGAAAGCATTGGGGTAATCCTTGGAAACAAATTACCTGAATTTATACAACAATATGATCATGTACTAACCGGAATTAAAGATCACGGTGAGCACTGCCAACCAGCGTTTATAACCTTTGATAATGACAAAACAGCAAAATTTTACGATATTTCTTTAAGAAAGATTGTCATATTACAAGGTTGGGAGATTGCTAGCACAATGTAGAGCATGACTATAGGATTTTATTTGATAAAAACGCCTCATATCATTTTCATGAAATGGGCGCAACAAACCGACAGTTTCAATCTAAGTTGTTTAGCAGATCAAGCCTTATGATACATGTGACGAGTGCCAAATGTCCTCTTAGGATCTTTTGGAGACTTTTAAGATTCAGAGTGAAATGTACGCATAATTTCTCTTATATTGCCTAACTAAAATTTGTGAAAACGCTTATTTAGAAGAAAATAAATTAATTGGTGAATTTAACAACTACGTTTAATCTACATAAGGCAACAATATATCGTTTCGGAGTATTAGAAGTAGGGGGGTTTTTCCCCTATTTATCACTAAATTCTTAGATTAAAATATGACATCTTAATAAATTTAATTATCTTTTTGTGATAAGGAACAGCACGAATGAAAATTTTTGATACTTATAAGTATATCAATCATCATTATTCACCTGATCATTGGGCTCTTGACTCCACAAAGGAAGGAACGTGCATTGCCTTTGTCAAATTTAGGGATAGGTATAATTATGCTATCAAATTAAATCCAACGGATCGGAGAGGATATCGCATGCTCGTTACTTTTATAGGTGATGGAAAATCAGATATACAATCTACTTTTAATCGTCAATACACTACTGCTGAACAGAAAGGTTTGACCGAAGTAACTTCTTTGATGATTGAAATATATAAAAGAATTGGATTGCCAATTGTCCAAACAGCTCAAGCAGGAACTAATTCTCATTCATTGGATGAACAATCTGGTATAACTCAAATAGGAAGCACAAAAGAACCTAGTATGTTACATACGCATATTTGGGGTCGAGGAAATCCTCGGCATGAATACATTTCTATGGTTCCACTTGATGGCCCTAAACCAGGCGAAATGTTTGATATGATGGCTAAAACCCCTCAGGTTCCCGGTAATGAAAAAAAAATAGTTTGGACAGAAGAGCAATTAAAAAATGGATTACAGGTATTTAAAACTATTTTGCAAGTTTATGTCGCCTCAGAAGAATTTACTCAAGAATTTAGTAACTCATTACAAGTAGGTATTCTTGACGATAAGAATGTAATGAAAAAAATTAATCAAACCAAGCTCCAATATAATACTAAAGCTTTAGCTGGTTTAACAATAGGGGTGGGGTTATTTGCAATGGCTACAAACTATTTTATAGGATCCAGCGATAGCAATTCTATGTCACCTAAACTATAGAACAAAATGAACAGGGAGGCTGACTTATAATGGATCTAGTATTCTCCCTGTTTATAAATTAATTGAAAGAGCTAAATATGTACTCCAAATTGATGTCTCAAATCACAAAACCCTTAAATTCTTTAAAATCATACATTCCTTTTTTTAATAGAATGTACCTTAATAAAAATAAGTTTAGTTTCCCTAGCCCTTTATCTGGATTAAAAGAAAACCCAATATTTAACACGCCTTTTTTAAACCGCCAGAGCCGTTATCAACATGAAAATTGTTTGGCCTATGCACTAAACCACCGGCTTGAAGGTCCTTCGTTTTTAAAATTATCTTTTGATTCTAATAGAAATAAATCCCATGTACTGAATTATATGGTTCAGGAAATTAATCAACATTTCCGTGATCCACAGTTGGTAAAAATTGCCCCATTTACATTGGGAGAATTACCAATAGGTTTAGATAGGCACTATATAATCGCAGCGTATGTTTCTTATACATCAACAGAAAAAATTAAATTCCACTCAGGTGTAAGATCAAAATTTGATTATCATTTTCTATTACAAAATGATGATGGTTATTTTTCTCATCGTCGTGGTGAAGGGGTAGCTGAAAAACTCGACTCAGAAGGAGAATTAATTACCATACCAGAACGATCAAAATTTATTTATCATAACAAACATGAAAAACTTGATTATGAATTTATAGGTTATTTGTATGTTAAAGCAAACCAACATCGACTAGCTCATATGCAAGAAAATCAATTCTTTCAATTCAACACATTATTAGTACCTCGTGAAATTCCTATTTGGGAAAAAAGTGGTGATTTTAGTTATAGTATTTATGATAGTTATTCAAAATTAAATAGAAGGTTAACTTTTGTTAATAATTCTTTATTAAGGGAAGTTAAGGAAATTGGATTTTTAGGTTATAAAAATCATCGGCTTACTATGTCAATTAGCTTCAAAGATTTAGATATTTGCAATAACTTCTTGGATAACCTCCCCAAAAAAATTCTAAGTAATATAGACACTTATGAAGAAAAAATTTATATATTTTTTACAAGTCAGAAAGAATTTGATGGCCTATTAGAATGCTTTCATAAACTTTATCCTCTGAGCTCGGAAATCCTTGGGCAACTACCTCAATATTTAAACACGCGGATACCTCAACGAATTACTGAATCTGATTGGCTTCAAAGTTATCCAGCATTCAATTCTAATTTTACCGCCTCAATAAATACATTTTCATCTGAAAACTGCTTATCTTATGCTTTGACTATGAGGAAAAAAGGCCCATCTTTATTTTCTTTGAGCTCTCAAAGTTCAAAGGAAATGAAACTTGATTATGTAGCTAAAGAGATTAATTATTATTTTACAGACAATAATTTAGCCATAGTTGCGACACATGAGGCAGGTAAATTACCATTATTAAAACCAGGCTATTCAATTATCTCTCTTCATTATTCTAATGAATTAGGTACGATTCAAGTCAATGACCAAAAATATTATCAAATCCAAGATTTTCATTTTCTCGTACAAAATAATGATGGGGGTTTTTCACATCGTCGTGGTACTTCTCCAGAAAGAGTAGATTCAAATGGTGATAAAATAAATTCACCGGAGTCAGCAAAGCTATTTTACAGCTCTGATGCTTTATTTTCTAGTTTAGATTCAGAACCCCCAAATCAATTACCTGTCTGTATGAATTATGACTTTACAGGATATCTTTATCTAAAAACAACTGAAACTCGCCTGGATTTGCCTCTTGAAAGTTTTCATATGTTGGATGAGTTAGACAAATGTGACCGATTTAACCCTTCAACAAAATTGTCGCAATTCAAAGGAAGTTTTTTCTTGTATCCACCATTACCTGAGTTTTTTAAAGACGCACAAGAAAAAATCAAAGAAGCCTACTCTTCAATTACTAATATTCCGAGATTGTAATTATTTATACTTGTTTTAAATTTACGTGATGTGGTTTAATTAAAGCTCACCCCCAGGTAAGATTATAATCTCAATATGGGGAACATTAAATTAGAAAAAGGCATTCAAAGCGTTTAAATGAGAATCAATAAGTCTTTCTTTGGATAAGCATTCATAGCCCTAATGAATAGCATCTTAGGAGACAAGTCTGTTCTATATATATGCAGATGGATCTCAGTGTGATATTATAAATAAAGTTAGTAGACCTTCTGTTTTAGGAAGTTTGATGATTGTACAATTCATAAGTGAACAAAAAAATGTATATCCTTACATGGATTCCTTGTTTTTAAATGCTTTTGGTAATGCGTTTTGTAAAGATAAAACAGGAAAATTCTTAAGTGCTAATGAAAATGAGTTAAATTTACTTGGCTTTACAGACTTAGACGAGCTGATAGGTAAAGATGACAGAGAGCTCCCTTATCATGAACATGCAAATATTTATATACAGAATGACCAAGCAGTTATGCATAATGGACGAGGCTTGGTCTTGCTTGAACCGGTACAAAACGAACATAAAGTAGAGCAATATTTATGCTACAAAGCTCCCCTGCTCAGTGTGCACGGTAAAACCATTGGCATTTTTGGCTTAGGTTATTCTCTTAAAGACTTGATTTCTATGAACAATGTCTCACAAGAACGGATATTCCATGAAATCTTATTATTAGCAGGTCCAACTGTAGAAGCTTTATTTAAAGAAACCATAGTGAATGCGAAACAAGTACAACTTGGATTGAGTAAACGCCAATTTCAATGTTTGAAATTACTTGCAAAAGGCATGACCTACAAACAAATTGCTCTTTTTTTATCTATTTCGACCCGCACGGTAGAACATTATATTGAAGCGATTAAAATAAAATGGAGTTGTGATTGCCGCCATACATTGGTTGAAAAATTTATAGATGGCTTAAATGAGTGATTTTGTGGTGATCAAAACATTGGTTATTCTAGAATACCCAGACTGGCCTAAAATGCATGTTTTTGAACGTACCATAAAATTGAGCTTTATCAGTATCAATTATATGGCAGCTCTATTTGATAGGATGGGTTGTCTTTATAAAGGCACTTAGACTCAGAGCTTAAGGATTTTTTTAGAGTTCATTTACCGATCACCTCGGGATGGGTACCTTCATTCATCAGCAAACCCTCCCCTTGATCATTTGATAGCTGCTTTCAATTTTAATAGCTCTTAAAAAATCCTCATCATGAGAAATGACAATCATAGCGCCCGGAAAGGCTTGCAAGACTTGAATCACATGCGCGCGCGTTTCAAGATCCAAATTATTAGTTAGCTCATCTAATATCAATAATTTAGGTGGGCAAGCGGCGATAAGTGCTAAAGATAATCGTGCTTTCTCACCACCCGAAAGATTATCAATCCTAGCGTGCACTTCTTCATTTTTACGAAATAAAAAATCATTCAAATGTTTTCTTACCTCAAGATAAGTTCCCTGCATGTTTGCAACCATCACATCCAAAACCGTTTTCTGTGAGTCAAGATTGGTATAATGCTGGTCTAGATAACCAATATCAATCCGATTTGGAACCATCCAATGCCCGGTTTTAATCAATTGGGGATCACCCAAAATGGCTTTAACCAAGGTGGACTTTCCACTGCCATTGTCGCCGCAAAAAGCCACCCGCTCTCTTGCCTCCATATGAAAATCAATGGCTGACAAAATCGCAGGTCCCTGGGCATAGGCGACAGATGCTTCGCGAATTGTAATGAGTGCTTTATGGTGCTCTGCAGCTTTTATTGTAAATTTAGACTTAATCACTTCGGGCTGATACGTCATAGATAGCTGCTCTAACAACTGTTGTTTTTTAGCATTAATCTCCCCTAAGCGTTTGTTCCCAGCAGTTACTGCAGAGTTATGCTCGAATCTGGTGTATGGAAAAATAAATTAGGTGGCGTATCCTGTTGATTGTTCGCCAAGAACATTAATCAACAAAAGGAAATACGCCATGAAGGATTGTAATCTGAAAGAGGTAGC
>JACCWN010000122.1 GCA_013697625.1 Legionella sp.
CTCAATGCGTGAATTGTTTTGAGAATATCAATTGCTTTTTCAACACTTAATTCCGATTGCTTTAGGACTAACTGCCTTTCTAACTCTTTATAAATTTTATAGGCACAAAATGCAATGCAGATATGTGCTTCTATGCGATGTTTCAGGCGGTGATAAATGGGTCGTATTCGTAAATCGGTCTTTGATATTCTAAAGGCTTTTTCTATCAGCCATAAATGCCTGTAATTTTCTATTATATCATCTTTTGATAAATCGGTGTTGGTGAGGTATCCTTTTAATCCATCCCATGCTGCATCAGCTTTGTATTTATCGTAGTCAATGGTAATTTTTACATCGCCTTCCAACTTCAGGTATTTGTTGTAACCCCGGTTGTGTATGTTCTTTTTACTGAGTTTGCCACTGGCTACTGCTTTTTCTAATTTTTGCAAACCTTTCTTTCGGTTTTGTTCGTCTTTCTTTGCTCTGGCAGCCGAATAGCTGACGATAATCCTTGTTTGTTCATCTTTGGCAATGATTACACTTTCTCCACTGGCTAATGAAAGTGATAATATTTGCCGGCGCACAGGTAAGCTTTCATTTTTTATCCTGGCTCCTAAAATATATTTGTAACCCTGGCTTTGAAGCTGCTCTAAGTTGTTGTTGGATAACAAACCGGCATCTGCTATTACCACTAAACTTTCTATTTGATATTTACTTTTGAACGCTTCAATAACCGGCAGCATGGTATGTCCTTCAAACTTGTTGCCTTCAAAAATATCGTATGCCAGCGGATAGCCTCCTGTGCTCACTAAAAGTCCTAAGAGTATTTGGGGATGCTGATGCTTGCCCTCTTTACTAAAACCGGTTTTGCGCAACTCATCTTCATCTTCAATTTCAAAATACAGAGTGGTTACATCATAAAATACAACTGATAAGGCGTTGTTTAATACCATTAGTGTATGACGGTAGCTGATTTGCTGTATTTGCTCTTTAAGTGTGCTGTTGAGCTTGTCAAGATACCGGTATATCTTATTTCGCTCTATAATAATGCCTTTGTATTTGTAGAGGTAATCAATCGTTTTGAGCTTGCTTACCGGATAAATTAATCGTGTAATAACCATGTGGCGAAGCAACTCATCTTTTACGATGCTAAAGCCAATTTCGTTAAAGAGCTTTCCTAAAACCAGTTCAGGACCGATAAGCTTGAAATCTTTTATGCTGTTAAATACCGCATCTTCAAATTCTTTTTCTTTTAAACCGTCAAAGTGAAGCAATGGCTGCGCTGTTAACTGCTGTATTATATTACGGGCTTGCTCAAAGAAGCGTTCTATTTGGGCTGCATTGGCAGAACTGCCCACAGTTTTTAAAACTTTGTATCTGCCTCTGCTTTTATCAATGATCTGAATGCTGATAACGCCACTCTTATTTTTCTTTTTGCGAATGAACATGCATCAAATTTCCATCCCGGACACCCAAACTCAAAACAAAAATTCAGTACAATCAACGATTGTAGCGGAAATTTTCTTGCTGTTTTAGAAAAGTGAGAAACTCAGGAAATAATTGTCATAAGTGAACAAAACCCTTGCACTTTGATACGATATATTCCGCAGGCACAATTGGCACTCGAAGGTTTCCAAACCCCTTTTTGGCAACATCTGGATAAAGATAACCGATGGGTTAAGTTAGCTGCTGCTATCCCCTGGGATAAGCTTGCAAATGTTTATTATAGAAAAATGAACAGTGGTTTTGGAGCACCATCACTAAGTGCACGGATGGTGATAGGGGCAGTAATCATCAAACATATGCTAAACATTGATGATCGTGAAGTGGTAGCGCAAATACAGGAAAATATGTATCTACAATATTTTGTGGGTTTAAGCAGCTTCACCACGGCAGAACCTTTTGATGCATCACTTATGGTAAGTATCCGCTATCGCTTAGGCCAGGACGTTATGGAAGCCTTCAATAATCTCGTGCTTCAGGAGGCCGGAGTTATTCCACCACCAGTAGTAGAACCACCAATAGAACGGCCAGCTGCTATTAGTGAATCACCCAATGAAAATGACAAATCAGATGTTTCATCACAAAAACCTGATGAGGATTTGAATGATAAAATTAAAGACCGGGAAGCATCAGATAATGATGAAATAAAAAAGACAAAAGAGGAAAAGGCACCTGAAGTGCCTAAGAGTGGAACGCTGCTTGTTGATGCTACAATAGCCGGGCAGCAGATAGAATATCCGACCGATTTGAAGATGCTAAACGAAAGCCGGGAGCAACTGGAAAGAATCATTG
>JACCWN010000145.1 GCA_013697625.1 Legionella sp.
TAATGACATTGCTAAAGGTTTACCAGGTGATGACCATGAGCAATCACAGATTAAAAATGGTGCCATTTATGTAAAACCAAATTCCAAAGGAGGCTGATGTGATTGTCTTTAGTCCTTTATCGCTTTATACCACCTATTTAGGCTGGCAACAGTATGAGGTCATTTTCAATGCCTTATGGCAAACAGGTCTGCTTTATCTTGGTTTCCTGATGGTGGGCTATCGTTTTTTAAAAAATGTGTTAGCTCCTGCGGGTGCAACCCATCACGCAGCAGAACATGCCCTAAACACCTTTCTTTATGAACTGGCAGTAACCTTTTTAATTTGCGGCATTTTTATTTACCCCTGTGTGCCCTTAGAAGAAAAGGCCATGAGCTTTAAGCCTATGTGTGGAAGTAAAAGGCAAGCAAAGACATCCACATTAAGAGATACGGGGACGACCTATGATGAAGCCTTCGCTGATGTGTTAACGCCCAATGTAAAAATGCCCATAGGCTTTGCCATTTTACAAAACTACATGTCTGGTATTACTTATGGATTAATGAAAGTCACTGGTTGTACCGACAGTCTACAGGCTATTGAGGGTGATTTAATTTCTACTTATCTGCCAGCCGATGTACGTGAACAGGCATTGAATTTTCACAGGCAATGTTTTCTTGAAGCTCGCAATAGCTACCAATTTGAAGCCCATGATAAAGCCAAAGTTAAAGACATTCTTAAGAAATACGGCGGCGAAGAAGATTTAAAATGGGTGGGTTCTAAAGTCTATCAAACGCTGTATTACGATAAAATTTATGCAAGAAGTCCCGTGCCCGGTTTCACCTTTAATGAAGCACCCAACAAAAATCTAGAAAAAGCTGCTGAACGTGGAGATATTGATTCCAAACATTTACCAGCACAAGGCTACCCTACCTGTAATCAATGGTGGAAAAAACTAAAATCAAATTTATTAGAAGTAGCCAATAATGCCAGTGTCTTTGACAATCACCTCAGCTACTCAGCTATTTTAGAAAGGGTACGTACTTTTAAAAATAACCATCCTAAAGCCTGGGGCTCACAGCTTAGTTCAGAAGATTATATTGCCAAAATGTTGCTTAATGACAGCGGCGATATGCAAGCAAACAGCGTTAAGAATCTGATGAACAACACCAATGATGCTGTTGGCGGTGCCATCTCTCATGGACTGGTCAACATTGGGCAATGGACAAAGTCATGGACATCAACTCCTTTAAAGCGCGAAGCCATCATGCAAACACTGCCGGTCATGCAGGCTTTCATTTACTTTTTTTTGATTATTCTAACCCCTGTAGTTTTAGCTTTAAGCGGTTATAACCCTAAAGCATTGGGGAGTTTATGCGGATTATTCATCATGACTATTTTTCTCCAATACATCTGGCATCTGGTGGGTTTTGTTGAGCGCAGCGTGCTAGATCCTCTGGGGCAAAATAATGCGATTTCTGCCATGAGGAATGTGGCCGTGTTGTTTTACTTTATTGCACCCATGTTGCTGATGAAATTGTCCAGTCATTTTGGCGGTGAAGCTGGGGCTGGATTAGCAAGCCTTGTCTACGACGCAGGTCAGCATAGTAATAAGGTAGCAGACTCAGGCGTTGACGCTCTTAAAAACGGAGCAAAAATAGCCAGTATGGGGAAACTAAGATGAATAAACTAAAACTAATCGTCATGAATGTGTTCAGCAAGTTCTGTTCCGCCAATGGCTCCATCCTCATAAAGCTGCTGCGCTTTTCCTGCAGTCAAGCGCGTTTTTTTGCTGTCATCATAAGCAAAGGCAATAATAGCTTGCAATATCAACCCACTGATTTTCCCAAGGATTTTCAATCCCTTGAATGCCATAGATTTCATTGGTTGTTTTTTCTCAATCATAAGGACCTTTTCCGTGTTATGTAAACGTATTACTAAATCCATTATAGGCATAAGTAAAATTGTTCTTCTAGTAGCGCTGCTTTTTTTGCTGGCCCCTCAATTCCTTCAATACAGCATAGAATTAAACACAGCCAACCACTTTTTCCAAGCACACCAAATGAGTTTTCTTATTTTTCACGGCCTTTTTTATCTTGCATTATATTGGGTATGGCCAAAACTTATTACTGTTCTTGTAGGCCAAAACAAACTTAATGAATCACAAATCAAAATGATCTTGCAAGCCAGAGTCTATTTATTGGCAGCTTTAGTCACATTTGAATTATTAGTTTGGTGTAAATAGCGATGAGCCAATATCCTGTTGAAAATCTGCTTCGAGAACCCACTGAGATTTATACCTGCTTCACCTGTGGAGCACTTTCTATTCTTTCAGTAACACAGCCTCATTTATTTCTTCTTACTCAAAATATGGGTTATTACGCGGGTCTTAGTTTGATAACCTTAAGCCTTGTGCGTGGCTATCAGGCCTTTCGAATCAAACTCTATCATAAAAGATTAATTGCCATGCCCTATTACCCTTTATCCACCAAAGAAGTCCCTATTTCAAAAAAATGGCTATTTCTTGGTAAAGGATTTCGCTGGTTTCCACACCATACACAACGCCTTCATCAAATCAAACAAATTAGAAATGAATCGTTCATGCAACGAAGTGCCTGCTACAGAGCTGTGCGTAATTATTGCAAAAATCATGAACAATCTTTATTGGTTAAATTATTTAATCAGCCATCAAAATTAAACCCTTTTAAACCAGATCCTCCTGTAGGCGGTAGCCCATACCTACATGGATTAGGTGAAAAGGATATTCCTATCCATATCCCCCAAGAAGTGCGTGTTGGCCATACCTTTGTGGTGGGTACAACTCGTGTGGGTAAAACACGACTGGCTAGCATCCTTATCAATCAAGACATTAGAAATGGCGATGCAATAATTGTCGTAGATCCTAAGGGCGATTTAGATTTAGTACGAGATATGTACTCTGCCTGTCATGCTAGCGGAAGACTAAAGGATTTTAGGATTGTGCACTTAGGCTTTCCTGACTTATCAGCTCATTACAATCCTTTAAAAAATTACGATCAGATCAGTGAAGTCGCCACCCGCATTACTGATGCAATTGCTGCAGAAGGCGAAGGCAAACAGTTTGCAGCTTTCGCCTGGAAGTACATCAACATCGTGGCAATTTGCATTGAAGAAATGAAACAGCCCCTTACTTATAAATCTATAGCCTTTTACATTAGCCGTCTAGATCAATTGCTCATGACCTACTCTGATGCAACACTTCCAAAATATGATCCAAATTATCATGACAAAATAGAGGAAATTATTGCTAATAATGATTGCCGTGTAGACAAATATGGCAAGACAACACCACCCATGAGCCGCTCAAAAGCCGTGGTTAACTATTTACAAGAACATATCACTAAAACCATTACCTCAGGCAATGTCGAGACCCTCCATGATCAAGTACTTATTGATTTGTTTGATGCAGCCATCATGGATAAAAATTATTACGATAAAATTACAGCCAGTGTCGGCCCAGTATTATCAGAGATTAATAAGAGTAACGCATCAAGTATCTTCTCATCTCACAAAAACACTTGTGAAATTGAATTAATGAGCGCCATCAAAAATAAACAAGTCATCTACATAGGGTTAGATAGCCTGACAAATCCCAACATCGCCCAAGCAGTCGGCAAAGCCTTTTTATCTGATTTAGTTTCAACAGCAGGGAAAATATATAAAGAAAGTAATGCCAATTATCGCCTCAACCTACATTGTGATGAACTTTCTGAAATTATTCAGGACTCATTCGTCAAAATTTTAAATAAAGCGGGTGGTGCAGGATTCCAAGTTACAGCCTATGCTCAAACCAAACAGGACATGGAAGTGGCATTAGGTTCAAGAGCCAAAGCAGAAGTAACCGAAGGCAATCTAAACACACTTATTATGCTGCGTGTCAAAAATGAAGAAACAGCTAACTTATTAGTCAAAGTTTTACCAAAAGTAGGCGTAGTCGACCACACACAAGTGTCCATGGTCAATGACACTCCACACGGAGAAGATGGCATTTACTTCAATACCACTAATGAAGATCGCGTACAAACCACTGCAGTTCCTATGATTGAGGTGAATGACATTATCTCATTGCCCAAAGGCCAAGCCTTTGTTTTAGTGAATGGAGGAGAGCTGTACAAGGTCAGAATTCCTTTACCTATAAATGATGGATTAGCCCCCAAAGATATCAAAAGTGCTATTCGGGCAATTAACCAATTAGATGATAACCTTGGAGATTAGATGAAAGCAGAAATAACATTAAACCTTCGTACCCGTGAGGTGTATAAATTATTTGAAAGGAAAATCAGTGGGGACAGGCTATTTATTGAGGCAATTTTGCATAAAATTAATATTGTTATTGGTCGGTGTCGCAAGCAGGATTCAATAGACTTGAAGGTATTAGAAGAAATAGAACAAAAATTGAATTTTTTAACCCAAGAGTTAAACTCTGAATCTAATCGTTTTGAAGAACTTATTTATAAAAAGAAAGAATTCAAAAACAAACAAATCAATTTTACAGCACAATTTTACCAGAAGATCACTGTCAGTAATCCAATCAGTATGAAATTAGCTGAATTAATTGATGCTTATGATAGACTTATTGCTGTTCTTAAATTACTTCGACTTACTGGCTGTTTTGATACAGATAAAACTTATTTTTATAATATTAAATTTCATCAAAAGTTAGTTAACCAATTACTAAGTAAAATTTTGTTATTTAAAACAAAAAATTAACTTTATAAGGTTTGGTTTCATTTTAATTATCAAGGAATGACGAGTGCAACAATTAATCCTCCCGAAAAAACTAAGTCCTGGAGATAAAATTGCGGTAATTAGTCCCTCCTGGGGTGGGCCTGGTGCTTACCCGTATCGGTATGAAATGGGAAAGCAAAGACTTGAGTCTATTTTTGGGCTAGAAGTGATTGCAATGCCTCACGCATTAAAAGATCCTGATTTTGTGTATCGTAACCCTAAAGTACGTGCTGAAGATTTGATGCAAGCCTTTTTAGATCCCACAGTCAAAGCCATTTTCTCAAGTATCGGCGGTGATGATGCAGTACGATTATTACCTTACATTGATTTCGAAATTATTCGTAGAAATCCAAAAATAGTCTTAGGTTATTCAGATAGTACGGTTTTGCATTTTATCTGCTTAAAAGCAGGAATTGCTAGCTTTTATGGCACTGCGGTAATGACAGGATTTGCTGAAAATGGTCAAATGCATAATTATACCATTACCGCCATTAAGCAAAGTTTTTTTTCCAGTTTGCAGATTGGCAAAATTCCCGAAGCACATGAGGGATGGACTAAAGAATATTTAGACTGGGATCGTCCATCCAATCAGGCAATCGTAAGAAAACTTGAGCCTGCACTTAAGTGGGAATTTATTGGATGTACTAAAAAAATTGTACAGGGACGCTTATTAGGCGGGTGCGTTGAAGTACTACAATTTCTAAATGCTACTCCAATCTGGCCTTCATTAGATATTTGGAACGGAAGTATTCTCTTTCTAGAAACCTCAGAAGAAGGTGTAGCTCCTTTATTTCTAAAGCGCTTTTTAAGAAACTTAGCGGCACAAGGAATATTAGCCAAAATAGCAGGTATTTTATTTAGTAAGCCAGGAGGTTCAGATATTCTAGCACCACAATTTAAGGCTTATGGTAATGTCATTTTAGAGGTTTTTGACGAATATCAATTACCCCAAATTACTGTGGTTGTTAATATGGATTTTGGGCATTCTGACCCTACGTGGGTTATGCCTTATAGCTGCTTAGCTGAGATTAATCCTGTAGAAGGAACAGTCAGCTTGCTTGAAGGAATGGTTGTCTAAGGCAATGCTATTGCCAAGTTGTTTTTAAGGTCACATTTTATTTTATGAAAAAAAGTACAAAAAAAACTCACCATGGTTAATAGTGTCAATGATAAAATAATAATATTGCTCCCATAATTTTTGAGTAAAAATCCAATCAAATAAAACGCTCCAATTGAAATAATCATAGAGGATGTGCTGATAATAGAATCAAATGTTGCTCTAACGTCATTACTAATATTTTTATGGAGCAAAGCACTTATAATTATTGATGGATATCTAAAAAAGATAAAGCAAAAAAGAAATAAAACAATTGGGATTATTTTGTTTGTTCCATTTATATTATAAATCATAAGATAGCTGGTAATAGCAATAAAAATGGCCATAAAAACAAGACTTATTTTTAAGGAACTCTTTTTTTCGGCAATAAAAGAGCCTAGGGCCTGAAAAATTAAAATAATAGAAAAAATAAAACCATAAACCACAGCGTATGAATTCTGTTTATTTAAATAATCATAAATAATTACCTGCCAAAATTGGGCTAAAATTTGAAATACTGTAAGCAAGGAAACGTTAGCAATAAATAAAATAATTATATTTTCAGTTCTAATCAAATGAAACAAATCACCAAAATACGTCTTTGTTTCTTTAATGACTTTATGATCCGACTTAATGAGTTGAAAGCGTTTAAGGTCATTTGTCAGAATCGAGAATAAACCAATGAGAGTTAAGGAAAAAGATGCGGCGAACCATATATGCCGGGAATCAATTTTTACAAAAGCGCTACCTATAATTACTGATACAGCCATTAATAAATTTTGATATTTAAAAAACTTTCCTAAGGTATAATTGTAATCATCTTTTCCTGTTGCATAGAAATAGGTTTCAACCAGAATAGGTAGCATTACTGCATTAAAAATTGCCAATGACAACCCATTGAATAATTCTGCGGCATAGAAACAAAAAGCGGAATTGCCCAAAGCAGTTAAAAACATCCATATAGCAGCAAGAAAAATAGAAATCAGGATGAAAGGGTATCTATTGTTACCTCTATCAATTATCACCCCTATTGGGACTTGAATAAGAATAATTACTAATCCTTGAAATGCTTTCAAAAAGGATATATCAGCGATAGTAAGGCCGTGTTTTGTCAAATAAAGTGCAGCATATCCTCCCACTAACATTCTTATGCTAGAAAACAGGATGGCATAGGCTAATAATCTGTAGAATAATGGCATTTGTAACCTCAGGGATTATGCTAAAATATTATTCATGCGATTGAAGAGACTAAAAACTTTTTCCATATCATTAACCTTAAATGAAGACAATTTCTCACCAGAAAAATAAAAATCAAAAAAATCAAGAGCCTTATCAGGATAGCTCCTACTCATAAAAGTATTGTCCAAATATAAAAATATTTTATCAAGGAGTTGTTGATCCCAGGACATTATTTCTTGATGCCTGTTCTTTATAATATCTTTCGTGCTCTCTAATGTTAGCTCATCTAATTGTATAAAATTAAATCTTCTTTCAAAGGCTTTATCTCGTGTAAATAAAGCCGCTTCATCCCTCGTTGTGGCACCAATTATTTGAAAATCAGAACACATTAAATATGGTTTCAAAATATCAGCTGCGGATATTCCACCATCCGAATTTCCTGTATTTAATATAGTATGCGCTTCATCAAAAAATAAAATTTTCTTGTGTTTCAATGCCTCATTAAGAATATCGTGAAATTTTTTCTCAAAGTCACCACGATATTTAGAACCTGACAATATGCTACTAATGTCAATGTAGTAAACATCTATATTTAAAATATAGGCAATTGATGCAACAAGAAAAGTTTTGCCTACCCCTGGTTCGCCAATAAGCATAATATTGTTTTTATAATTTCTTTTAAGACAAATTTTTATAAGTTCTAATTCTTGTTCTCTATGAAAACAATCGTCTTGTTTTAAATTCTTTAAATTATATCCATACTTGTCAAAAAGACTCGTATTTCTATTCTGTTCTCGGTATTGTACTAAATAGTCTGATAGTAGATTTGAGTAAATTGTTTCCAACTCCAACAAATAATCAAATACCTTTTGTAACGTAGCATCGGCACCATACTCTTTAATAATCTGCTCAAACAATACTGTATCGTCATTTTCTTTAAAAATTGTCCAGTCAGCATTAAGCGGAACTTTGGTCTTTTTTTCCAAAAAAGATAAGATATTAAATAAATTAATAGGAGAGTTATCTAATTGCTCAAGAAGCTCGATAAATTTAATGGAAGAAAAAAACAAACTACACCTCTGTAATACAGGAACTTAATGTATTGGTATCAAAATTAAATACGCGGTCGATTAATTGGCAGGGGAGAAATCCTGTTAAAAATTTAATGGTCTCAAGGGCTACAAGTTTCCCTGCAATAGCATTGTATGGATCAATAATTGTTGCAACTAAACCCGAATTTATCAAATCAGTTTTTTCTTTCTCGGAGTCAGAAATATTTGTATCCTCTATTTCAGAGTTGAGAGGAAATATATTTTTATAGCTTCTAGTCTGATTAGGTATAATAAGTGGGCCACAAGTTATCTGATTAAATGATGGTAATCCAAAAATAAAAGGGCATTTCTTATTTTGGCAGGCCTCATCAACAATATATACAATTTTGCCTCTTGGGGTATCTGCACATAAAATTAGAATATCCAGCTGGTCCAAATGGGGCTCTAAATCATTGGAATGGATAATTCTCTTATTAACAGTGATGATTTCAGTTAATGGGTTAACATATTTTAACTTTTGCCGCGCAATATCAAGCTTTTGTTTGCCAATATCTTCTTCATTATAGAGCATTTGCCTCGAAGTGTTACTAAGCTCAATATGATCATGATCAATAAGTGTTAACTTTCCTATACCCATTGAAGTTAAGCCATAAGCAACATAAGTCCCTACACCACCAACACCTAAAACCCCGACATTAGAATTCTTTATTTTTTCTTGAAAACGAATTGCATCATCAACATTATTTCCTTTTAATGTAGCAAAACTTTTTATCTGCCTATCAAATTTCATTAATTCTTTATCAGATAAACTGTGGGTGAATTCAGTTTTAAACTTAATAACATTATGCTCTATTAAAATCTGAAATATATCGTCAAATTCGGATTCAGATATGTCATGGCTAAATGATATTTTATTATAAATTTCTTCTTTACCCTGCGATCCTGATTTTTTAATCTCATAGAGTATATCTATTAAAAGCGTTTTTTCTTCGATCTTAAGCAACTCATCATCTGGCAAATGAATAATTATTCCATCTTCATAAGCTTGCAGATATAAATTCTCATTTAACTTTATCTGTTTCATAGGAAAATCACTAAAAAATTTAACCGTTCTGGCAATAAATTATGCAAATTTTTTTAATTAAGTTAATAAAATTGAAATTATTATGCCAGAATAAAAGCTAAGGAACTGCGGTAATTAGAGATGCTTTTAACGCAATTTTGGTGGCACCGGAAATTTTAGATACAGTTAATGTTTTGGTTTTTGTAGTAGTTTTCATGATTTGTCTCCATTATTGATTCCATACAACACAACTAAATATAAGTTTGTTGGCCTTAGATTTACAGAAGTCTTTCTTAATATAAATCCTTGCTTAGTAGATAGTCTTCCTTAAAGTCCTTTCTACATGAAGCCAAGTTACAAGAGGCTGTCAAAGAAGTCAATTATATTTGTTCTGAAAGCTAATTTGTTTTATTTAATTCTTTACATGTTTTTGTTTGAGCTTACTTGTAAAAATTGTTATTCAGGCTCGTTAAATCTTTACGCACAGGACTTTTCAACGGAATTATTACTTACTTATATTTTTTAATCCTTATTTTTTAATTGAAAATTTGGATTACCATTTTAAGCTGCGTCACTGAGGATTTATCCGCAGTGACGCAGCCAAAGGGCTGCAAAATTTTCAAATAAATTCAATATCTTATTTCTATTTGAGCAATCGCGTGCAACGCGATTGCTCAAAATAATCTTATAAAATCCCTTGTACAACACGAATCGTTTTGCTAATCTCTCATAAAGCATAACTGATGAGCCTGGTGCAATTCCGGCGAAACCTTTTAGGTCTTATGCAATAGCCATCCTCATTCCCTAATCTTGTGGCAGAACGAAGAGTCGGGAACATAACACCACCTGCTCTAGCAGGACTCATTGCAATAATAGCAGTGCAATTTTTAACCAATTGAACCCCACAATACCACTTCGGTATTGCCCTATTCGCAACAATGACTCATATGAGCTTTGTTGTACCCTAAAATTATTTCAACCTAAGGAGCTCAGCCACCATAAAAAACCAAGTAATACAGGTTTGTAAATTAAAAACTGATTTACCCCTGAACTGAGCCTTGAGGCTTCATGCCTAGTACTGCAAACTTGCAGACTGCTCTACCAACACTAAACCAAATCAGGGTAAATAATTTTAAAGATCATATTCATGCGAAAAAGCCAGCTTAGACAACAAGTAGATTTTTATTGCCGCAATGATCATCGTGGATCCTACCGTGCCAGACAGCACCGTTATTTTGTGCTGCATAAAATGGTTCGCGATTTATTTCAAATAGGTCATGTTCCACCAAAATGGCATGCAGTTACTCACGAACATATTCTGCATCTTGTTAGGCATTGGCAAAAAGATGGCATCAAATCCTCAACCGTCATGAAGTATATGACCATCATCCGTGATTTTTTTAAGAACATAGAACATACGATTTCCCATATTGATAACCAAAGTTTAGGAATTAAAAACCCTAATCGTCCACAGATACTTATTAATTTGCCAGAAGACATTTCTAATAAATTATCAAATCCCATTGCAAAGCTATTACTAGAGCTTCAAGTTTATTTCGGCTTAACTTTAAGTGAAGCAATGCGTTTATGCCCCAACATTCATATTCAGGAAAATACACTATGGATTACAAGAGATATTGCTACAAACAGCCATGACAGAATGATTCCTATCAGAAATGATAAACAACTCGAAACACTCAAATTGTTTCAAATGACCTCTAAAGAGCAAAGTTTGATTTTAACTTACGGCTATCATCCTGTGCGCTATGCCTATAACAAAGAATTAAAGGCTATAGGACTGCCCTCCTCTAGGAGCTACCGCTGTTTTTATGCCAAAAATAGATATTTAGAGCTTAAAAAAGTTTTATCTTCCTACCTAATCAAACAAAGCATCATGCAAGAAATGGGATTGCAATCAAGGCGAACGCTCTGGAGTTATCTTAATGAGTAATACTAAACTTCGTGATGCAAAATTTTCAATCAACGAACTGGTTAAAAAAACACATGGCCATTCCTATGCAAGCCAGGCAGACATGCGACATATGCTCTTTCGATGTGTTAAAGATTTACATGAATTAGGATATAAAATCAGTCACATTAAAGGATTAAAACCAAAGCACATCTACGTTTTAGTAGACCATTGGAAATCTGCAGGCAAAAATCCAGGCACAATTAAAAATTACATGTCCAAATTACGCAAAGCTGCCAGCCTTCTAAACAATCCCAAATTGGTTAAGCCAGATAATACTGCATACAATATTAACAAACGATCCTTTGCCCCAACAATAAATAAAGCCATTCATCGGATTTATCTGTCAAAATGTACTGATGCCTACATTAAGTTATCACTAGAAGGTCAAATGCTCTTTGGTTTACGTCGGGAAGAGTCCATGAAATTTACCTTAAGTGAAGCCCACTATGATGATATTTTAATAATCAAACCCAGCTGGACAAAAGGTGGCATTGGCAGAACATTAAAAATAAGCAATGAAACTCAGCGGCAATGGTTAGCTAAAGTAGCTCATCTGGTTCGTGTAGGCGAGTCACTCATACCTTCAAGTAGAACCTATAAACAGCATTTAAGTCATTATGAAGCACAAGCTAAAGCAATGGGGATTAATAAATTGCATGGTTTAAGGCATGGCTATGCTCAACGGCGTTATCAAGAACTCACAAGACTATTTGATCCAAATAAACAAGGACTAATTTGCCCATTTGAAGGAGGTAAAAAATTTAATCAAATGAATGAACTTGAAAAATCTATCGACAGAAAAGCACGGCAGATTTTAAGCCTTGAGCTGGGACATTCAAGAATTAGCATTACTCACATATATTGTGGGTAGTAAGTGTTTATGTAAAGTAGCTGAGTCAATGCCCTATTTCACTAGGGATAACCCTAAATCACTGCACATAATACCCTAAACTTTATGTTCCTCTGCCCCTCAAAACCAGGAACTAAAAATGATCATAACCCCGAAGTCTTAAGCAAAACATGGCAGGAAGCCTTTTCCCCAGCTTATTGCTTGAATTTTCATTTCGACGTTTCGCCTTGAAGTATGTGCTTTGGCCACTTTATTCCAGGGTCTTCTTCGTCTCTAAAATAATCATCGATCTCAAGACCGTTTTGTGTAATGACTCGATTCTTTCCATCTCTCATTAACATTTTATTTGAATCTGGATAAATGCAGACCTCATTATTAGATTGGTTTGAAAGAGCAAAAAATAACATGGGGGCATCCGTATGATTGTAAAATTGGTGAGCGACGCCAGTTTTGAAAAAAACTAAATCCCCTTCTTTGACTTTGTAAAATTCATCGTCCTGCCTGACTGTTCCGGAACCTTTTAGTATGATGAATAATTCCTCTTCCTCATGGTGTTTGTGATAGGGACAAGAGAAGGATTTTGGATTGAGGATTTCAATATGAAAACCGAGTTTTTTTGTTTGCCAGATTTTTGCGATTTCAGCAACAGAACAAGAGTAATTTTTGCCATGCTGCCATTCCTTGAAATTAAGCTCTGGATCGGAAAGTAAGTTTACTAAACATTTCATAAAGTTCTCGGTTTCATTGGTAGTTTTTTGATCGTAACATGTAAAAAAATCATTTGAATAAGGTTGTGTAGACAATTCAGTTTACTTAACCTTATTCAGTGGTTATATTGCTCAGGACATCAGCTATTAATCGCTTCTTTTAGTTTCGAGCCCACTTTAAAGCTAACCGTATTCCTGGCTGCGATATGAATCGTTTTACCTGTTGCAGGGTTACGACCTGCACGCGCAGCACGCTTTTTAACTGAAATACTTGCAAAACCAGGCAGGATAATGGAGTCACCTTCTGCAAGTAAGTCAGTTAGACAACCGATTACAGAATTTAATGCTTTTTCCGAATCAACCTTAGTCAAGTTTGATTTTTTGCTTATGGCATCAATTAATTCCTTTTTATTCATTCTAGCTCCTTGTTTTTAGTTGTATATTTAGTCAATTATTGAATTCTGGGTTACTACCCTTTAACGATAATGCATGTTTGGGCTCATGTACATGTTTATGATTATTCACAACTTAATTGAGGGGATAGCGGTTTCATAAACTGTATTTCAGGAATAAACTGATTCAGTTCTGCATAATCTATGTGAATTTCATAACTCTTCAAGTCATGTTGATAATGAGTGTCTAGGAAAAACATAGAGCACTCGTTCTCTCTATGAAGCCCATTAAAATCAAATCGTGTTTTTAATTTTTAAAAATAACACGATTTGATTGATATTCATATTTTATTGGTTTAATATATAAACCATAACACAACTGAAGAACCAGCGAGAATCTGGCGAAACCTAAATCGGTCTTGTGAATAGCCACCCTCATTCCCAAATCTTGTGGCAGAGCGTTAGTCGGGAACCTCAGTTTATTCACTGATCATCCACCAGGATGAAACTTCATTAAAACATCTTGTTTTAAACCTATATTAACCTTACTCAATTTTGTTGAGTGGAGGATGTTCATTAAAAATTAGGAAAATCAACCAAGCTTGTGGCGATGATTGTGCATAGGATTAACACTTAATTGTGTTTTTTTAAGGAGAAAAACGCATGCGTATTCAGTTTGATACGTTGAAGTATGCTAAACTATTAAGAAGAAAGGGCGTCGATTCTGATACAGCTGATGATTTTATGTCAACTTTAACCCAGATTGAGATCTTTAATCTTTACAGTAAGCATGAGGTCGATAGTATGTTAAGTCAATCCGTTGAAAAAGTGTTTGCCAAGCAAGATTTAAAACTTGCAGAACAACGCCGTGAATTTGATGCAAGAATGCAAGATAATGCAAAATATCATGATGCTCAGTTACGTGAACAACGTAGCGAATTATTAGCTTCACGTCGATGGATGATCGGTACCGTAATAACTGTCGGGTTATCATTGGCAGCCTATCTTTCAGCATTAATTCATTTCAATCACTAACACCTGCTACCAAAATTGTTAACCTATAAGGGGAAAACTCCCCTGTCGGGCTGGTTTTTCCCAAATTACTTGGAATAAAAATCATGCAAACAATTTTTCCTGATAGTTCAATAAAAGAATACTTATTTTTTGACTTAGCTCGTTGCATTGATGAGCTTTATGTATTGCATAATGATTTTACTATGCTAGACATAGAAGCACTAAAACAAGCCTGCAAAAAACTACGTGATTTTATTGAAAATAAAAGAGTTTAAGTTACTGTAATTTGTCATCTTTCTATTTCTATAACCCCCACCGGGAGAGCATACTCCCGCTGGGACGACTGCTCTCCATTTTTCAAGGAGAACATCAAATGGACACACCAAAAATCTATGTCGTATGCTTGAGCGCCTACAATGCTGGTATACTTTATGGTTGTTGGGTAGAAGCAACTCAGGATGTTGATGCGATTTATGAAGCCATTCAATCGATGCTGACTAATAGTCCCATAATTAATGCAAAAGAGTGGTCTATACACGATTTTAAAGGATTTGGAAATATAGAAATCGATGAATACGATAGCATTGAAAAAATTGCAGATCTTGTACATTTTATTGATGAGCATAGGGAGCTAGGTAGAGCATTATTAGAAGATTATTCTATTGAAACAGCATCTTTGCTTCTTCAGGAGAATTATTACGGTGCCTATGAAAACAAGGTTGATTTTGCCTATTGTATTATTGAAGAATGCTACAAAAATGTCATACCAGAACATTTGTCTTACTATTTTGATTACATGGCCTTTACTCGTGATCTATTTAGTAGTGACTATTTTTCGGTAGAAGCAGATGGAAAGACGCATGTCTTTTCAAATTATTAAAGCCCTGAATAGGGCTTTTTTTATGCATCCATCATATTATGCAATGAATTTGATAATGTCCTCATATAAGGATTGACCTTAACGGTGATACAAATTTTCTTTAAATGATCAGAAAACCTTTCAATAAAATCCATTTATAAAGCCGCCTTGGAAAATACTTAATTGTTCAGCGATTTTATTGGGGTATTTCCATTTTTAAAATGCTTTTGCAATAAATACCTGGTTTATTATGGTTGTGGAAATTTTAATTTTAGAGGAAAATTGGCTATGAAAAAAGCATACTTATTCCACTAAGGGTTAGTTTTGACTGTTAAGAAATTGAAAAGGGTGCTTGAGTGCAATGAGCACGTAGTGCTTAATACGTATATAAAAAACGAGGCATTAAAAAACATGGAGGCAAATAATGGCTTTTAAGGCTAAAAGATAGGTGTGATGTTGATTAAACGTATTATGATTATGGGGCGTAGTGGAAGTGGGAAATCCACTTTTGCATATCAGCTACATCAAAAGACCACATTACCTTTATATCTTTATATCATTTAGATAAATATTTCTTTAAAGATTTTTGGGAAAAGCAAGATTACCAACAGTTTATTGCCATTCAGCAATCTTTAGTAGAACAAGACCGATGGATTATTGATGGCAATTGCACCAAATCCTTTGAAATGAGATATCAGCGGGCTCAAATGTGCATTTATTTTAATTTTCCAAGATATCTTTGTTATTTGCGCGTCTTTAAAAGGTTTTTTCGTAAAGACGGGCGTATTGATGACCGAGCCAGTAATTGCCATGAAACAGTCCAATGGTCTCTTTTAAAGTATATGTGGAGTTTTGAAAATAGAGTTAATCCTATTTTGCACCAGTTAAAAATCAATTATCCAAAAGTAAGCTTTATAGAAATTAGATCAAATAATGAATTGATGAAGGTTAAAAAATTATTTAATTTGTAGGCCCAATTAAAAAATAGGACTTACTACTTGAGGCGCTGGAAATTGCTCATCAAAAAAAATACTTTGAATGCGATTCATCTTGTAAGGTAAGTCTAATATAGGCGCGGTTTTCTGGACACAAAAAAAGGTTTATTAAGAGCTATTCTTCTTAATACAAAGAGGAGAATAAAATGTCTAAAAAGCGAGCTTATTATACGGCGGCCAAGAAAGCAAAAATAA
>JACCWN010000146.1 GCA_013697625.1 Legionella sp.
GCGTGTTATGATCATAACATTTTTCCATGATGGTTATTTTAATAGACAGTATGTTATTTATTAATTCTACTATTGTATTGTTTACACTGCGGCCGGAAATTTCGGCGTTTCCGGGCTAGAACCCCTAGAGAGAAATTTTTTACGGAATGTTGTATTGTGAGGGTGTGATTTTGTAATTGGGTGTGCGCGAAAAAAAACATTTTGTTAAATGACAAATCCTGCAATTTACGCACAGTGCATGCTTGATAGGCTATTTTTGCCAATAAACAAACAGAACCAATTCCTGTAAGAGCTATAAGGATATTAAGAATTATCGGGTTTCTAATTTTTCGATGGCGACCTAGTAATACATCATCACTGAGTGCTAAATCCTTAAATTCACTTTTAAAAGCTTCAAATTCGTTTTTAGTAGGATTTCTTTGTAGAGCATTATTAAAAAAAGTATCCGCTTTTTGTGTAAGAGCAGTGGCTAAGGTTGTTGCAGCAGCGCATCGTTCGGGATCGATTTTTTTTAGGGTAAGTGCATGTTTTTGTAACTTTTGTATTTGGCTATACAAGTTCTTAATCGGAGCTTGGGCTTTTAACTCATCCAATGGTGTAACAAGTAGTTTTTGTTCTATTAATATTTTTTCTAATTGTTGTCTATTACCTGAGTAAATTTTAGTAAGTGCTTGCAGGGCATCACTTCGGGTGGCGATTGTTAAGGTGCTGCCATCAATAAATGTTATGGTTCCCCGCGTAGGTTGGGCTCTAGATCTAATAATTTCTAACTTTTCTCCTCCTACAATGAGTTTTCTGCCAATATTTCCTTCCTCATATTTATCAAAAGTCCCAGAATAGACAAAATCCCCATTTGATTTTACTACTCCGTTAAAACCTTCACCCCTCTTGGCTACGCTAAAACTATCATCTCTATTTGTAAAATAGTCATCACCATATTCATGAGGACGTCGGGTATTACTATTTAACGAGTATACTTGGACCGCTTGACTGTGAGTGGACAAATTTTCTACAGGAGCTCTGTCTTCTGCTACACTGACCGCTGTTCTTACAAGTAGTTTTTCTTTGATTAGAATTTCTTCTAATTTCTGTCTATTTTTAGTGTAAATTCTATCTAGTGCTCTAAGAGCATCATCTTGGGTTTTAATTATTAAAGAAGTAGCATCAGTAAAGATTAGTTGCGCTGGCAGAGAACCATCTGAGTCTATTAGTAATTTTTCACCACCAAAAGTGGATATTGGTCCATTAATACTATCTCTTTCATAATTTTGTCCAAAAACGATACGCTGCAGATATGGCATTTAAATACTCCAATGATTAAACTGTGCATTATAAAAGAACATTGGTTTGTTGTAAACCATTCTATATCTTATCTAATTTTTTAAAAAACATTAAGAAATCTTAGATACCCTATACCTATACTCTTAGCTAGATTTTCGAAACTAGTTTTATTTCCTCACACTTAAAAGCCTATGGAGCACTAAATGACAAATTTTAACCTTTGCAACAATATAGCCCCAATCCTAATTATGATTAAAAAAGCCTCTTTATTGTAGTTATTTTTTTAAAATGAAATAAGTACGGCAAATAAAGTAATGAACATAAATATGGGATTTTTATTAATTCGAACAATACCCAATCGAATTTTGTCTAAATCAATGACCAGGAGATTTTGGATTTTTCTTGCCACTACACCATGTAATGAACTAAACCAATGCAAGATGTTGGAAGGTATCAAGCTTCCGTAAAATCATTTAGGGGTCCACAAGACCCCAGATTTGAAGACGGAGTTGAATATTGTAAAACAAAAAAAATAATCCTATACGCACAATATAATGCAAGAATCAGATTGATAGCGCTATCTATTAGCCATAACTTACTGTGACATCACCTTGTTTGGGTGGTAAAATCGACGAAGTGGATTAACTTTGAAAGCAATACGCTTCATCAATCTTTATGTTTTTCTAATCCTTGAGCTAATAAAGTTACAACCAATGTATTTAAACTAACACCTTCTTCTTTTGCCCTGGATGCCAAAGCCGCATGCAGAGACTTGGGAGCACGCATTCTCCATTGTCCGCTATATTTATTAGGTTTGGAGGGTGGAGGAATAAAATCGTCAAATTCTTGAGCTGTTTTGATCCAGGCAAGCATAGCATCTTCAGCCTGATGAAATGCTTCTTCTGGTGTGGCTCCATCAGCAATACAGCCAGGCAAATCCGGGAAGCTTACCAAATACCCCCCGCCCTCTTCTTCAGACAAGGGTTGAATAGTTGCCGGATAATTAAAGTCACTCATTGCAAAATCCTCCTTCATCGAGCAAATCAATAAATTGTTTGATATAAATTGGTTTGATGGGCTTGTGTGCAGGAACAGTTATCTTTGAACCATTAGCGAGGCGAAAGGTCACATGGCTTGTACCGGGTTGCCTGTATTCTATACCCAATCTTTCTGCAACAGCTTTCAAATCATCGATACGCCAATCACGAGGATTAGATCGCATTTTTATTATTAATTTATCGAATTTGCTCATATGTAATTATGGTACCATATGCGGTACCTTTGTCAAGTGCTGCTTTAAAACCCTGTTTGCGATAGATAACGTACCTTATCCATCACAAACAGGGTATAATGTAAGAAAATCAGAAAAGGAAGGCTATGAATTTACTCGATCACCAAAATGACAAAAATCGAAAGTTTGTGATGGATAAGATTTTTCA
>JACCWN010000147.1 GCA_013697625.1 Legionella sp.
GATAGATAACGTACCTTATCCATCACAAACAGGGTATAATGTAAGAAAATCAGAAAAGGAAGGCTATGAATTTACTCGATCACCAAAATGACAAAAATCGAAAGTTTGTGATGGATAAGATTTTTCATCCCACGGATGTTCATTTTGATGGGGTCCTGTGTACTACAATGGCATTCGGTTAAGCAAATAAAGCTCCACCGAAGTCACCTAAGCTTACCTTTTATCGTGGAAATTCAATACACCTAACAACGATTTTAATTGTAGTTAAGCTTAACCGAATGCCATTGTAGTACACAGGACCCCTGATAAGAGCGCAAGTGCGGTGCTATTGCATTAAGCAGCGTAAACAAGGTCGATCACTATACAACTTCCTAATAAAACTTGGAGTCCCGGCATGGAGTGCGAAGGTACTTGTAAGTTCTGGAAAAGGTTGGTGGCGACTTTCTCTTAGTCCTCCAACTAATCAAGCCATGAGATACTAAAGGAATAACATTTTGTCAAATCGTTTGTTATTTATGTAATTGACAATAAAATTTGTACAAATATTTGCTGAAACGCACGTTTTTTGATATTCCACAGGACCCCTAATATGTAAACCCAAGCATTCATCTTTATAACAACTCTCAATTTTCTATAGGCGACTTACAAGCTTTGATCAATTTTTTGTTTGCAATTTTTTTACTTTTTCCAACGGAATTTCAGTATATTTTGCAACGAATACGGGATCTACGCCATCAGCAAGCATTTTTTTTGCGATCTCAAAACTTTTTTTAAGCTCCCCTTCTTCCATTAATTTTTCAGCTAAGCTCATGATTTCTTTCTCCACATTGGGCGATAGTTTATCATGGATGATCGTTGTTAATTCAGAAATACTGCGGTGTTCTTCATCAACAGCCATGATGTATGATAATAATTGTAACACAAATTGCCCTTTTTCTTCCAACATCAGTCGATTGATATTTTGAGCTATCTTCTCAATTTCTTGTCCAATATGTTGTCTAAAGCGATGCCTCATGAGGAATTCCATAGTGCCTGACCACATACGTGATGTTAAAGCATTCTCTGGAATGGTATTGATATCAATGAGGTGAAATGGTTCGGATAAGATCTGTTTCATCAGTTCTGATTGGTCGCCGCAAAGTTCCCACATAGCTTTAGGTGCCTTATAAAGATTACGGCCCGTGTAAAATACTAGTGGGAATATAGCGGGAAATGGGAGACTATTTTTTTTATCGGTATGAGTTTGATGATAGTCCCATATTTTAATCATGTACTTAAACAATCGAAAAGGCATCAACTGCGCTTGGGTGCTCTGGTGTTCAGCCAAGATATAGATGTATCCTTCTTTTTTCTCAATGATGCATTTTATTAAGACATCTGAGGCAGTTAATTTTAAGTCCTCATCGATGAAGGTATTTGGGCAGATTTCGAGCGACTTAAAATCTATTTTAGCAATGAGGTTAGCGGGTAAATGCGTCGTTAGAAAATCGTGTGCAACCTCTGGATGATGCATGGCTGCACGAAATAATTTGTCATGTGGATTTTGAATCGTTGATTTAGTCATGAGCAATCTGTTCTTCCTATTTGATGAAATTAATGGGCCTTAGCCTCATTTTGTATTGTTTCAATACAATTAAATAAAGTTTCTATTTTTGTTGAGGGTCTAGCTTCAATCAAATAACTTAATTATTTTACTCAAAATGGTTAAGACTTCGTCCTTTATGGCGGGTTTCCTTAGCGTAAAAGTAAGTGTTGGGAGGGGTTCATTCCCCTTCCAGCACAAAATTACTGAGGTCATTGGCCGAAGTCCATCTTGACTTTCTTTTGCAACAAAACACGTGTTATTTTGTGGTAGGCCACTTAGCAGATACCCCATCGCTTAGAGAGTCAAACTCATTACACTTTGTCATGTAATCTCGTTCAAACTGACGTAAATAAGCTCTGTTTTTTCTAAAATGAAAAACAAATGATTTGATAGAAGAATGTTTTTTTGCTACAGTGCAAGCAATTCAATATCACGCTTTTACTACCTTTCTATTATACCAAAATCCAATTATTTATCAATAAAAAACAACAAATTAACAGATTTTATTTAGATAAATAATGTAATATTTATATTTATTCACAAGATGTTTTGTTAACAAAATATTAGGGGTTCTAGCCCGGAAACGCCGAAATTTCCGGCCGCAGTGTAAACAATACAATAGTAGAATTAATAAATAACATACTGTCTATTAAAATAACCATCATGGAAAAATGTTATGATCATAACACGC
>JACCWN010000159.1 GCA_013697625.1 Legionella sp.
ATCTGCGCTCCCCAATGACTGACGCCTTGTCGTATGCCTTATATTTTGCCTTCGGCAAAACATCCGGCCCTAAGGCTACCAGGGACTACAGGCCTCGGTCTTCGACCTTCCTTGGCCTGCAGCGATAGAACCTACTGCTCCCCCTTTTTCTGCAGCTTGAATCATTGTTGAGGCTACTGATGAAGGCACTGGAGGCGGTGATGCGAAGAGAAATCGACCATGGATCGCGGCTGGTGGCTGAGACAGCATACTTGCTCTATGGGTCAGGCCTGCCGAAACACCCATTCCAACTCCTGCCGAGATTACCTGGCCTGAGATTACCCGCAGGGGATGTGAAGAAATACCTCTTCCCAAACTCCTCAATCCATCCAGGGTAAATAAGGTGTGCCCTATATTAGAAATGGACTCAAGGGGATGCCTTACTAATTGATATGCTCCCATTGGAACATCGATTATACCATTGCAAACATCTCGCGGGATGTTTCTAGGAAAACAAAGGAAGGGGGCTGTTTGGTAGCAAAATTCAGCCAATGCACGATTTCGAATAATACTTGGTACACGTTCATTTAACATGGGTTTTCCATAAGGAAGGTGGGCCCAGTTGGTTTCATCCCATTGCAGTGTAATGTGTTGATTTGTCTGCTCGTGGTAATGGGTATGTAAACGACTAACACTGTCGGTCCATGGCCTAACTTCTTCAGCAGCGAGCTTTTCTTCTGGAATTTTTTTTATAGACTCTGAAAGCAAGTAGGAGGAATCTTCAAAACTATTTACCGCACTCAAATATAAATCCTTACCTCCATTCTCCTGAAAACTCACGACCAGGCTTTGCATAATGGCAGTGATTTGTTTATTGCCATACAATTTTTTTATTTGTAAATAATTTAAATCATCACGTGGAAGGATGGGCCTTGTTACTCTATTAAAAGGAGTTGGAGCAAATGCTACAGCCTCTACTAGTTGGGCCCAACACTCTAAATTATCATTTATTCTATCAAGATAATCAGGCATGGATTCATTATCTAATTCTGGCTGATAAAGTGATTCCAGCATTTTTTTACCAAATTCTTGTGCTTTAATTAATAACTCAAGCGCATCCGGATCGATGGGGGACAATACGGCTAGGGTATGTGTGGCTTCATCTTCTAATCTCATTAGATCATCAGTTAAATACAGCTCGGGGCACTGATGTTTGGTGACTGCGTTTCCACGTTTATACTCAGCAGCTTGATACCTAAGTTGCTGTATTTGAACATACAATTGTTGCATGTTGATGACAATCAGTTTATCTATTGATGCTTGTAATTGGCTATCTTTTTTAGACTCCAAATACGCTTTGATCACTTGAGTTAAGGCTAAGCCTATGATCGCTCCTGTAGTTCCGTACATAAATATTTTAGCAGGTAGGGTTAAATCTTTTGCAAGCTCAACCAAGTCCCTAAAAGAATTGACTGATTCTAAAGCTTTCATGATATTTTGTATGAGATTCGCTTTTTCCGCGTCTTTTAATAAATGATCCAGTGATTGAATAGCACCTCCTAAGGATGCTCCATTCAGCTTTATGAATGTTCTTAAATCGCCAACTATTCCAGATACTTGATTTATTAGATCAGCCTTCTTAATGTCACCAACTAATCCTGAGGCGTGATTTATGAGATCAGCTTTCTTAAGGTCACCAACAAACCCAGATACTTGATTTATAAGATCAGCCTTCTTAATATCACCAACAAACCCCGATACCTGATTTATAAGATCAGCCTTCTTAATATCACCAACAAACCCCGATACTTGATTTATAAGATCAGCCTTCTTAAGGTCACCAACAAATCCTGATACTTGGTTTATGAGATCAGCTTTCTTAAGGTCTCCTACTAATCCTGACACATTATTGACCAGACCCGCATTATTTATACTTTGAAGCAAGGAACTCATTTGAGTTAAAGATGCTTTTAGGTTTGCTTGTAGAGTCGGATCCCCGAGTAAATCTTTAATAAGGTTTATAGCCTCTTGCAAAGATTTCATAAGCTGTGGTGTCAGCTTGCTTTGAAGAAAATGTCTTATTTCTTTAAGTGTTTGAACAATTTCAGTATATCCGGACATGTGTTATTACCTCTTTTTGGGATTTTTAGTGATTTCTAAAAACCGATTGTGAATATAAAGTGAACCAGTTTTTAAAGTAACCGCTAAAAATACGGGTATTCCATCTTACAAAAGTCAACTTCTTACCAAATTGAGAGGATGGTAGCGATAGGAGATATTTTTTTATCCGTAAATCTTGTACTATTAATAATATGACTGCTTATAAAAATAGATATGAACTTGAAAGGAAAACTTACTAAATGACCTCCCATTTTGAGATCTCTAATTTGCCCTATTTACTTATCGCTAAAGATACGCAATCAAGATTTTTAGCTCTCAGTAAACCCTTTGCCGCTCTTCTCGGTTGGAAATCTTGTAGTCAGGCAATCAGCAAGACGGATTATGATATCCCTTGTAGAGCAGCTGAGTTCGCCCATAATTTTATAGCCATGGATAAAAAAATATTAAGTCAGCAGAGAAATATCTTATCATTGGATATAATATTTTATGCTTCTGGATGGAAGGTATTATTAACGGAACGTACTGTATTAAAAAATGAAGCAGAAGATATGATTGGCATAACTGCTCATTGTATGGACGTATCCACTACCAAAGCATATGAGCCTTATCTTTTAGATCATAAAATACACGGTAAAGACTTGAGCGCTGCAAGTTACATACTAAGTGATGCCTATTGCCCATTACCGCTAACGGCGAAACAGCAAAGGTGTCTATTTTTATTGGTAAGAGGAAAGACAACAAAAGAAATTGGAAAAATCTTAGACATATCTCCACGAACCGTAGAAGATCATATGAATGCCATTAAAAATAAACTCAATTGCCAATCTAAGTCTGAGCTAATTGAAAAAGCAATTGAAAATGGATTTTTATATTATGTTCCAAAATCTTTCAAGGGACAATGCAACTAATAATATCGGCTTGTTGATGAGTTTATCAAGCGGTTTCAATAAATGCTTGCAATTAACACATTCCTGCTTGTTTTGAATATTCATTTATGGATAAAAGCATATGGACCGATAGCCATAGTTGGATAGTGGTATATTACATACAACAAGCATGGCGGTAATCCAGTTGAATTCCCGTTACGGATTTCTATTTTTACCTAGTGATATTGCAAAATTAGAGCATTTTTGGTGTCCTCATATTTGCATCCTCAAGACTCTGTATGTATCCTTTGTTGGAGTATCATTATATTTTCCAGACGAGCAAAGGAAGCACATGATTCATCAAGATAAATGGCATAAATTAGCACAAAGCTTAGAGGCGCTTCATATCTATGACGCTGATCTGGTTGAGAAATTTATCATTGGCAGTGGAAAAGGCGGTCAGAAATTACATAAAACTGCCTCCACAGTATATCTAAAACACCTACCTTCTGGCTTGGTCATCAAATGCCAAGAATCTCGAAGCCGAGAAGACAATAGATATTTTGCTAGATTACGTTTGTGTGAAAAACTTCAAACGATACTTAAAACTGAAAAAACAAAAAAACAACAAAATCTTGAAAAAATAAAACGTCAGAAAAAAAGGCGCTCCAGACGTAGTCAAAAGAAGATTTTAGATGACAAATCAAAACAGGGAAGTCAAAAAATCCTAAGAAGAAAGCCTGATCTGAATGAATAAATAGAACCAGGAAAATCACTTTCATATCTAACATTCAGAGTGTTAAGAAACATCAAGATCATGGGGCAACAGACGGCGATTGGCGCGAAAGTAGGTGATTGGAGAGTATGCCAATAGATCGGATAATTTTTCCATATAAATGCAAGCAAATCTATCAACTTGATAGGCAAAGTAGCTTTCTTCCGCCCCTGCTCTAAAAACCCTTTCCCACTTAGGATTGTAATAGGCTTCCTGCTTTTGTAGTAACTTTGAAATTTGTAAATCAAGATCAGCAATTTCAGTTTGGAGCTTACGGATTTCTTCATCATATTTTTTAGAATTTTCATCTATGCACAAAGTACATAATTCAACGTAACGTTGTTCTAATTCCATTTTGATGCCCATGGTGTCTACAATTTTTTTTGAGACCGGCATGGCTTTTTCTTGTGCCCTTATTTCCTTGCCTAATTCCTCAACAACCAAGGCTGTACGCCAATTACAGTCTTTTTTTAACCTTAAAATATCACCATAAATATGATCACCAATGTATAAAATTTCATAGCCTTCGATTGATAAATTTTCAGTAAATTGCTTCGCATTACCCCCTTGATAAATTCCAGGAAGAATACTACCTTCAAGATTTGACATGGAGCCATCTTCAGGATTTACAGATAAAAATCGCAAGTTATCATAAAAAAATCTTGGTTTGTTAGCCAAAGTAATTACAAATTCAAATAAATCTTGCCAAGCTTCATGCGGGGCTAAAAAGGGGGTTATGGCATAATCAAGCAATAATTTTGTGTAGGCATATCCAGAATTGGTTAAAATGAATATTTTTTTTCCATAACGTATATAATGCTTTAACCCTTCAACAACAGACTTGTCTTGTATCACGTACTTTTCTAAATTTTGAGCAATAATACCCTTTAAACTACCATCGGAATGCACTTTGTCAACGCATATCTGCACGTCTCGTGCCATGACCGCATAACTTGGAAACTCATCAGAAAGATCATCTTTCAGATCAACCATTTGCCCATAAAGAACACAAAAAGCAATGGAAAAGGAGGTATCCACGACCTTATAATTGGGATGACCTAGATCAACATAGATACTTCTATAAATCTCTTGTTGTTCTGCATAACTGATTAATCGTGTGCCATGATAACTGGTGCGGATTGCCCCATAGCGACTTACCTTGAGTATATTGCCATTATTAAGATCAATAACCAAACCTCGAATGGCATTATTAAAATTAAATTTTAATTTTTTGATGGCCGAGGGATATTGTTTCATTTCAATCAAGGCATCTTGAATCAAGCTATAGACCAAACTCTCAAATTGATCTGAATGATAACGAATCAAAGTATGATCCATATCCAAACCAATCATTTTGATTTTCTTCATATTGAGGATTCTGTTTACGAAAACCTTGTGTTCATTCATATGTTGCAAATCCAATCATGCGCATCAAAGCCCAAGGCCCACAGCCATTAAGTTAAGGATTTACCCCAATTCTTTCGGCTGGGGAGAGGCGGTAGCCTCGTCTCCAAGCCTTGGTGCATGGCTTTGAGACGGCGAAAACCTCCTCCGCCACAGGGATTGTGGTGAATTTAAACAAAAATCCTTAACTTAATGGCAGTACCCAAAGGCCACCCCTTAACAACTCACTGTATTTTTATTGGTGCAGTGCCTTCCTCACAAAGTATAGCCTAGTTATTGAGATGAATTCTCTCTACCTTTTCTGAACTGGCCATCAACACTGTGTTTGCCAAACGATTAGCAAATAAACCATTATCAACAACTCCAGGTATAGAATTGATGTTATTTTCTAGAGCAATGGGTGTGTTAATGATTAAATTGAAAACATCGATGATGATATTTCCATTATCGGTTACAAATCCTTCTCTATATTGAGGATCGCCGCCTAATTGTACCAACCGACGGGCTACAAAACTACGTGCCAATGGCAGCACTTCAACGGCAATGGGAAACTCACCCAAATGATTTACAAGCTTTGAGTCATCAATGATGCAAATAAAATGCTTAGCAACATTGGCTATGATTTTTTCACGTGTATGTGCCCCACCGCCACCTTTTATCATTTCCCCATGGCTTGTAATCTCGTCAGCGCTGTCTATGTAAATTGGTAAATCTTGTACAGAATTTAAATCAATCACGGGAATGCCCTTGGCCCGAAGTAAGCCTTCGGTTTCTTTAGAGCTAGCAACACAGGCATCAATTCTGTGTTTGATGGTCGCTAATTCGGTGATAAAATAAGACACCGTTGAACCTGACCCTATACCAACTATCATGTCATCCTCGATGAAAGATAATGCAGCTTTTGCGGCTTTTATTTTTAATTCACTCATTGCATCCCTTGCCTTTGTCTTACAACTTCATACAGAGCAACACCTGTGGCCACAGATACATTTAAACTATCCACAGATCCCAACATCAATAAAGAAAATAAACCATCACAATGTTCACGAGTCAAACGGCGTAAACCCTCACCTTCTGCGCCCATAACAATGCCCATGGTCCTGACACAATCTAAGGCATAAATAGATTGATTGGCCTCACCTGCCGCACCATATATCCAAACGCCCTGCTCTTTTAATATTTCCATAGCCCGAACCAAATTTGTTACTCTAACCAAAGGTACCGTTTCTGCAGCCCCACTTGCCACCTTACTAACAACTGGCGTGATACTGGCACTTTTATCTTTAGGAATCACCACAAAATCCACACCAGCAGCATCTGCTGTACGCAAACAAGCGCCTAAATTGTGCGGATCAGTAATACCATCTAAAATTAAAATTAAGCCCGGTTGTTTACACCTTTCGAGTAAGGAACTCAAATCGGATTCGTTGTAAGCAGGCAGAGGTAAAGCGCAAGCTACCACACCCTGGTGAGCAAACTCTGAAAAACGCTGGTTCATTTTTTGGGTGGTTAATTGTTCTACAGGGAGCTGGGCATCAAGCGCCTTAGCTATGATAGTCTCTAAGCGTTTATCAAGCCTGTCTTGGTTGATAAACAATTTATGAATGATTCGATTCGGATTATTTAACAGAGCGGATACAGCATGCAAACCATAAACAAAGTGTTCACTCATGACTAACTTCTTCAGATTCTGCAAGTTCAAAATCTATTTTGCGTTCGTCTAAATCAACACGAGCAACCAAAACCGAAATATCATCGCCCAAACGATATTCCTGTCCACCACGGGTACCAACCAATCGATGCCTTACATTATCAAAAGTATAATAATCATTTTTTAAAGAAGTAATGTGTACCAACCCTTCAACATAAACCTCATCTAATTCCACAAAAATACCAAAGCTGGTTACCGTGGAGATGCGCCCCTTGAAAACTTGTCCTATTTTGTCTTGCATATATTCACATTTTAACCAGGCCACAACTTCTCGTGTGGCCTCATCTGCACGCCTTTCAGTCATTGAAGAATGCTTGCCTAAACGACTAATATCATCTGCACTGTAAAAAAATTTTTCAACAGGCTGTTGGTCAATCAAATGACCTATTGCCCGGTGAATTAATAAATCAGGATACCGGCGAATAGGCGATGTAAAATGGGTATATGCAGGATAGGCTAAACCAAAGTGACCAGCATTAGCTTCAACATATTGTGCCTGTTTTAAAGATCGAAGCATGACAGTTTCAATAAGATGACGCTCAGGTCGGTCACCTAATAGAGACAAGGTGCGTTGAAAATCTTTTGGTGTTGGCTTTTTGCCACCAGCTAACTGTAGACCCCATTCTCCTAAAAACTGTCTTAAAGCATTTACCTTTTCTTCTTCAGGAGCAGCATGCACTCGATATAAGGTGGGAATCCTGGCCTTTTCTAAAAATCGTGCAGTAGCTACATTGGCAGCAAGCATACATTCTTCAATTAGTTTATGCGCATCATTACGAACCACAGGAACGATGCATTTGATTTTTTTATTATCATCAAACTCGATTCGTGTTTCTGTGGTCTCAAAATCCATGGCGCCACGCATTTTACGAGTAACTACCAACACCTGATATAAATCATGCAAGGATTGTAATTGAGTCCATAAGGATTGATGCTTTTCATCCGTTTTACCTGCTTGAAGCCATTGACCTACTTGCGTGTAAGTTAGCCGAGCATGCGAGTGAATAACAGCCCTATAAAAACGAGAACGTGCGATTTTGCCCTCTTCCGTAATAGATAATTCTGAAACCATACATAATCTATCAACATGAGGGTTTAGAGAACACAGACCATTGGACAAAGCTTCTGGCAACATGGGAACCACTTTACCTGGGAAATATACTGAATTACCTCTACGCGCAGCCTCTTTGTCCAAGGCAGAGCCTTTGTCAACGTATTGGCTTACATCGGCAATGGCAACATATAATTGAAAACCACCTTTTGGTTTTTTATAGCAAAATACAGCATCATCAAAGTCTTTGGCATCTTCCCCATCAATGGTAACAAAGGGTAGATGTTTTAAATCAGTTCGACCTTTGAGCTCATCTGGGTTGATTTGTTGTGGAATTTTAGCCACTTCAGCGCTTACATCACTGGGCCATTCAAAGGGTATTCCATGGGCATGGATAGCAACCTGGATCTCCATGCCTGGTGCCATATGCTCACCCAAAACATGAATGACTTTACCTATGGCTTGAGCACGTTTATTTGGAAAGGCAATGAGTTCTACCAAAACCATTTGACCGTGTTTTGCATCTTGAATAAATTCTTGAGGTATAGAGATGTCTTGGGTTAAACGTTTGCTATCAGGTAGAACAAAGTTGACGCCCAAATCTGTAAAAAACCGACCAACCACTGTTGCATTTGCATGTTCAAGCACTTCATGAATTTTACCTTCTGGTCGACCACGTCGGTCTAGCCCTGCTTGATAAGCTAATACAATGTCTCCGTGCATCACAGCGCGCATTTCAGTGGCTGATAAAACCATGTCATCGCTGTTGTCATCTGGTATAAAAAATCCAAAGCCATCGGGATGACCTTGAACTGTACCCCGGCGCAAATTGATTTTTTTTAAAAGACAAAATCTATTACGTCTATCTTGCATAATCTGGCCATCACGCAGCATGGCCTTAAGTCTAAAGCCAAGAGCCTCTTGGTGGGCATCTTTTTCAAGAAGTAACTTATCGAATAACTGATTCCGTGACATGGGCCGACCAAATTCATCCAATACCCCCATGATGTATTCACGACTGGGAATAGGATCAGCGTATTTTTTACTCTCCCTTTCGTAAAAAGGGTCTTTTGATTTTTTCCTTACCATCCGCAATTCACCATATTATTTCTATAAAAGTAATACCCATTCTTCTATCATTTATCAAAGGAAGTAGCAAGCTGCAGCCTATGACTTTTGTTTTAAGACAAAGCCCCTGGCACCAACCGCAGCTTTCAAAGCTGACAGCGATTTATTTTCGGCACCCCAAAAAGTGCCTTTACTCTTAGCAGACTTACGCACATGATTCCATCGACAAGCAGCGATTGCCCCTTCACAAGGAATTTGCTGTTCATGCCCAGGTTTTGACTCTATACAAGTAAGCTCAAAAGATTTTTTACTTACAACCAAGGCTGACCAATTATCAGATTGTAAGCGACTACTCCACCCTGCACTGGCACTGGGATTTCTTACGGGGTGTGTAATCCATATATCCATTTTGGTCATATTATGGATAAAAATAAGATCCGTTTTTTTGGGGTTAAGGATCAGAGACTCCCCTTTTATTTCAAGGGGCTCACACCCTGTTGGTAAAATTGATTGAGCAAAAACAAAATGGGTTACAAATAAACCAAATATTAATACACCTAGTTTCATATATTCTCCAACATAATTCAAAATGGACATAAAAGCCTTTTCATCTGTTCCTAAAGCTGCTTATTCTATCTCATTCAATAAGGATTCGACTAGGGTCTCCTTTATTATTTGTATCATCTGCATTTGTTGGAGAGTTTCAAGTCTTCAGATATAATGGTAGCATTGGTTAACCCATAGGAATAAAATGCCTTCGACGGTAGACATTCAAGCAATACTTTCTTTACATCATCAAAGTATCATCACCTGGAAAGAATCGGGCATCTCTTTGCAACACTCAGACCTACATCAGCTGATTGAAGAAAATCATGCTTTCAACTATCAGTTATGGCATGCAGAAGATAAGGCACGGCGCGATGACATGGGATATGAATTTGTATATCATGCCAAACGCGAAATCGATTTTTATAATCAGCAAAGAAATAATAGGATGGAATCCATGGATGAATGGCTTTTCAAACAGCTAAAACCAGAATCACCAGCCAATTGCCCAATCAACTCTGAGTCTCCTGGAATGATGATTGATAGATTATCCATCTTATCTTTAAAGTTATACCACATGGAAATACAAGCACACAGAGTGGATTCCAATGAAGAACATAAAAAAAAATGCACAATTAAAATGGATACCATCCAGCAACAATTAGAACAACTCGCCCTTTGTCTTGAGCAATTGTTACTTGAAGTCGCAAATAAGACACGCAGTTTTAGAATTTATCATCAATTCAAAATGTATAATGACCCCATGTTAAATCCCGAATTATATACACATAACTAGAAACCTCAGGACCAAGGCATTTAAATCAACAAGCCATATTACAAACACCATTTAATTTATCAATTCGGTTTCTAAAACCAGGCCCACACTCTTTACTCGAGTTTCTATAAAAAAAATTCTGGGGAGAATTTATAATGGGCAGCGCAAAAGTGCTATTTGCGGCTTTAACATCCTTGGTTATAACTTCATGAGAAAGGCCAGCTAGTGTATGATTTTTTCTTTTGAAACTAACTGGCCTTGTCTCAGGTTTTGCAGCTTCTGGAATACAAGTGTCTGTATTCAAAGATGGATATACTTTGTCTAATTCAGATTTAGGCACTATTTTTGTTATTTCAATGGCAGGGTAAGGCATTGGTCTTGGATTTTGAAAAAATAAATGTGCAAAATTTACACTTTGACTTTCAGTATGCAGTGCGACTGAGCTAGTAGAGTCCTCCAGAACTTCCAATGGCTCCTCATCAATCAAACTTATGTTACCTAAAGGCTCTCTTCCAAATCCTTTGGCAAAGGTTCTAAGGCCCATGACTGATGCAAAAAATAATGAGAAACAAATATCAACTATAAATATAACTGGATTATCTTGGGGGTGACTTGCCCGAGGTTGTTCTTGCAGATCAATAAATTCAACAAATTTTTCACCCTTGCCACTGGCTGACCAAGTGGCGCGAACAGTTTCAAATAGTTCTGGAATATAAGATGCTTCTGCCTCATCAATAGTTAATCCCTCTTTAATCAAACCTTCAAATGAATTTTGGTCTTTTAAATTTTTTTTTATGCAGTCTTTAATTTTATCTGCCAGCATATTCTCAACATAGGGCGCACGCTGATTTGACCGGTATTTTTTGCAAATAGAATAAGATACAAAACTTGAAATTAAAACCAATCCACAAGATACAGTCAGAACCAATAAAGATGCAGGTAGTGTACTTCCAGTTAACAGCATAATCGTTGCGATAAAAAATATAAGGCTTGCCAAAGCTGAGTAGGCACTTAAAGCATTTTTTAGTCCTATCAAACCAGCTTCTAAATAATGTATGTTTGTTTGTTTCCTCAATAAGCGATGCAAGGAATCAAACTTCTCAATGATGAAATCCATCTTTTTTTCTAATAATAGAATCTCAATTTCTAATGCCTTTACATCGGTAAGCTCGCCTCTTTCTAATGTACTTTTCTTTAAACACAATTCAATATAGGAAGCTTTTAGATCAATTTTAGAACTAAGCAAATGCGCTTTGGTTTCAGTTATAGCTAATTTCAACTCAAAATCATAATGTTCATAAATTCGCACAATCACACAAGAAAACGCATAAATAGAAAATAAGACCAGCATGGTTATTAAAACGGGAGGAACCAAGGTGGCTAAACTTAATATACCTACATATAAATATAAGCTATCAACAAGGCCATTTAATGCGACCCCAATATATCCGAGGGTTTTAATCTTCCAATCTTGGTGTTTTATTTCAAGCGCATTTTTTTCTAGAATCAACTGAGCCATTTCTTTTGTAGACAGTGAGGATAATTTGGCAAAGGTAAGGTGGGATAATCTTTTTAAATTCTTAATGGTTTTGATGTTTTCTGACATCATTACTTTGCGATTTTCTTTCAGTTTTAGCAGCAAAGAGCGATTAAGTGCGGTTAATAAACCCAGTGTCACGCCCACAGGAATTACCGTGAGTGTTATATTAATACTTAACACATACAAAGCCAAAGCCAAACTACGCCAACCCTTATATGCATTTTTTAAACCTTTGATTAATTCTCGAAGGTAAGGTACATAATCAACCACGGCTTGGGTATACTTATTATTATCTTCTTTTTTATCATGCCAAGACGCGATGACACCTATAGACACTAAGAAGAGGGTTTCGCAAATAATCCCAATAATAGCACCCGGTGTATGCATAAACTCATGGACCTCATCCGAATTATTAGAAAGGAACAACTCAGCCCAATATTTGTACATGCTATATGCAGAACTGGTCATATCTAAAGCAGTCCAAGCGTGATTGATATTGCGGTTTTTTTCTAACAATTTCGCGAGGGCACGAGATTTTTTACCGAACTTATTAAGGAATTCAGAGAATTGTGGAGTGAAAATTGATTGTTGATCATTACCATCAGTAGGCATCATTAAGGGTAGTCGCCATCAGTAAAGATACTGCGGCATGATATAGGAACTTCAGATAAATGTCAATATAACTTTCATCATGTTTGAAAATAAATCAAAGTATTGAGCCAACATTCGATGTTACCACAAGTGAGGTAAAATATTACAGATATATTTACCAATGCTGCCCCAGGCTACCAAGACATGACACTTTTGAAGGATAAATTATAAAACAGCGTTCTTAGAATGTTAAACAATCAGGGTATATATGACTTATTGCTTTAAATCTGCTATTATTGTTTTCCAAAATTATAATTACTCTACACATATTGAGAGGTTTTATGAGATTATTAGGTGCTCTCTTTATTTCTATGTCACTAATGACTGGAACGGTTATGGCAAAAAGTGAAACAATCATTTATGGATATGTTGAAAAAATTACTTTAGTGGATAAAAATTTAATTTTACCTGCCAAGTTGGACACAGGCGCTAAATCTGCTTCTCTCAATGCCATTGATATACAAACCATCAATGTTGAGGGCGAGCCTTATTTACGCTTCACAGTACCAATGGAAACTGGTAATGTTACCTTTGAATCCAAATATGTAGGCAAGGTCAAAATTAAAATACGCGACCATGAAAATCTTATCCAACCCGAGTCAACGTTCATCAAGCGTCCAGTCATCTTATTAAATATAAAATTAGGTGATCAAACTGTAGCTATCCCAGTCAATTTAACCAATCGCAAGCGATTTCTATATCCTCTACTGTTAGGAAGAGATGCCATCATCAAATTACATGGCGCAGTAAATCCTGAATTGACATTTACGGTAAAATCTAAGAGTTCTCAAATACAATGAAAAACAACAAACGTCATGTATATGGTCTGATCCTAACTTTGCTTGTGCTAGGATCTGGCGTTTTTTTATACAGGCATCTGGTATTGGATGTACCACTTCGTGATACAGAAAACATCAACAGCTGGATGGTAGAGTCTAATTTACGTTTTGTTGCAGATAAAAACACACCCATCAAAGCAAGTTTTAATATTCCAAATTTACCCCCCCATTTTGCTATTCTTGATGAGTATTTTGTATCCAGAAATTATGGTGTGACCACCAACACCAATGGGTATAATAAAGAAACTGTATGGTCCATAAGACGAGCCCATGATAAACAATCGCTCTACTATAGAGCCATTCTTAGACAAACAGAAAGCTATGAATCCCCTTTACTTAAACCAACAGCCATTAAAACGCAACCCTTAAATGAGAATCAACAGTCTGCAATTGACACCATCACCAATCAGGTAAGGCAATCTTCCGCAGACATTCAAACTTTTGCTCAAAGTACAATAAAAGAGCTCAATAAAAGAGATGGAAATGCCAAGCTGTTAGTAAGTAATGACTTTACTGATGATAAAATCATAAATGCAGCTGTGTTAATTCTTAATCAGTCTAAAATACATGCCATGCCATTAAAAGGCATTTATTTATCTAAACAACAAAATAAGGCTGACTTAAAATCATTTTTGACAGTTTTTACTGGTAAAAGTTGGATATATATCAATCCGCAAACCGGCAGCGCTGGTATTCCCAAAGATTTTCTCGTATGGCAATACGGCAATGCACCTTTATTTGAGGTCATAGGGGGTAAAAAACCTCAATTTTCATTGACGGTTTCACCAACCCCTATCAATGCCTTGAGTGTAGCTAAGCTACGAGGTTTGCAAACCAATTCTCAGCTTTTACGTTTCTCCTTACTTCAGCTGCCTGTGAATGTTCAAGAAACTTATAAAATACTATTAGCAGTGCCCATTGGTTGTTTCATAATCTTAATTTTACGCAATTTTATTGGTCTGAAAACCTTTGGCACCTTTATGCCGGTGTTGATTGCCTTAGCCTTTAGAGAAACCCATGTGGTCTGGGGAATAACCTTATTTATCACCATTGTGTCTTTTGGGTTGCTGGCACGTTTTTACTTAGATCAACTTCGCTTGTTACTAGTACCCAGACTTGCAGCCATTCTGACTGTAGTGATTTTATTGATGATATTTATTTCTGTCATAAGTCAGAATTTAGGATTTGATGCTGGCATGTCGGTGGCCTTATTCCCAATGGTTATTTTAACCATGACCATTGAACGTATGTGTATCACCTGGGATGAACGTGGGGCTTTTGAAGCAATGAAATCTGGATTTGGTAGCCTGTTAGCCGCGGTAATTTCTTATTGGGCCATGAGCTTTGAACCTTTACAGTATTTAATTTTTGCCTTCCCAGAATTGCTGTTGATTCTCATTAGTCTAATCTTATGGTTTGGTCAATATAGAGGATACAGATTGGTAGAATTAAAGCGCTTTAAGGCTTTAAATGTCACAATTCAGGACCCTGCTGCATGATTAAACTCATTAGAAGTTTAAAGCGCCAAGGCATTTTAAGCATCAATCAGCGTAACAGTGATTTTGTTTTGCGTTATAATCCTCGACAATTATTTCCTTTGGTTGATGACAAACTTAAAACCAAAAAATTAGCCCTGCAAGCAGGTATTGCTGTTCCGCCTTTATATGACATCATTGAAACAGAACAACAAATTAAAACAATTGAAAAGCGACTTGAACCTTATAAAGACTTCGTCATTAAACCTGCCAGGGGTTCAGGTGGAGATGGTATTTTAGTATTTACTGACAAGGTTTATGGGCGTTACAGACAAATTAATGGTAAATTAACAACCGCTCAAGAACTTTCATATCACTTGTCTTGTTTATTATCCGGTGCTTATAGTTTGGGTGGATCTTCTGACTATGCCATCGTTGAAAGACGTGTGGTTGTTGATCCTGTGTTCGCCGAAGTCAGCTATGAAGGCATTCCAGACATCCGTATCATTACTTTACTGGGATACCCCACCATGGCTATGGTGAGACTTCCAACCAGATTGTCTGGTGGCAAAGCCAATTTGCATCAAGGAGCTATCGGCGTTGGCATTGATTTGGCCACTGGTAAAACCCTAGGTGGTGTTTTTCAAAATGACATCATTGACTATCATCCAGATACTTTAAACCCAATCAACAATATCCAAGTGCCCTACTGGAATGAAATTTTAGAAATTGCATCCAATTGTTATACTCTAACGGGTTTAGGTTATCTGGGGGTAGACATCGTCCTTGATAAAACCAAAGGCCCATTAATGTTGGAGCTCAATGCCCGCCCTGGTTTAAACATACAACTGGCCAATCGTGAAGGTGCCCTTAATCGATACCGAGCCATAGAGGCACGGTTTAAAGACTATAACCAAGAATCAACAGCAGAAAAGGTTGCTTATTGTCGTCACCAATTTGCCAAAGGTTGAGGCAAAAAATGAAATGTCTACAGTCCGATTAGTCGCTGGCGCGAAATGCAAGCTCGCCAAGTCACACTAAATTCCGGGACGACATTATCATTCATCAATCATTTCCTACTTATAGGTAATGACATGCCCGCGGGATGTCGGAACTGTAAAAATCAATCAAACGCCAGCGACTAATTAAACCTAAAGAATTTATTCAGATCTAGAAATACCAGCTGCATGTTGAATGAACAGTCGCTTTAATGGGGGCAGACTATTACAAATATTTAAACCAATCCCTCGCATGAAAACTGCTGGGCCAAATGTCAGACCAAATAAGGTTTTAAAACCTTCCATCAGCAATATAATTTGCCAAAGTGCATGTTTACGTTCCCGTTGATAGGCGGACAGTTGTTTTTTTGAAAAATGGGGTTGTTTCATACCACTCACACAGGTCATCCATGAACGAACATCTGCTAAGCCAATATTAAGCCCAAGGCCTGCAAGGGGATGGATGGTGTGCGCTGCATCTCCCAACAACATCCAGCGCTTCCCACTGTATTTTTTCACATGACGCATTTGCAAGGGAAATTGATGGCGAACACTTACAAGCTGGATTTTGCCCAAACGTCCTGCAAATGCCTGAGTAATGGCCTTATTAAATGTCGCTTCATCAAGCGAGATCATAGCCATTGAATGCGCAGAATTTGTTGACCAAACAATAGAGCATTCATTTTCTACAGTCAGTGGTAATAAGGCCAGAGGACCCTCGGGGTTAAATACTTGGAAAGCAGTTTTTTGATGTGGTTTTTCTGTAGTGACTGTTGCAACGATTGCATATTGATGGTACGACCACGTAGTTAAATCCAATGCGAGCTTTTGACGCATAATAGAATTAGCCCCATCTGCAATCATACATAACTGCCCTTCCCAAACATCATCAGGGCTATGCAATTGTATCCCCAGCTCCGCTTGCTTTATATCATTGATGATGCATTCAGGGAATAAAACAATATTTGTACACTGCGCAATTTCTTCTAGCAAAGCTTGTTTCAGGCGCTTTTCTTCAATAATAAATCCTAAGTTTGAGGCCCCTATTTGTCTAGAATCAAATGCAATAGAAGCGCCATTTTGGGCATCCCAAACATACATACGTTCATAGTGCGAACAGCTTATGGGCTTTAATCTAGACCATACATTCAATTGCATCAATAAATCTTGGGAGGCCTGATTGAGAGCATACACTCTTATGTTTGATGATTCTAAACCCAATTGAAGAGAACCCGCATCAATCACAGCTACGGTAAAACCTTGTTTTGCCATTGCTAGGGATGCTGTCAAGCCAACCACTCCCCCACCCACTATTAATACATCTGCTCTATGACTCATTCAAGCTCCTAGAACTTAGGGCAATTTCGCAGACCAAATCTGGTATGGTGCCACCAAACCCACGCATATAGCGTACCAACATTTCTTTAATAAAAGGACTCTGATCAAAGGCTAACAAACCTACATTGCGTAAGAGTCCAATGCCAGGCACTTTACTCGTAAATAAAGAGACCAAGCCGTCGGTTAGGAGTGCAATCGCTTGCTGATCATGTCGTCTTAATTTGACGTATTCAGTCAACATAGTTGCTTCTAGGCCATATTGAGAAATGCATTGGGCAAGGGTTGCCACATCCCTTAGTCCAAGATTAAACCCTTGGCCGGCAACCGGATGCAAGCTATGTGCTGCATTGCCTATGAATACAACAGGCCACTTGGTCAATTGCGGCATTATGACTTGTTTTAAAGGATAACAAAGACGCTGGCCTAATTTGATAAAGCGACCTAAACGGTAACCAAAAACAAGCTGTAACTCTTTTAAAAATTGACCATCACTGATTTGCATCATTTGTTTTATCTTTTCAGCAGACAGAGCCCAAACCAAAGACATGCGATTGTCTTGTAAAGGTAACATTGCCAAAGGACCATGTTCGGTAAAGCGTTCGTAAGCACAATGATGATGTGGTTTGGCTAAAGCTATATTTGCAACCAGTGCTTGTTGTTGATAGAGTTTTATATTTGCAGGTAACTGACAAGTACGCCTCAGTGCTGAGTCAGCGCCATCAGCAGCAACTATGAGTCGTGGGTGGATTATTTGCACGCCTTGAGGTGAACTCACCCGGGCAAACTGTTTATCTAATTCCAAAGATTGCAAGGTCGCAGGAATTAAAAGATTGGCTTTATTTTGTAAAAGATATAAAGCTTGATTTAAATGTTGCATCTCCAGTACATAGCCTAAAGAAACGTCTTTTTTTGCTGCAAGTCTAGAAATTCCAAATGAATTTTGATTTGAAACATGTATGGTGTTTATGGGTGTGGCAAATTTTTTGACTAGCTCCCATACCCCTAAGGCATTTAAAATGTGTTGACTTGCAGGTGAAAGTGCCAGTGAACGTGCATCAAAATCAGAGTTTATTTTTGAATTGAACGATTTTGACTCAACCAATAGGGTGCTATACCCTAATCCGCGTAAAGCCAACATCAGGGTCGCCCCTGTCAGGCCACCGCCTATGATTAAAATGTCCACTGATCTATCCACGCATCAATGCCTCAATTTCTTCAATTTCCACAGGCAAATCCGCAGTCAATACCTCGTGCCCGGTAGAGGTCACTAATACATCGTCTTCAATTCTTATGCCAATTCCTCGCCAAGGCGCCTCCACTGTGCTGCAATCAGCAGGGATATAAAGTCCTGGCTCTACAGTAAGAACCATTCCAGGCTCGAAAGGTCTCCATGCATTGTTTATTTTGTATTTTCCCGAATCATGGACATCCAATCCCAACCAATGTCCAGAATTATGCATGTAAAAAGGCCTATAGGCTTCTCTTGAAATTAACTCCTCTACAAGACCCTGCAAAAGACCTAATTCACACAGACCAGAGGTTAATATTTGTACGATTACTTGCTGCACTTTATTCCAAGCAATACCTGGTCTGATCTCAGCAATACCAGCTTGTTGCGCTCTTTTTACCAAATCATATAGGCTTCTTTGTTCAGGGCTAAAACGACCATTCACGGGGAATGTCCGAGTGATGTCGGCAGCATACCCTTGGTACTCACCACCGGCATCAATTAATACCAAATCTCCTGGCTGCAAAGCTTTATTGTTTTGGGTATAGTGGAGTACACAGGCATTCTCACCTCCAGCCACGATACAATCATAAGCAACACTTTCACAACCACGTCTAGCAAATTCATAGATCAATTCAGCTTCAAGTTCGTATTCATAGGTTAGCTGTCTGCATTGCCGCATGGCCCGTTTATGAGCATCTACAGAAATTGAAGCAACATGACGCATCAAAGCGATTTCAGCCGGGCTTTTAAATAAGCGCATTTCACTGAGAATTGGTTCTAAGTCGCACAAAGCCTCAGGCGCTCCCAATCCCTTTCTTGCTTGGTTTTTCACATGGTTTAATGCTTGGGCTATTGTATTTTCAAGATCTGCATCTTTGCACATAGGGTAATAAATAGCAGACTTATCCACTAATAAATTTGGTAATTCATCCTTAAGTTTGTTGATAGCATAGGCTTTATGCATGCCGAGTTCAGTCACGGCACCTTCTTGTCCTAATCGTCTGCCTGTCCACTGTTCTTCAGCTGGGTTTCGGGTACGGTTGAATAGAATACTTCGACAGTCAGGATTTGTTGTGATAACCAATAAAGCCTCAGGCTCCTCAAATCCAGTCAAATAATAAAAATTACTATTTTGACGAAAAGGATACTGTGCATCATTGTTACGTATCACTGCCTTGGCAGCAGGGAGGATAGCGATGCTGTTTGGTGGTAATTTTTGTGCCAAATGCTCTCTTCTGGTCTGGAACTCTTGTTGACTTATCATTCTGTGTCCCTTTATTTAATGGGTACTTTCAAAATCACCACGCTCTTTTGCATTGGCAATTATGTCAGCATGTAATCTAAGCACCGCCATGCGAGTATATTCACTAACTTCCATGAAGGCCTTTTCATCTTCTTCGTTCATCTCAATAGACTCTGTGTCGAGTTCTGCAAATTCTGTGATGTGCTGTACAGCTTCTTGAGCCTCTTCTTCGTAAAACTGCTCAGGCCCCACACCTGCCATATTTAATCCTTGAATAAATCCCTCGCACCATTCACTGAAGGCACAAGCTCTGTCAATGAGCGGCTCATCTTCATGAGGAAGCAACAGCTTAAATTCAAAATTGAAATCAGCTATGTATTGTTGAGTAATTGTATAAACAGAAAATAGTGACAATAAAATATGTCGACTGGAATCGTCCTTGTTGTTTGGTAATAAGGCACGTAAATAAGCCTCCCCTTGGCTATCCGCACCAGCACAAAGAAAACCACACATCCTACCGTGCAACCCACTCCCAGTTAAATTAAGATCAATGATGGACTCATTAAAATCCTCATAATCTGGTAACTGTAAATCATTCACTTTAGTATCTGTATGCATAATAAACCCATCATTTTCAAAAAAATATAATCATAACTTATCTGCAAGATTAATTAGATTACTTTTAATTGCTCTTTTAATAATAAATACTGATCTCTGACCTTTGCTGCCGATTCAAACTCCATATTCTTTGCATGCAAATGCATTTGTTTTTCAAGGGTGTTGATGTGTTTTACCAAATCTTTAACAGATAAGTTTTCAAACAAGGCATTGGGTTCTGCGCCCTTTGTTTTTTTCTTGCCAATGTAGGCGCCTTCCATGATGTCGGTTATTTCTTTGGTGATACCTGTGGGCGTTATATTGTGTTTAAGGTTGAATTCCTCTTGCTTTTGCCGTCTTCTGGAGGTTTCATCCAAAGCTTTTTGCATTGAACCTGTGATCTTATCCGCATATAAAATCGCTCGACCATGGATATTGCGCGCAGCACGGCCAATGGTTTGAATTAGAGACCGTTCTGAGCGTAAAAAGCCTTCTTTGTCTGCATCTAAAATAGCCACCAAAGAAACTTCTGGCATATCTAAACCTTCACGTAATAAGTTGATGCCCACCAATACGTCAAATTTTCCAAGTCGTAAATCACGAATGATTTCTACTCGTTCTACTGTATCAATATCTGAGTGTAAATAACGCACTTTGATGCCATGTTCACTCAAATAATCTGTTAAATCTTCAGCCATTCTTTTGGTCAAGGTGGTTACTAACACACGCGTGCCCTGCGATACCACCAGTCTAATTTCAGACATCAAATCATCGACCTGAGTCTTCACTGGACGAATTTCCACCTCAGGATCGATCAAACCTGTGGGGCGGACTACTTGCTCAGCTACATTATCAGAATGGGCTTGTTCGTAAGGGCCGGGTGTTGCTGAAATATAAATGGTTTGGGGTGAGTTTCTTTCAAACTCTTCAAATTGTAGAGGCCTGTTATCTAAAGCCGAGGGCAATCTGAATCCATAATTCACCAAAGTTTCCTTGCGCGAGCGATCCCCTTTGAACATGCCTCCAATCTGGGGAATGGTTACATGGGATTCATCAACTATTAACAAAGCCTCAGCAGGTAAATAATCAAATAAAGTTGGGGGTGCTTCTCCTTGTCCACGACGAGACAAGTAGCGAGAATAATTTTCTATGCCAGAACAATAGCCCAATTCAAGCATCATTTCTATGTCAAAACAGGTACGTTGCTCCAACCGCTGGGCTTCAACTAATTTATTTTGTCCCTGGAAATCCGCAAGTCTTAATTGTAATTCGTCTTTAACCAAGTCTATTGTTTCTAATATGCGGTCACGGGGCGTTACATAATGGGTTTTTGGGAAAATGGTGGTTCGGGGTAATCGATGTAATATTTCCCCAGTAAGCGGATCAAATTGAGCAAGGTTCTCAACCACTTCATCAAACAATTCAATCCGTATGGCATATTTTTCTGAATCGGCAGGAAACACATCCACAACATCCCCGTGTACTCGAAACTGGCCGCGCTCTAAAGCTAGGGTTGTTCTAGCATATTGCATTTGTGCAAGCCGTTTTAATATTTTACGTTGACCAGAGTGTTCTCCACGAGAAAGATGTAATACCATACGCAAATAGGAATCCGGATCTCCCAATCCATAAATTGCAGACACGGTAGCAACAATGATGGCATCTTTACGCTCAATCAAAGCCTTGGTTGCTGATAACCGCATTTGCTCTATGTGTTCATTGATGGATGAGTCTTTTTCGATGAAGGTATCTGAAGAGGGAACATAGGCCTCAGGTTGATAATAATCGTAGTAGGAAACGAAATATTCCACTGCATTATCAGGAAAAAATGCTTTGAATTCGCCATAAAGCTGTGCTGCCAAAGTTTTATTTGGGGCTAAAACCAAAGTGGGTCTTCGCATTTCTTGAATAACATGTGCTATGGTAAAGGTTTTGCCAGAACCTGTGACACCTAGAAGTGTTTGCTTAGCCAATCCTGATTTTAGGCCATCTATTAATGAGGCTATGGCAGTAGGTTGATCTCCAGCAGGCTGAAATTTGGAGTAAATTTTAAATAAATCGTTCATAGATATATTATAAGCTACAATGCATTTAAATCACAGGAGTTAGTATGAATTTTGAATTAGCAATGCGGACTAAAAAAGTAAAAATTTCAGCCACCTTGGCCGTGTCCGCCAAAGCTGAAAAAATGCGCTCTCAAGGCTTAGATATTATAAGCCTTGGTGCAGGTGAGCCGGATTTTGACACCCCCATTCATATAAAAAAAGCCGCCATCGCGGCCATTGAAGCCGGTCATACCAAATACACCAATGTGGATGGGACAGCTGAGTTAAAAGAGGCCATTCAAACCAAATTTAAAGAAGACAATGGTTTTGATTATCAATTAAATCAAATTTTAGTATCTGTGGGTGGCAAGCAAAGCTGTTATAATTTATGCCAAGCCTTGCTCAGTGCTGGTGATGAAGTTGTTATTCCGGCCCCTTATTGGGTTTCATATCCTGATATGGTTTTATTAGCAGATGCCACACCTATCTTTATACCAACCAATCCAGCAAGTCGTTACAAAATTACACCACAGCAATTAGAACAAGCCATCACCCCAAAAACCAAACTATTCTTCATCAACAGTCCGTCAAACCCATCAGGCATAGCCTACACCAAAGATGAATTACTGGGATTAGCCCAGGTTTTATTAAGACATCCCCAAATCATCATTGCCACTGATGATATGTATGAACATATCTTGTGGAGCCAAAAATTTGTCAATATATTGAACGTATGCCCAGAACTTTATGAAAGAACCGTTGTGTTAAATGGTGTTTCTAAAGCATATGCAATGACTGGTTGGCGTATAGGATATGCGGGTGGACCTGCGGCAATCATTTCAGCAATGAAAATGATCCAATCCCAATCCACCTCCAACCCCTGCTCCATTGCACAAAGAGCTGCCATTGCTGCCTTAATTGGACCAAAAGATACAGTTTTGGAAATGGTAGACGCATTCCACAAACGTCATGATTATGTCGTTAATAGATTGCAGACTATCCATGGAATTGAGGTGATTCCTGCCGACGGAACCTTTTACATTTTCCCAAGCATCCAAGCCATCATTAAAAAAAGAGGATATTCCAATGATATTGAATTTGCTGATACATTATTAAATGATATGGGCCTTGCGGTAGTCCCCGGCTCAGCCTTTGGAAATGAAGGCTGCATCCGCCTTTCCTTCGCTTCAAGCCTAGACACCCTTCAAGATGCATTGAATAGACTTGAAAAGTTCTGCAATTAAAATAAATATAAAATATGCTTGACCATCAGCCAGAATCGTTTTAAGATTCCGGCTCATTCCCCGGTAGCTCAGTCGGTAGAGCGGATGACTGTTAATCATTAGGTCGGCGGTTCGAGCCCGTCCCGGGGAGCCATATAGAATAAGGCACGTCGCAAAATTTAATCCGATACTAAATGTTTTGATGGGTACTTTAGTGGGTACTTTTGTATTTGGTTAGTCCTTTGAATTCCATACTACCCCTTCTTCATTACTTCCCTTATAATGTCACAAGATTACAAAATGGAGGAAATTATGAATTACACAGTGAATTTAGAAAAAATAGACGAATACAATACTCATAAATTAGTAGTTAACCCAAAGCGAACTGCATTATTAGTTATAGAAATGCAAAATGTTTTTCGAAATGACTTAAATTTAATAAGTGATAAACAACTTAATAATATTAAAGCCATTATTGAAGCATCTGAAAAAGCAGGGGTGAACATTATTTATGTTCGGCATAATGACAGCTCTGAAATTTCAAGGTCAATGGTAAATTGGTGGAATGGTGATAAAATAGAATACGGTAGCGAAGGTTGGAAAATGATAGATGGCTTTGATACTAACAACAAGATTATCATTGATAAAAACCAATACAGTGCATTTTTTAAAACCGAGTTGGACGATGTACTGCAAGCAAATAACATTGAAGATGTTATGATAGTTGGTGTTATGACTAACTGTTGTTGTGAGACAACTGCAAGGGATGCCTTTATGTATGGATACAGAGTGTTTTTTATTAGTGACGCCACTTCTACATTTAGTGAAGATTTACATATAGCCGCGTTAAAAAATTTATCATTTGGGTTTGCATGCGTACAAGATACACAAGATATAATATCTGATTTAAACGCAGTGAAAGAATGATCCCTTAAACAGTTCTTATGTTGTAGATAATATGAAAAAAACGTTGTTGCTAATCATTTGTATGGTTTTATCAAATAATATCCCTGCCTCTATAAATACAGCTTCAAAGAAAACAGTAAACGTAATTGCTTTTTATGGTTTTTTAGAAGATCCCAAAATCAAAAACGCTGTTGAAAAGCAATGTCATGTAAACTTTTCTCATGATGCGTATTATACCAATGCGGAATTCTTGCATGACTTTCACAAGCAAAAAGATTCTTATGATGTGATGATTTTTAGCAATATGGTTTATGGAAGCATTAAAAATCAACTTCCAAGTATTGAAAATAGCAATTTATGGAAGTCAGCGGCTGAATATTATCCATTCTTTAAAGACTATTATTTGAAGCATAATTATACACATAATACTGCTTTTTTTACTCATGCAATAGTCGGGTTTATGTATAACCCGGAACTAATTGATATTAGACCTGAAGAAAAAATGGGTGAAATCTTTAAATCCGCTAAAGACAATAATCCTAAATTCCCCAAGAATTAGGCACTAGGATCGCCTCAGGTTGAAGGTCGGTTAATTCAAAGATTTTCTTATGAATTTTTGTTTTTTCCTGAACGATAATTTTATTATCGTAGACCTTACAT
>JACCWN010000160.1 GCA_013697625.1 Legionella sp.
GACTTTAAAGGCTATTTGCATGCCGATTGCTACCAAGCTTATGTCACTCTGGGGACACGTGATTCAATTCAACACGTCGCCTGCTTCGCTCACGCCAGGCGCTACTTTGTAGATGTGGTTAAAAGCACTAAAAAAGAAGGCTTAGCCCATCAAGTGGTAAAGCTTATTGCTAAACTGTATGAACTTGAGAAAAAACTCAAAGAACAAGAAGCGTCTGTAGATACTATTTTTAAAGAGCGTAACCAATTTGCCAGGCCCATCCTTAATGAATTAAAAACCTTATTGGATGAATCTCAACTGAAGGTTTTGCCAAAAAGTCCTCTAGGAAAAGCTGTGTTCTATACTTTGTCTCACTGGCCTTCTCTTTGCCGCTACCTTGAGGATGGACGATTAGAAATCGACAACAACCGAAGTGAAAGATCCATTAAACCCTTCGTTATCGGTCGCAAAAACTGGCTATTCCATGGCAATGATGTTGGTGCTCGAGCAGGTAGTGTCCTCTTTTCATTGATTGAGACCTGTAAACAACATCAGGTCGATGCTTTCGCTTGGCTTAAATATACGCTTTCTAATATTCATAATACCCATACCATAGAACAACTTGAGATGCTTCTGCCATTTAATGTAAGTCCAGTTGAGTTAGAAGATATGCGTAATATACCTAAGCTGATTTTCCCTGCCAAGGAGGTGGTTAATTAGACCCTTACCCTTTTTCAAATAAAGCTTTAATGGTTTAATTTACATTTTCCAAATTAAAGATTTTTGTTAATATTCAATAGGTTGTAAATTTCTGTTAAGGAATGGGACCATAGATGATCGCTCTATAAGCCTTGCTACATAAGGGTAATAAAAGGTGATACTGATAAACCAGCGCTATATGGAATTAACCCCTTCTACCTTTTTGACCTTACTAGTCTTACCGGGTTTGTACTTTATTATGCATAGAAGGCAGAACAGGCAAACTACGGCAGTTTGATATTGAAGAAGGCTTCACTGCAAGAGGAGTGATGACATTTTTTAATTACGAAGAAGTTAAAATACCGAACTTTTTACATAGTGATCACAATGCTCATTGAAAAACATCTCTATTATTAGACAATCATGTTTAGTCCATCTACACTTAAGATTGCAATAAACAAGATAGAGAACCACTAAGGGTAGTGGTTCCTATTTTAGCATTCATAACAGGGAGTTTAATGATGATGAGAACATTATTTTTACTGGGCTTTATTGCTTTTGGTATAGCAGGGCCCACTTATTCTGCCGAACAATCGATGTCTGGAAGTTCAATGGATATGCAGAAATCCGAGCCATGTGCCTGTATGAAAAAAATGATGAACGGCGGCATGGATAATGAAATGATGAATAAGATGATGAAAAAATTAGGAAATAAAGATGCGCAGTACGATAAGCGCTTTATCGATTTGATGATTCCACATCATGAGGCCGCAATTATGATGGCGCAAAATGCCCTTAAGAATTCGGATAAACCCGAAATTAAAAAAATGGCACAAGACATCATTACGGCTCAAGAAAAAGAGATAGCACAGTTAAAAGAATGGCGTAAGCAATGGTATGGTCAATAGGAAATTAATCATTATATTAAGGAGAATGTTATGTCCCACCATGAGTATCAGTCTTGTATTGAAGCTTGTTTAGCGTGTGTTCTTGAGTGTGAACATTGTGCAACAGCCTGTCTAAATGAGGATCACGTGAAAGACATGGTTGAGTGTATTCAATTAGATAGAGATTGTGCGCTTATTTGCTCATTAGCGGCCCAGTTCATGGCAAGAGGCTCAAGATATGCTCAGGAAACGTGTGCACTATGTGCCAAAGTCTGTACAGATTGTGCAAAAGAATGTGAAAAACACAAGCATAGCGAACACTGTCAAAAATGTGCACAAGCTTGTCGTCGTTGTGCTGAGGCTTGTGAGAAGATGGCGGCATAAATATTTTTTTTAACTGATGGCCAATTATAAAAAACTTTTAAGTTCGCTTTATTTCGAGTATTTTAAAGATTTAAAAGCGAACCCTTCACCGCGAAGAAGGGTTCTGTCGCAGAAAATTGGTGAATCTGCTAAAGTTCCAGAATTTTTAGGAGCTGTAGAGATGATCAGTTTCAAATGGAAACATTTTAAACAAGATATTATATTGATGTTGGTCAGATGGTACCTGGCTTACTCGCTGAGCTACCGTGATATTGAAGAACTGGCTCTGGAGCGTGGGTTAAAAGTGGATCATTCCACCTGTTAATCACCACCCTAAAGGGCCCTGCATTAAGACCTCTGCGCTGAGAAGCCACTTGGATCCACTTTTTGCACATTAAAATTTCTATATTACGATATGTATTAATTTTCACAAATGTCAATATAGAGGCCATTGCAGTAGTCGCTGGCATTCAGCCTAAATTTCCGAACTAAATAATCACTTTATTGACCAGTCATTATCATTAAAAGCCCTACTTGTTTATCAAATTTCAACTCGTATGGTTATATTAATAAAGTTCCTAAAGAATGCGTGTGTTTACTAATTAGCGTTTCTGGCGACAAAATTCTTGCTTTTTAAAATAAGATGATTAAAATGCACTGAATTAAGTAGCGACTCTGTGAGTTCTAGGAACTATGGAAATCCATTTAAATGAAGCTGAAATTGAATTTTTGGGTAGCGATAATTTTAAGCTGACCACCCATGAGCTTAAAACAATTATGGGTAAATCCTGACTACAACTACTTAAGGGAAGTCTTCAGACAAAGCAGAAAAGAACTTGATGTCCAGGTTAATACTAGCGCCCCTAAAAAACTACCGCAGGTTCCCACAGAAGAAGAAATCGCCAAATATTATGAGACCGTTTGAAAATCTCGTAATGTGAAGCATGTCGTTATGATTAAAACACTACTATACACCGGAGTTAGGGTAACAGAGCTGATACATATTAAATTGTCTGATATTGATTTGGACCGATGCCAGATAAGGATTAATGAGGTGAATGGAAAAAAAGACAGAATAGTTCCGTATCCAAATGGATTTAGAGAAATATTAGCTATTCACATTGATAATGCGAAAAAAATAAGCAATCCTACCTGTTTGAGTCCACACATAAAAAACAATACACTGACCGTGGTATAAGAAAAATATTACGCCCCGAGTCAGGATACCTGTAAATTTGACCGGTTTGATTTTCAGAATGGTACTTTAGCCCTAGTCAGGTCTATGTTTCTAGGCATTTTATTCAAATCTAAAACATACTCCCCAAATCGTTTAAGATGTTCAGTCATATAAGGGCGTAAGAAGAATGGGGCAGCGACACATATCCTGACTTACGCCCGACTTACCCCCTTGAAATCCTGTTGTATACTTGGACTAATGCCAGTCTTTACTAACCTAAGTGAATCAGAAAAAAAACCTTGAGAAGAAGCCTCTGAATGGCTTAGAAGTTTAATAGAATTTCCTTTCATACGATTCAAAAGTAATGGCTGTATTAACCAATCAGGGTGCTTACTATGTTCTGTAATTTCTTGATTTTGAAAGTGCTGCTTTAAGTCAGGATTATTGTCCAAAATTTCTCTAATTTTTTGTATACCTGCTTCATCTCTCCTCTTTAAGGCCCCCCATAAAATATCAGGTAAAGAGGGGATTGTTTTGGAATTAAGAGCAGTTATAAATTTAGGATCCTTTATGTAGTGTCTATATATTTCAACAATTTCTAGAGCAGGCAGTAGCGGTCTCAATTTGGGATTTTGGAATATATCCAAAGCATAAGTTACATCAAAGCAAGCGAGATCTTTCATACTGAAATTCAAACAAATAAATTTTATTGCAATGAACTCTCGATCATGAGCATGTTTTTTTATTTCTTCAATTAACCAACTCATCCATCTTTTATTTTTATAATCTGGCTCTTTAGATAGTTTTTTGAATTCTGGTGAAACAAAATCTCCATCAAATGAATCTATAATATTGACTCTTTCAGAAGTTCTTGTTTTTTTTAACCACTTCCATACAGTGGTTATCAAATTTTTTAACCAATCCCACATATTTACTCCAATTAAATTTAAATTCCATTATAACGCAAGAATATAAGGAATTCTTATATGGCCCTGAGTCAGAAAACCTGTAATTTTGGCCAGTTTGATTTTAAAAATAATACTTTAACCCTTGTCCCGCATGGCTTTTGATTTATATTTAAGGTATAGCCAGATCTGTTTTTATATTTTTAATTTATTGGCAAAGCATGGCTTCTGCATGCGCTCTTAATTTACCATCGGGAGCAACATATCTATATAAAGTAGCTCTGGTAATCGCCAGCTCCTTGCAAAGCTCACTGACAACAGTATCTTTATTACTCATTGCTGCCTGAGCCAATCTAACCTGCGCTTTTGTCAGAGAAAATTTACGCCCACCTTTTTTACCTCTGGCGCGTGCAGATTCCAGGCCGGCTTTGGTTCGCTCAATAATAAGGTCGCGCTCAAATTCAGCTAATACTGCAAAAAATCCAAAAACTAATTTTCCAGTTGGAGTGGTTGTATCAATATCAGCTCCTTTTCCAGTAATTACTTTTAGGCCAATATTTTTATCGGTGAGTTTTTGTACAGTATTGACAAGATGTTGTAAGCTACGTCCTAATCTGTCTAATTTCCATACAACAAGAATATCGCCATCACGTAATGCCTTCAGGCAGGATTCCAGACCAGGGCGTTTCATATCTTTTCCTGAGGCAAAATCCTGATAAACATTTTCCTTGGAAACACCTGCATGAACAAACGCGTCCATTTGCAAATCCAGAGATTGAGATCCATCTGCTTTTGAAACTCGTGCATAACCGATTAACATGAGTGTATCTCAAACGTTCGGTTATGTGACCACTTAAAATTTCTTCAAAATGGCAATAAAGTTAGTCACTTATCTAGTCACCAAATTAACGTCTTTTAAACCATTTCATAATTTGATTATGTTACTAAAAATTCAGGTGGTATGCCAATTTTGATTAATGAAGTGTTAGTTTTCTGGATTGATTCAAAATCTACTTTTCCGCATAAAACTGAATTACGGAAATTTCTAGCCACAAAAGGGTCTTTTTTTGCAATCTCGATTAATTGATTTAGGGAGTTCAATGCTTTTTGAAATAGCGATTCTGGTTTTATTATTGTTTCTTTTCTTTTGTCTGGATAAGACGGTAAATCTTTATTGTTCCAAAGTTCTGGTAAAAACAAAAAAACCTGTTCGCCTGGAGTTGTTATCAATCCTTTTTCTATTTTTTCAATAATTGTTGCAGCGGCCATTAATGTTTGTTGTTGTATTTTCGGGGGTAACATTTCATATGGACGCCATCGTGTTTGCCCTCCTCTTGGAGCTAGCCCCAGCGATGTCCAAAGATTGATAATATTTTTTGAATAGAATGAATTAATAGAAGACAGCGGAATGTGTAACTCATCCAGTACCGTGCGTAATAGTCGGAGCCAAACGCCTCCATGTACCGTTCTGTGCGGTAAAACAACCTGGCCTGCTGTTAAGGCTGACCAAGTTCGTTGATCCATTTTGCTTATGGCTGGGGATATTGAAATCGGTATCTCATGTTCTTTTACCCAAACAATACGGTGCCCGTGATCAATATGACATTGGAGTAATTGACATTGATGAATCGGGCAACTCAGCATTAATGGTAAGCACCATATCAATGATATTGTCTTGCTATCAACACAAATAGGACAAGCTTTTGAAAACATCAATGGTTGGGATAACCACGGCTTCCAAGGTTTCTTAGGTTTATATTTTTTGCGCTTACATAAAGGTAATAATAATGAGTAAGATTGCACATAGGCTTCAAAATCAGAATTTTTTTCAAAAAGGTCATCCAGCAGGAGGGGAGTCCATGCCGATAAAGTCATTGCATAAATATCTTGTTCATCAATGCCCGTACGATTAGATAATAATGTCAAAAGCCAAGGTGGTGCATTGATATTAAGAGCATCGATATCTCCATAAAACCCTAAATCATGTTTCAGCAGCTCATCAACCGTAAAGTAATAGCAATTTGCAATTCTAGCTAACCAAGATAACAGGCTTTCCTCTTTAAATGGCAAAGGATGTAAAGGCCAACGCAATCGACTCATTATAGTTCACGCTCAAAAGCCCGTCTTCTTTCTGTCGGTCCATCATAATCAGCTAAACTCAGTGTTCGCGCATTAATAGACTCTTCCCCTGATTCTATTGCAGCAATGGCAGCACATGTTAATAATTGTGCAAGTTCACCAATAGTCCCCTCAGTTCTGATAAGTAAATAGCGGGCCATGTCTGATGAGGCAATAAATGAGGGTTTACGTAAAGGTAATATGGCTACAAAGCTTGCTAATAATGATTCTAGTTCGCTACCTTCTTGCCAGATAGGCAAAACCAAAGGTTCAAAACGATTCTCTAATTGGTCATCGGTACGGATTGCCAAGTAAGCTTCCTTTGTACCGACTCCTACCATGGGTATACGTAATTCATTACCTAAAAAGCGTAAAAGATTAAGAAACTCACGTTGACTACTGCCTGTCCCAGCCATGATATTATGCAGCTCATCAATGACTAACATTTTGACTTTAACAGTACGTAGTAATTGTAATGCTTGTTGTTCTAATTCCGCTAATTGTTGCCTTGGTCGAATTGGAGCACCGATTGCTATAAGCAATGCAGAGTAAAAGCGTTTTATTGATGGTTCAGAAGGCATTTGTACACTGACGACGGGAATTTTTTCTGAATCACGCTCAGTAATAGGAGGATGAGTACGACGAAATTTTTCAATGATCATTGACTTGCCGTTATTAGTTGGTCCAACAATCAGGAGATTTGGCATGCGTTGTTTCGATGGCCAATTAAGTAACGCCTCCAGTTTTTCTATGGCTGCAATTGCCTTTGGATATCCTATCCAGCGATCAGCACGAATCCTTTGAACACGTTCAGATGAAGATAACATGGCAATTTTTTGCATTGAGGGAATTAGGTGAGATAAATCAAGAAAGGTATCCTCATTCATAATTACCACTCCTCAATCTGGTCAAAAGGACGAGCAACTTCTGTGGTTATGTCTACAGGAGGCTCTATTTTAAGGTCAGTTTTTTCATGAATGATTGGCAGTTGAGCTATTTGGCTAAGGCGCTGCTGATTGCGTCTAGTTTTACGTGTTGTTGACTGAGCTGTTTTAGTTATTTCGCGCATTTGCGAAACCATACTGAACAACATTGTTTCATCAATTTGTGATCTGCCTTTTGCACGCAACCTATCCATTGCTTGTCGGTGTTCCCACAGCGTTAGTGCTGGTCTGGAAATAACTCGGTAAGGAATTTCGATGTATCGTTTACCATCAGGATCCAATACCCAAATGCGGCTTAGATCAAGTGGATTACGACGGATAATGAATTTTTGTAATTGATGGCGGTTTGCAATCCATGGTTTCAGAACATCAGCATAATATGCGATATGATCCACTAAAAATCCTCCGCGATTAATTTGTCGGCGTAATACTGGTAGAAAATCAATAAGAAAAGCGCGTGGATTGGTAACTGTAGGCACATTACCAAATTGTGCAATGCCGTCTGACCAACGAGATCCGGGGGTTTGATTCAAAGTATGATGAATACTGCCATGATAATGGTTGACGGCCAGTACCAGCCAACATTCTAACTCATTAAGCGTCAACGCAGCTTTAGCTTCAGAATCATAATCCCCTTTTTGAGAGGGGTTGGAAAATGTTGTTCCAGGTAGCTCATGTATTTTCTGCATGAGCGTTCCAATTACTCGTTCAATAATTCCACCATAATGAGTTTTACCTAATGGTCTATAATCTAGCGCAATACCATGTTGTTCACATCCACGGCGTAATGCTTCACTTTTGAATTCAGCACCATTATCAATGTAAAGTAATAAAGGTTTCCCCGTCATAGGCCACTCGATGTCCAAGCCAAGCCGCTCTAACCATGGGCGTTTATCACATACGGCATGAGCAAGACATAAGCCAACTGAGACAGCTGAAGGTGCTTCCAAAGTAATCAACATTCCAATCAAACAGCGGCTAAAAACATCGATAGCAACAGTAATGTAGGGTCTACCGATTGATTGGCGAGTACTGTCATCCACTATCATTATATCAATAATTGTATGATCAATTTGAACTTGCTCGAGTGGAGCAACAATTGCTGGTGGAACACCTCCTGCAGATTGCAATGTTCTTGCTGCGTCAATTCCCTCACGTTTTCTTTTCAAGACATAAGGGTCTAGCCATTGTATTCTTAGACGAACCGTATTAAGAGCAGGGACTGAAAGATTAAGCTTGCGACAACGTTGTTTAATTTCATTCCAAATAACGGTTTCGGATAATTTTTGTTTGTTTAGATAATGAGAACGCAATACTTCTCGAATAATCTGTTCTACTGCTTCAGGCAAACGGCTATTACCTTTTCCCCCATGGGATTTATTTAAAAGCATATCGCTCACTAACCCTTGACCATGACGATAACGCTTTATAAGCGCGTAAATCTGTCTTCGCGAAAGGCCTAGTTTTTCTGCAGTATTATCAGCAAGTTCCCAAGTAACAACTTTTAATTGTGCTAGCGGTGCAATTATTTCTGTACGCAAACGCGCACAGTTCCACTCACTATCTGAAGCTGAAAGTAATCCCTGTTCAATTAAAACACTACCGTTAGAATCCATCATAATGATCTTTTGGTGAAGCCCGCTTCTGAGTATAATTACAAATAGTGAAGATGACTACTGAAATTCGATCAGTCAGAAGTCGGGTGCACAACGGCGATTAAATCATACCAGTTAGTGAATACGTCTTATGAAAATGACAATGACAAAAATCGAAAGTTTGTGATGGATAAGATTTTTCATCCCTTGGATGTGCATTTTGATACCAATTCACTGTCAGCGTGGTTGTCTTATTATTACTCAGTGCATGTGAAAGGTGCTCCTGAGAAAACAGAACAAGCAAAAAAGAAAGACCTGTCAAAATTCATCCTTTTTTTCCAAAGCGAAGTAGGGCATGACTTGGTGGATAATTGGACACCAGCTGTAAGCAAACAATTTCAGCGTAATTTAATAAAAATCATTTCGGATAAAACCGGCAAGTCTTATAAAGCCACATCCATTAATCGTACTATGGCAACAATTCGTCATGTGGGACGATGGTTGCATCAGCAACGACCATTATTGGTAGGCGATCCATTAGCACAAGTCAAAGATTTACAAACTGAAGCACCGGATTGGAATGGACTAACCTCAAAACAACTAATGCGTTTGAAATCAGCTTGTGAACAGCGGCTTAAAAGCTGCACCCGGAAAAATCAAAATCCCCTAATGGAAACTGCATTATTTTACCTACTATTAGGGACCGGCCTCCGAGAATCGGAAGTAGTCTCCTTAAATATTGGTCAATACCAAAAAAAAGGATTAAGTGAAGTGCTACGGCATAAGTCCAAGCGCATAAGTCAAAAAATTCCTTTGCCACAAGAAAGTAGGGAGTATTTAGAGCAATATCTGGAAACCAGAAGCCCAGATGAAAATGCGCCCTTATTCATTACGCGTTACGGTACACGCTTGCAGACCTTGGACGTTTACCGAATATCTCAAAGGGTCTTAAAACAAGCTTTGGCTTTTTTGCCTGAGCAGGAAAAATTTGAATTTACTCCGCATAAATTACGGCATACGTTTTTAAAAAAGGTCACAGATAAACATGGGGTGCATTTTGCGCAAGAGTTGAGTGGCAATGTGTCTATTAAAGAGATTTTCCGGTACGCTAAACCAAGCCAGGATGAAATACAATCTACAATTGAAGAGTTATTTGAAAACTAAAAATAGCAAATTACATGTGGATTTAATATAGAGATCAAAATTTTATTATCTATGAAATTGAATGAGGAAAATAAAAAGGGGATAATTCACTTTAGCCAGTTCTTAAAAGTTATTAAATAAGTTAATAACTTTTAAGAACTTCCTATTGATAGACATATAGAAGTACAATATAATACTTCTTAATACATTTAAGAACTTTTAAGAAGAACATATGACACAAAACGAATGGCATTATGCACGTCCTTTATTAGCGAAGAAATACCTTGATTTATTTGAAATAGGTTTAACATCTGCTCGCGGACTATTTGCTAGGCGTAGAATGGGAAAAACTGAATTTCTAAAAAAAGATTTTATACCTGCTGCGATTAACACAGGATATGTTGTTGTATATGCTAATCTTTGGGAGCTGGAAGTAGATCCTGCAACAGCATTAGTATCAGAATTTTATAAGATGATTGAGCCTAAAGGATTTGCAAAAATATGGGCAAATTTAAACAAGCCCCTTAATCTTAAAAAATTTAAAGCGTCAGGTAAAATTTCTGGTTTTGGTGAAGGAGCAATTGAAGCAGATTTATCGGACTCTAAAAGATTAACTGGCACATTATTGATGGAAGCGATGAGCGCGTTCGATCAAAAAAACCCCAAAATGGTATTGGTCATTGATGAAGCACAAGTATTAGCTTATGAGGAAAACTCGCATTTTGCTCATGCACTAAGAGCGGCTTTGGACATCAGAAAAGATAATATAAAAGTTATATTCGCTGGTAGTTCTGAAACAACCTTAAGGAGAATGTTTGGGGTTGCTTCAGAACCATTTTATAATTGGGCACCATTAGAGCCATTTGAATTATTAGGCAAAGAGTTTGTAGTAGCAATGGTGGAGCGAGTGAACAAAATTTCCAGGTTCCCTTTATCCGTAGATGACGCAGTTGATGCTTTTGAAAGACTTAAAAGTACCCCGGAATTTTTTAGAAGATATATTGAGCATTACCTAAGTAATCCAGAACAGGGAACTGGAACTGCACTGGAATTCACAAAAAATAAGGTATTTAGTGATAAGAACTTTAAGAGGCAGTGGGATTCATTATTACCTGCGGATAAAGTTATTATGTCTATGATTGCTCATGAGACTGGAGACTTACACAGTCAATTAGCTATGAAAAAAATTGGTGAGTCACTAGGTATAGGAAATAATGTAAATAAAAATACCACCCAAAATGCATTACGACGATTAGCGAACAAAAATTTAATTACAAAAGTGGAATATGGAACTTATCAATATGAAGATGAAGCCTTTGCTGATTGGGTAAAGCATTTAGATGGTGAAAGAGACTAATATAAAAATAAAAACCAGGAACGAGTTGACCAATAGAGAATTTGACCAGGTAAAACGCATGAGTGACTAAAAAAATACCATTCCTGCCCACTTAGAAGTTTAAAAGCCTCACCGATACGTGCTTATGATTATTAACTGGAATAGCATACTCAAAGATAAGCCAATAAAAGTAAACTTTAAATCAGACATTTATATTTATGCTAGGGGGTAGAGTAATGATCCGTGAAATAAATTAATATCGAATGATCAATTGATAATCCAACTATATTAATTTTGATTTATTAATATTCCGTTAAGTTTTTACTGGTATAATATTTCACAATGAGCTGAATAGGAGAAATGATGCCAAAATTAAATAAAAACTACGAAAATTATTTCGATTATTTAAGAAGACAAATAAAAATTGTCAACAAATTCTATTATAAAATACCTACGATAGGCTGTATCGGAAGAATCGATAGGTATCTTCAGATAATTTAGGCGTTGATGGTAGCAGAATTAATTAAAGAACGAAAGCAATTTGTTAATTAGGAACTTGTGTGAATTTTACACTTCAGCGCACGATCTTTAGTCCTTGGCCTAATCGAATTTTCTGAAAATATTCAAGCAAAACTTCAGCCACATTTAGTTGAAATTAGGCAAAAATTTTCTATTGTCAATGATAAAAGTCAATCCGTTGAGACAATACAAGCAGCTTTAATCAAAATTGAATCCGAGGTAAATATAATATTTGCAACTGCTCGAAATGATCGACACGGCCTAGCAGGTGCATTAAAAAATGTGATTTTAGAATGGATAGCACCCGTAAATGCTGCATTGAAAAGACATACCTTCAGACACCCCATCCAACAAATGGAGGACCAAAGTATTGCTCAAACGCATGAACCATTACCAATGTTGAGTGATGAAGCTTTGGAAATTAGAACCAAATTTCTTTATGCTGAGCAAAGTTTTATTGTAAGACAACAGCATTTGCATGCTCAGTTCGTAAAACTTTTACAAAAATTAAAAGCTTTATTTAAAGACGAATTTGAAAAACCACCTCACCGGTGTCATATTGTTTAAAGAGAAACAGATACTTTTAACTTACAATAACTTTGCCTATTCTTTAATAGATTTTGGGGTAGAGGTCAAAAAAATTGTTGAATTAAGCACTAATGATTTAGAGGATGTATTTAAATGGATAAAAAGCGATAGAGACAAGCTTATAAGTATCGCTTGTAGGGATTCTAATGCCCAAATACTAGAAGAAATAAACCGTTATATAGACACCAAATTAGCCCCTTGCATAAGGAGCTACGGTCAATCAAATCAATGAGCTAATGTACTATCAAATGGCTTTTGAGCATTATTATGAGTAATGCAAAAGAAAGATGCGAATGTATTCTGCCAATATTACAAGACAAAGTTAGAGAGCTGTACTGTTCTCAACGACACTATTGAACCGTTACAGATAACCATCAAAATTATCAAAATATAACTGCATTACCTTATCCGACCTAAATCAGAAAAAAATAGGGCCACCTGGAGCACCGGGCCTCTGATTTTCACTATTCGTATCATTTGGCTCTACAAGCGTAGATCTGAGTGAGTCCACAGCAGAGCTAGCTGCATTTTGCTGATTCTGCTCATTCAATTCTTGAACAAATGTCATTCTTCTATAACCGCTAGTGACTGTTAGTTTGGCTGTATTTACAAAGACTGAGCTGGATACATTTAATGCCGCGCTTCCTTCCGGGCTAGTGACTTTTAGCTTGGCTTTATCTAAAAAGACTGAGTTGGATACATTTAATACCGCCTCAGCTTTTAGGATTTCTTTGCCACTCGACAGGGACAGTTCATGGGGAAGCAAAGCAATAAAGCGAGTAACCAAGTCAGGTCTTCCTTTTAAAGCGATATGATCGGATAGGTTCCATCCACCATCATGCCACCAGGTATCAAAATTTATTGAATTTGAACCAGGAAAATAACCCTCATTCACATCAATGCCCATGTTTATAGCTATTTGTTGAAGAAGGAATACATAGTAGGTGCCTGAGATTTTGGAATTGTTAAAGTATAAATCCTTACTTGCCCACTCAGGTCTTTGAGTCTCTACCCATCCTTCGGATATTTTTTTGAGGATTTTATGAATGGATGGAATCAGTAAGGAGAAATAATCGGATAGAGTACGTCCAGTCCTAAACCATTTGTCGTTTAATAACAACTGAACCTCATCTTCAACACCATGTAACTTATAACTAAAAGGATCGCTATTGATGCCTGTATCAATAGCACTATAGTGCTCTCCAGTCCTTCTGCTCGCCAAGTTAAATAAAAAAGCGATAAGGGCTTTGTGCTTAGGTGCAACTTTTAGGGTAAAACATGGTCCTGAGGCGTGATAACTGGACTTATGTTCTGGGTTTGCATTTTTAGTTGATGTAGTGCATTTTCTATTAGATTGGCAATTGTCATTGGATACCTCATTGGATTTAATTAATTCATTGTTGTTTATAAATGTTTCATTTTGACATTGGATGCTTATTATAGGTGAATAAATTGACATGCGATAGGGTAAAAATCACCCTATTTAGGTTAAATTTTTTACAAATAATGAATTGTACGAATTTTTCTTTATCGGGTTTGGACTCGCAGTTAATGTTAAATTTTTTACAGCATCCAAGATAAAAATGGAATCGTCCGGATTTTGCCCTCCTAGGCTAGGAACCCAAGTAGGGGGGTTTTTACCCTAATTCTTTCCAAGAACATATGTTACAATGCTCAATAATTGCTTGACTTGAATTTATTGAATTCAATTTATACCAAGGTTGAACTGAAGGAATTAATTCTTGAAGAAATAATTTACTTTGAGGTTATTTATGAAAAATCGTTATTTTTTTACACGTTTTATACCACTCATAAAATATAGTGTAGGGGCGTCACTTCTATCAGAAGTGGCACAAAATATAAGGGCTAATTATTATCTTTATAATGAAAAAAATAAAAATAAATTTATTGGATCATATGAGAGTATTAGGCAAGATAAAATTAAATCAGATGCCTTAAAGGCATTTAGCGATATTGGTTTTAAAGGATCTGTAGATGTCATCTTCAATGATGCTAAAGATTTTGAGGCTGAATGCGTTACTTACCGGAAAGGATTAAATCGAGCTGCTTTAGTTATCGTTGGTCTCGATGATGATACCTTGAAATATTATAACTCATCAAGCATGTATGCCATCATGGGTCATGAAGCAGCACATGCATATAGAAATCATTCCACGATAGTAGGATTTACTCTTGGTGCTTTATGTTCTGTTTTGCTAGAAACCCAAGGAAAACTATCTTCTTTTTCAATGTTAGGAAGGTTTCGCCTGACTTCCCCTGTATTAACTTTAGTTAAAGTAATTACTATATATTTGGCAAGCAGAGCTATTAGTAGGCAAGTTGAAATGGATGCAGATAAATTTTCCTGTCGCAAATTAAATACTACCCATGTACTTTTATTAGAATATATGAGGCATACAACCTCTGTAAGTAAGGCAACAGACAAAAAAAATGTATCATTAATTAATCAAAGTAGAGAAGTATTTCAAGCTTTGAATAGAACGCACCCGAGCTGTGAAACACGTATAAGACATCTTGAGCAATTACGTGAAGATATGCACATGGAATCTATGGGTTTTTTTAGAAAAAATAAAGATAAATCAGTCTCTGAAAATGATTTTTATAATAATTATTTTGTTGTGTAGATAAACAATAAATATTCATTAAATTATTATGAAAATAAATAATTTTTTAAATACTCTACCAAATAATACTTGTTAGGTTAATAGTTGTACACCAATTAAAACCTCTGAGGCGTGATGTTTGTAGTTTTTGTAATCCCACTTACTATCCTTGTAAATTTAAAAGAATTGTATGTGATCTTTCATGTTTTTGTTGAGGTAGTCTTGCATAAAATTAAAATTTTTACAAAAGGAAGAGCTACTTTGTTCGGCTCTTTTTCAACCTTCAATCCCCAAAAAAATGGTATATATTCTAAATTTAAAGCACAATTTACAAAAGAGAATGTGATAGCAGGTTTTATTGGTACTGGAATGGGTTTATTTAATGTTGTCGCAATTAATTATATGCTAAGGGATGTTAAAAAACCCAAACAGAAATTAATAATAAATTCAGAAGATTACGTGTATCACAGTATAGGTGGGTTCGATTTATTTAAATTAGTTTCAATCATTAACAATGGTATTCTATCCAAGTCCTCTGCTGAAAAAAAAGGGATTATCCTATCTTCAAATGGAGAAAGTTATAATCCTAAATTCCCCAAGAATTAGGCACTAGGATCGCCTCAGGTTGAAGGTCGGTTAATTCAAAGATTTTCTTATGAATTTTTGTTTTTTCCTGAACGATAATTTTATTATCGTAGACCTTACAT
>JACCWN010000161.1 GCA_013697625.1 Legionella sp.
CCGTAGGGGGATCAAAATCAAGGGGGACCAGGACGTCCAGGGCCGCCGGAGGCATACTTGTCGCGTTGGCGAGTCGATTTTAGCCATGGATGGCTAAAATCAATCACGAGGTAGCGACACTATCGAGCCATCACAGTGCCCACAACAAATTCAGCTTTGCAATATCCCACCACTCTACCTGGTTGGTTAAAAGCGGTTACCAATATGTCTCTTGCAATTATCGTAACCAGGGGCCTAGTCATTTTAAATGGCTACGGAAATGCCTATATTTTAAACCAAAGTAATCAAGGTAAAGATACCAACATTACAGCGGCTGCAGGTGCATTAATTAGTATTTATAACACCATGGCAAGTTCTTCCTTACAAGCAATACTCAATGCTAATAGTATCAAATCCATACCCAAGTATTTCCAAAGAGACTATGATGAAGTTCGGGAAAATTTATTGCGTAGTGCTATTCTAGGAACGCTTATATTAACACCCGTTGGAGAGTTTTTATTTTTATATAGCGAAGAATTATTTCAACAGGTATTACATGCACCCTCTATTCCTGCTGGTATAGCAGCCAAATTTTTTCAAGGATATATGGCGGGATTGCCCTTTGCTATGTTGGTTAATGCAATGCAACAATCGATGGTCAGTGTACAAAAGCCATGGTTTATGGTTCCTACTACACTTACTCAAGCCCTGATAAGTAATACTATTGGGTTCAGCTGGGCGTTGGATGACACGATTTCTGCGGAGGAATCTGCCTTACGTTTGGGGTATGCCAATACAATTGCTGTCATAGCAGCTTCGATTATGGGTGCTGTTGTCCTGAAGCTAATGCCAGGTAATCCTGTCAATTTTTTTAATGTAACAAGAAAGGAGCTTCTAAAAGGTATATGCGAATTATTGAAAATAGGCCTTCCTATATTTGTTTCCGTTTTAACAGAAACAGCTTCTATGGTTGGATTGGCAGACTTTATAAGCTCATCATCAGAAAATGATCCTCACGCGCGAGAACGGAATTTAGCCATTCTTCAAGCTTCCTCAATTTACTTGGGTTTTACATCAGTTTCACTGCTTGGTATTAGCCAATCTTGTATGGCATTAACCAGAGGAATGATGGCAACACAAAATCACGTGGATCAAAAACTTCATCAAACTTATTTAATTAAACGGGCTAGCAACATTGCCGGTCTGTGTTTTGTGGGCCTGATTGCAGGCACTGTTGTTATAGCTTATAAGCCCGCAACCAGATTATTATTATCAAAGGTGGACGTAGATGAAGATCTATTAAAAAATACATTATATGTGTACTTGTTAAATAATTTATTGGGACAATTAATAGATAGTGTAAGACTTGTTGGAAACGGTTCATTGTTGGGTCATGGCGATCTCAGAATGCCAACCGCCCAAAACATCTTTTCCATGCTTTTAGTCGGTCTTTCATTAGGTTATTTAATGGGCCCAACCGCAGCAGGCATTGGCCTATTAGGTCCTGTCATTGCCAGACAAATCGGAATTACTGTAGGCGCTGTACTTGGTGAACTTCGTTTTTGCCAAATAAAAAATAGAATTGCGGCTGGTTTAACTGCTACAGGTAACAGGATTGAACAGTCTTCTTATAACCCTAGGATGTTTAAAATTAATAGCCAAACGGCTCTACTCGCTGTCACTAGCGATGCGGAAAAAACTGCAGAGATATCCCCACCTTAATTTATTTTGATGCCTGTCTGTAGCAATTACAAATTCCGACTGTTGCGAACGCTGTTATGTTACATGTTGTTGCTAATATGGCCAATGTTATTAATGCATTGATAGCTGAAGGAATGTAAAACTTCTCATTCCGATTGGGGTGTGACAAGCAATGGAGTCGAGTAACCACTCCTCATTACTGAAGAGCAGTCCTCTAAGAACCTTACTATTACCCAAATTATGAAAGAGCAAGATTCCATCCGTCTGCAAGATCAACTAATCTTTTCCATCCCCTCCACAGTAAGCGCTCAATAAACCACCTCCTTTTTTAATTAATATTTTTGCAAGATACTTTCTGCAGTTAATAGCAGGAGGTCATGATCCTAAATTCCCCAAGAATTAGGCACTAGGATCGCCTCAGGTTGAAGGTCGGTTAATTCAAAGATTTTCTTATGAATTTTTGTTTTTTCCTGAACGATAATTTTATTATCGTAGACCTTACAT
>JACCWN010000162.1 GCA_013697625.1 Legionella sp.
ATGTAAGGTCTACGATAATAAAATTATCGTTCAGGAAAAAACAAAAATTCATAAGAAAATCTTTGAATTAACCGACCTTCAACCTGAGGCGATCCTAGTGCCTAATTCTTGGGGAATTTAGGATCATATATATCCGAATGCATGGCCCCAATGTAACTGCCTACCAGGGTGCTTATGATGATGCGGTTTTATCTGAATATAGTGAAAAATTCATACGTTGGCATCAAGAAGGTAAAACAGTCTACTGTTATTTTGATAATGATGATAAAGCAATTGCACCCAAAGATGCACAAAGGCTCCTAGACATGTTAAAAAATAAAGGATATTAATGTAAGTAGTCGCTGGCGCGAAACTCACTTTACCCACTCCCAACGTACCGCGGCCATGTCATTACCCACAAGTAAATGATTGATGAATAAGATAATGGGTAATGATATGTCTGCGGCTTGTCCGGGATCAAGGGATCTCGCTCTGGCATTAGATCTGAATCCCGCGGACATAGTCGCGGGATGTGGTACTAAGAGGTAAAATGAGTTTTGCGCCAGCGACTAATTCCTACGGGCCTACTCTACTGCTACTTTATCAAAAATTTTACTTATGTAACAATATCATCGCTTGATCAAGCAACCAGTAATATATATCCTTGTATTAGTCCATTAAGAAATACATAGACCTAAAATGATCAAAGAACACAGATAACTCATTCCCCATACAAGCGATCTCAAAGTAGCTTGATCTTTTAAATAGGCAACATGATACATAAGCCGAAAAATAATATATAGAACCGCCAAACTTTGCACCACAGGGGATATTGTATTGCTAACCATGGCACATAAAATAGCCAAGCCAAATACAGTCAGTGATTCAAAACTGTTTTTATGCGCAGCCAAGGCCCTGGCACCAAATCCTGTGAGCCGGGCTTGTTGATCCCTTGGATAATTGTTGTCATAACCCCCTTCATTTTTCATAGCAATCATCAAAGGTATTTTTGATAAAATCGGGAGCAGAACAGCGATTAGAAGACAGAAGATAAGTAGGTTCATAAGTTTGCATCCTTTAAACTTTAAAATAAAAATGAAGTCGAATATATAGTCATACATCTAGCCATGTCAACGCCCTAAGGTGGATAATATAGATAAAAGCATGCATTCTTTTTATGGCCTTTGCAAAGAACCTTAAAACCTTCGTTTTTCACAAGATGACTTTGCATTTAATTTTTATAAAGAACATTGGTTAAATAAAATCAAAGTGCTTGCCATTAGACTATTAATGCTTATAATATAAGCATATTTATCCCATTTATTTATTGAGATTTAATTAAACCTGTCTACCAATGGAATTCATCCGCGTTTATGATACTAAGATAATCGCACTGATCATCAATCAGAGAAGTCAATGTAGCTCAGTCCATCTAAACGATTAAGAGTCCATCGTGTCAAAACAAAAAACCTGTAATAAATCTAAAGAGCATTCATCCAAGAAATCCAATTTACACAATATTCTATATTTTGATGCAATTGTTGGGAATGATGCTTTACTTGACAAATATGCTAAAACGATTGAGCAATTAGTAGATGGTCAGTATGCGAAAGCGAATCTTGAAAAGCTTCAGGGACATGATATTTTCAGTATACGTGTCAATCAGCAGGACCGACTCCTCTTTGTAAAAGTTACCTTTCGAGGCAAGAGTTATTTTGTATTACTTGAAGAAGTGCTCAATCATGATTACGATAAATCGCGTTTTCTTAAACCCCATGTCTTAAAAGCCTATAGAGAAAATAAGACTGAAAATATCATAGAACAAGCCATAGCTTTTGAATCTTGCCAGGGAACTTTGCTGAACAAGGACGACATCCCAGCTGAATCACCCTCAGTCCCACATAGAATTTCCTTCTACAATACATTTTATATCCCCAGTGAAGAGCAAGACCAGGCCGTTTATTCAAAAAAAACCTCTGTGGTTTTTGGTCCACCTGGATCTGGAAAATCTGGTGCCGCCCTTGATCTTTTAGTGAGAATTGCTTTAAAAGCGAGTAAAAGTAGCCCTCTAAAATTGTTGTTTGTTGCCCAATCATCTATATTGGTTAAGGAGATGGCAGAAAAGTTTAGGAATCACCCCCTTATACAAGATTTAAAACAAAATGAATATGCTCGTGTGGCCTTTAATACACCCGCACAATTGTGTGGTATTCCAGATGAACCACCAGAAACAAAAGATGAATTAAAATCCATTTCGAGGACTTTGTCTGCTACTGAGCGAACAGCCTATGTAAAAACATGGCTTCAGGAGTATAGACGTAAGCTTAAAAACCGAGATAAAGCAAAAAATGGGTTAATCGCGAGGCTTAAAAATGACATTCTAAAAGATGCAGACTGTGTTTATGAAGAATTTCGTATCATTGCTCCCTTTTATAGCACCCACCAGAAAAATGAATATATGAAACTTGGTTTCAAACAGTCTGGTATTACTGACCTTGAAACAAGAGACATACTGTATGCAGCTTTTGAAGCTTACGTCAAAAGTAACAGTCATTCAGAGTATGACATAGCACTGGTACTGCCCCCTGAGTGGGAGGCGGAAGAATTTCATATGGTTGTAGTCGATGAAGCGCAAGATCTCTCTCCCTTACAATTACGATGGTTTAAGGAAAAATCTAAATTAAGACAAATACGATATTTTTGTTCACATGATCAGTCTTATTGCACAATCTTTAATCGTCAATCCTTTACAACATTTTTACCAGATTGTGACATTGACTTCATCCAATTTTCTGAAAGTTTTCGAAGCCCCAGTGTTGTAACCACGCTGGTAAAGCGTGCAATTTTAGCAAAAATAAAAATATCGGGTAATTCTGACAAATTAGAAAATCATCCTTTAGATATGGCAATTAACTCCAAGCCGGGTATTCTTGAATGGATAAACCCTACAAGTTTACCTGAAGATTTCTATATAGACAGTGAAACGCCGGTGCTTTGTCGAGAAGAAGATACACTGGCTGCAAGTATCTTATTTAATACAAAATTTGTATGTACGCCTCTAACATTTAAGGGAAGAGAGCGGAAAAGGGTTGTTGTATTTAATATTTTAGATGGAGAAACTGTTAGAGAAATTTGCAACTTGCTACAGTCCACAGACGTGGAACCTTCTGGGCATAGAGCCAAAGTGAGCCTTAATGGCAATTATGATAAAGCCATTAACGAATTTATCATTGCCATTACACGGGGTACCGAACATGTGATCATTGCCCAAGAGATGTGGCATTGGTTAACACCACTTATGAAAATCTTACAACCACAGCTGGAAGAGAAATCACAAACAGAAAAAGCTGTATTCGTGGCTCCTGTATCTGAGCAAAAACCTACTGATGAAAATTGGTTGCTTTCAGCTAAAAAGCTGTTCCTAGACGATGGGTTGGTCGCACAATCAAAAGCGATATTTTGTGAAACACTGGGGAAATCAGAAGCTGAATTTGAAGACTACTGTCTTACTTGGAAACGCCAAGGCATCACCAGCACCTATACCTTCGCTGGCCTAAGCCAAGTTCCTAATAAAAATAAACCGCTCCCTAAGGTTATGGCTGAGGTTGAGTTACAACCGGATGTACGCACTACTCCAAAACGTGTAGGACAGGTGAAGGTGCTCAGTCCATCCAGTTTGCTTAAATTTGCAGATCGGTTGCACCAAAAGTTTACTGAAGAAAACCTTCAGATAATATTTCAAGATCCCAATTTTGCAAATTTATTTTTTGGGGAATATGTAATAGATGGTCAGACTATGACCATTTTAGATACAATTCTTTGCACAAATAATAAGCTTAGGCAATTCATATCTTTTTTACATAAAAATCCAAACCATTTGGCACTGCTCAGTGGAACTATTTTAAGTAGCACCCTAGAAAAAGATCGCAGCAGCAATACTACCTCACCTTTATTTTTAATGATGGTTTCCCCCTTGGGCTTTTCACTGTTCAAGATTTTGCTGCGGATTCCAACCTTTAGATCTCAAATTTCAGCTGATATATTGTATAAAACCAGCAAGCTGCCCTTGCAGTATGAGGGGCTTTCTGTATTTCTCTGTTTATCAATGCTTGCAGAAAATTGTTCTATTTTATTAGATTGGTTCAATAAAAATCCAAAACTATTACAAGAAATGCCTATTGAGGCGCTCATTCAACCTGCCGCAAAGTATACAGAAGATAATTTAATTGGTGGTTTAACACATCTTCACTTTCTTGACAGTCATACAGGTAGCAATGCAACTGCTTTTTATTATCTATCCATGAGCTCAGAAGGGATAAAAGTCATACAAAAAATATTTGAAAAACGACCTGATTTTATTCAAGAAAGGCTTATACATGCGCTTATGATACAAACAAACGCATTAGGTAAAGAGTCATCTGCCTGGGACCATCTTTATAAATCTCCTAAAGGTCCGAGTATTTTGCAATTAATTTCCCCCGATTCTCTCATTGTCCATAAAGAACCTGAAATAGCAGAAACAATAGCGGTTGCAATTGCACCAAAAGCTCTAGGAATAGAGAAAGATACGGAAGAATTGGTGCCTTTAGAATCTGAAATTACAGATTTGTCAGCTTTTATAGTGTATTTATTGGAGGATTTTTCTTTTAAAACTTTAAAATACCTTTTTGCACATAAATATTTCAATTTTCTTTTATTTGAAATGAAAGATGATACGTTAAATGAAATTTTAGATTGTGAAAAACATTTACAAATTTTTGCTGAATTTATTCTTGATGAAAATAATCTAAATGAAGCCAAACATTTGACTGCAAAACGTATGTGTAAAAACGATGGGCCCAATATGCCCCCAGTATATCAATTTGCATCTAGGAGTTATGGATGTAAAATTTTACAATATTTACAGTCGATAAACGATGATTTTTTAATTACGGAAGAGGCTTTTTTTCAGCTTGACGTAGACGGATATTCTACCTTTCATATACTTTGTGCCCATGACAGAGGCCCTGTAATTTTAAAAGATATATTTGAAAAGAATCCTTCACTGAGCTCAAAAATAACCTTAAATAGATTGACTACACGTGCTGAGAGTGTTGATAAACGCTTGGAAAAGAAATTCTTACAAAATTCATCTATTATTTTCTGGCTCACCCAAGTCCCTCAGGGACTTCAGATATTAGCTAATATCTTAATAAAAAATAAAAAATTAATGCTGGAATTAACCATTGATGAAGTATGTGATCCTTCAATCCTTGATAGGTATGATAAAGACAAAATTCCTGTAGAAAGCTGGGTATTGTTTCAGCTTGCAACTTCTAAAGAAGGGTGTGCGCTATTAAAAATCATACTCACGCTTAAAGATAATAACCTTCTTTTAAATTTTCCAACCAGGGCTTTAATTACACAAGCAAGCGGCGATAAATTGGGGGTAACGGTGTTGGATATATTGTGCACTCATCCTCCCGGGGTGGATATTTTACGTATAATCAATGGGATGAATTTTATGATGGTAAATGGAATACCCCCTAAAGCATGGCCGCGATGTTTTAATAAAGAACATTTAAAACCTTCAAATATTCCTCTGGGTGTAAAATTTTTCAGCGAAAGTCAGAATACACCACAAGCTCAAGAGCCCCTTATACAGGCCTATCGAAATAAAATTTGCGATGAATTTTCATCTCTACACATTCACAATATTTTAAGACAGCCAACTGTAGCTCAAAAGGTATTTACACCTGTCTTTTTTAATCAATTAATTATGATACCTTCTCTTAGAACCCGATTGATGAAATTTCTAATGGATCCTGAAAACTCACAAGATGCCAAGTATTTCAGTGCAGATTTTCTAAGCAAACAGGTCGCAACTTCCGCGGGTGACATGCCCTTGTTATTTGTATTATTAAATAACCCACAACCAGATAGCCAACTTTTGCTAGGATTTAATCATTTAGTAAAAGAGCGCAAACATTTTAAAATCAGTGCAGATACTTTATACAAAAAAAATACTTTGGGGCACTCTTTGTTTCTTTTAATTGCAATCCATGCCCTTGAAGCACTGTTTATATTATTTAATGTCAATGAACAGCTGTACGCTGAAATGACCGGGGCTGATCTCTACCATATTACAAGCAAATACGGGCTATATGAGCATAAATCTGTTTTGAGTTTTCTTAGTAATACCCAAAGAGGGTGTGCTTTATTAGAGAAGATTTTTGAAAAAAACCCAGGATTGTTTACTGGATTTAATGTAATGGCACTTTTTGATAATTTAAAAATGGAAAAACATGGCGATAGTAAATCTAACACCATTCTGCAACAATTGGCTAGCACCCGTTTCGGGCGCAAAATTTTAGTCTTTCTTTTTGTAAAAAATCCGTCATTGTTTGAAAAAATCCCCTATCAAGCATGGATAGACAATGCCACTGACGCCATTCTGCCTTACAGCGCCCGGTACTATATTAGACGGTCTAGTTCCAAAGAACTGATAGAATTTATTTCTTCTCAGGATGCTATGTATGGCAATACCCAAATTCTTTCTACTGATACTGATTTAGATAAAGAAGGGCAGAAAGATCCTACCCTTTCTAGTCCTAGCAGCATCTAACTGTTTTTATGATAAACTTTGGCTGAAAAATTAATTAGAGCATAAATAATGATTAAAGTTGGAAAGTTTAATAGTTTAGAGGTTATTAAAGAAGTTTCCTTTGGATGCTATTTGAATGGGGATGATTGGGGCGAGATTTTATTACCAAAAAAAGTAGTGCCTAAAGGCGCTAAGATCCATGATAGGTTAGATGTATTCATCTACTTTGATTCAGATGACAAAATCATCGCTACAACCAAGCCCCCACGTGTTCAAATGAATGAGTGCGCATGTTTGAAGGTCATTGATGTTAACCGGGTAGGTGCATTTCTTGATTGGGGTTTGGATAAGGATTTATTGGTTCCTGTTCCAGAACAACAACGTCCTATGCAAAAGTATAATTCATATATTGTGTATATAAAACAGGATAATAAAGGGCGTATTATTGCAAGTTCAAAGCTTGATTATTTTTTGGATAAGTCAAAACATGACTTTAGACAGGGGGAAGAAGTCGAGTTGTTAATTGCTGATCGCACAGATCTTGGGCTTAAAGTCATTATAAACAATAGCCATTGGGGTTTGATACATGCTACAGATAGCTTTGAGAACTTACATTATGGCAATAAAACACGTGGATATATTAAAACTCTAAGAGAGGATGGAAAAATAGATGTAATTTTAAGAAAAATTGGCCGAGACAGTATTGGGACTCTTGCCCAAGCCATTCTAGAAGAATTGCAGAATAAAAACGGTTTTTTACCTCTGCACGATAAAAGTACTCCTGAAGAGATCAAGCGTGTTTTTAATGAAAGTAAGAAAAGTTTTAAAAGTGCGATTGGTCTACTATATAAAAAAGGTCAAATCATCATTGAACCAGAGGGGATTAGGCTTATACTTGGTGATTCCTGTGCGACTAAATAATTTTATAAAATCTTTATATGTTCAAGTTTTAATAGGGGCCTTTTTTATTGAATATCATTCCAAATACCTAACAAGAACCTCTAATACAGGCGCGAAATAGTAAAGGTAGCCTGTATTAGACGTAGTCGTAATACAGGAATGAACGCTAATACTGGTATATATAATCAACCAGCTCTCTTAAAACCACAGTTGCATAAGACCCAGCAGGGAGTGTGAAAGACAAATCAGCTGTGTTAGTTTGGATGGTTAACTCTAAATTTTCAACATGAAGTATATTTGCACGCCAGGATTCTTCTATGTTTTGATCCTGCAATCCCATTATCCAGGCGTCCCAGGCTTCGAAGATTTCATTGATCAGTTTGAATGCATCTCCCTGTCCTAAAAGTCTGTTTTTTCCCGGCAAAGGACTGGCCGGTGAAATATCCTTTATCTTGATACGATGAATAATTTCCTCATCTATTGTATCAATTGTAAAAATACTATTACTCCCACCCAATTGGATAACATCTCCACTTAAGGCCTTATTCCAGGTTTGCTCTTGAACACGCCTTGATAATATTTGATTATAAATCCAGGCTCGTGCTGATGAGAGGTAAATACCTTTTAAAAACCGATTCTTTACTTTCTGGCCTTGAACAAGCATTGCTTGGGCTTTGATTAAATTGCCTTCCCCAAGCCCGAAACGCTGTTCGCCAAAATAATTAGGGACTCCTTTTTCTTTTATATACTCAATGCGATGAATTAAATCTTCTGGCTTAGAAACATCACGAAGCTTTATTTTAAAATGATTGCCTGCTAAAAAACCAGGCCTGAGCTTTTTATGATGTCTTGTGGTGTCTATGACTTTCCAACCCCAACCATTTAATGTGCTGGCACCCTCTATTATTTTCCCAGGGGCATGAATACTTATCCATTGAGTAGCCAAAGATTGTTTGTCTTTTAAACCCGCATAACTGATACCTTTTACAGGTATGCCGGTAGCTAAACTCAAAGCTTGAATCAATGCTTCAGTTGTTACCCCTTTCTTTTCAATTTTAAGAAGAATATGCTCACCCTCCCCACTAAATGCACCTTGAAAAAATTCATTTACATGAAAATCTTCAGCATTTTTTTTAAACAGTGCTGTTGAAAGTGGACTACTTTGTGCCCGAGGCCAATTGAGAGAAAACATGCATACCCTTTAAGAATAAATAGAAACTTTGATTTGAAGCCATCGCTCATTATTAAATACAAGACACAAAGCAGGTATTCCAATAAACCCAACCTCCTTTTCATGACCACACTATAGCAAAAATATATTAAGTGTTAATAAATGAGGAAGTAGATTGTCACAATACAAATTCATCAGGAGGTTAATTTAATGAGTTTTCGTATAGGTAATTTGATTAGATAGACCAGATAAAAAAGAGTACATATACAACGGCTTTTAAAATTGGGCTGGAAAACGATGGGCCTTTTTAATTTTGAATAATGTTTTTTGAAAAATTTTCTATGATTTTTATGCGCATAGCTCTGATAAATACTATAAATTAAACCAAATTCCTGGATGCTTTCAACTTGTCTAAAGGGGTAGGCGTGTTTCAGTTCCATGATCACAAGGGTATAAGGTATAGGCCCCGTGAGTTTGAGCACCCCTTTTTTGCCAATGCCAAACTTAAATATATTATAGTTTTGAATGTTATCAATGACACGCTCAATGATTCGACGTAAAAAAGGATGGCCTTTGACAGTGATGATATGCCATTGTTGGTATTCATCAAATCCCCTCAACCCAGGATGATTACCCAGGTGAGGTTTATCCCAGTGAGAAAGGATGTATCGGTCTTCCGGTAAAAGTATCTCATCAAAGGGTTTTTTTACAGATCCCTTGATATCAAGGTAAACCCCCCCTACAGCATACATCAATAAATATCGAAAAAAATCAGCGCGTGCAGCTCCATAAGCTGGGTTAATTTTTTTATAAATCTGTAATAGTTCGAGGTTATAATATTTTAAAATCGTGGTTTCAATATCAGTATCATCATACATGCAATACTTCCAATTAGGATTCATAGTGCATATTGAGCTTATATTTTTTTCAATATCAGAAGGTAGGTGTGTTTTATTAGGGAATGTTTGATGAATTAACTTGGGAATATGATTTCCCATCTCAAAGGTAGGTAAATTAATCATGTATCGGTGCCATCGTAAAATCTATGTTGTGCAGGTTAGCCAACTCACCTAAGGTTTCAGATTGTTTGGAGTAGAATCTAACTAGTCACTGGCGCCTAATTGACTTTTACCCAATCCCCGACATCCCGCGGACAAGCTGCGAGGACGTCGAACTAAGGGTATAAAGAGTTTCGCGCCAGCGACTAACTCATCACAAATCTTTGCTCAAATCCTGCGGATGATAGCAGATACAAATGGTTATGAAAAGCTGAAATGGAGGATAAAAAACTCCTCACTTTTGTTAAAAACTCAAAATGGGCAAAAGAAAAAAATACATATGTTTGGATTAGAAGGCCCTATGGTATATGATATGGCATATTTGTATAATGAATCAAGATTAAAAATTAGATGTTATTTTGACAGAAAAAACAGTTATCAAAATGGGTAATCAGCAATTATTAAAATCATCAAGTCTTGTAACTGATTTCACAAGCCATGAGCTTCGTGATTTGGTTACAGATATGCGCGATACTATGAAAGCAGAAGGTGGTGTAGGTATTGCTGCGCCGCAAATAGGATGTAACCTACGTGTCATTATATTTGGTTTTGATTCCAGCGAGCGGTATCCTAATGAAGAACCCATCCCCTTTACAGTTCTTATAAATCCAACCATCAAAGCAGTAACAAATGAGATGGAAGAAGGATGGGAGGGATGCTTAAGTGTACCTGGGTTAAGAGGCCTTGTGCCTCGATTTAAAAAAATCCAATACAATGGATTTGATCTCCAAGGAAATCCAATCAGCCGTAAGGCCGCAGGTTTTCACGCTCGGGTGGTTCAACATGAGTGCGATCATATAGATGGAATATTATATCCTGCTCGTATAGAAAATATGCAAATGTTTGGATTTGAAGATGAACTAGCCAAGGTTATTTGGAATTCAAGAAATAAGAGTGAATAACAATGAAATGCAAAAAATGTAGTAAACCATGGTTATATTTAGGGATTATTTTGGGATTCTTGTCTGGTTTCTCTTATTTTGCTTATGGCGTATATACTCACGGACATGGCAGAAGTGTCGGGCCTTATGGTAGCACAAAAATTACACAACCAGGCACAACCACACCTAGGAACTATGAATGAAACTACCAAAAAAGATTCTTCAGTTTTTTCTTGGTTTTTGCATTGGTTTGGGATTATGGAGTTTAACCCTTATGGTCTTATTAATTCTCAATTAATTGTCGTAGGCGCGAAACTCATTTTACACCCTTAGTTCAAGGTCCCGGTGACAAGCCTGAGAGTTCCACAGGAATATTCAGCGTAATCCATTGAAAAAATGTAAAAAAAAATTGGATGTGCATGGTGATTATGATCAAATAGCGTTTCCACAAACATTATGAGATCGACACATGCAGCAGATTAAATTATTACACAAAGAATTTCAAAGATTGTGTTCCCCAAGTGTTTGTGTTGTAAAAGTACGTTCGGTTATATACAAAAATAATGATTGATTGATAAAGTTGATAAGAAGAAGCCGCACTTTCAATAGAATAAGGAGGTAGTGCCGTTTTAAACCATTGAGAACTGTTAAAATAGTACTCAATGGTACCGAGGGTCGGGGTCGAACCGACACGGTGTCACCACCACCGGATTTTGAATCCGGCGCGTCTACCAATTCCGCCACCCCGGCACTGCGCAGGTATTATAACAAAGAAAAAGATTCTAACAATGGGTTGGTGCTAAATAAGATATAATAACCCGGTGCAAAACAAAAATTTCCACTTTATTTAAGCAATCGGTATGTAATTCTGTAAAATGTTAAGTGTATGTAAGATGGTTGTATTTGTTAGTTTGTTTGTACGACGAGTTTGCATGTTAAATCAATTATAATTAACATAAATGGATTTTATATCATGGTGTTTCATGTCACAATTGTTACTTTTTAATAAACCATATGATGTACTAACACAGTTTTCTGGGGAGCCTCAGGAGAAAACCCTAGCAATCTTTATTCGTATGCCAGGTTTTTATGCGGCCGGTCGCTTGGATAAAAACAGCGAGGGCCTGTTATTACTGACGAATGATGGAGCCTTACAACATCAGTTAAGCCATCCCAAGTTCCATAAAAAAAAATATTATTGGGTCCAAGTGGAGGGTCAACCTACCCAAAGGAACCTACAAATACTTAGAGCAGGCTTAGTGCTTAAAGAGCAATCTTTTTTACCAGCTGAGGTGAAACTTATAGAAGAACCCAACCTTTGGCCCCGCAATCCACCGATCCGTATGAGACAAACCATCCCAACAACATGGCTTGAAATTGTATTAACTGAGGGGAAAAATCACCAAATTCGCAAAATGACCGCAGCCATTGGTTACCCAACTTTAAGGCTGATTCGACATCAAATTGGTGATTGGACATTGGGAGAATTGCAGCCTGGTGAATATAAGCTTGTGAAATTATAACTCTTTTATATGACCATCTTTAAAAACCAACCAAGCCGAACCTTTTTCTGTGCTCACCTCAGCCTCAGGAAATATCTGCTTTAATTCATTAATATCAAACCCATGACCCAACCAGTTAATTTTATTTACACCTGCTTTAGTAAAAGACTGCTTAAGATCTGAAATTTGGATGCTATAAGCTGATTGATATTGTGTTGGTAGGAGTTTGATTTTTTCAAGAACCATGGACAATTCAGGCTGCTTCTTAAAACTTAAGCTGTAAACAATGGACTCATGGTTACAATTATCTGGTGTAGTGCCATCTTCTGGTTCGTCCGCAACAACAACTGCAAGGCTGTCTTGATTTAATTTTTGAGCAAGGGTTTTGGATAATTCAAACAATTGCTCATTGGGTATCTTTTGATAGGGGGAAAAAGTAAAGGCTTCTGTATTATCACCAGTTAAATCACCTGTTGTTGACATCAAGTAGGTGCCTAATATTTCTTGAAATTGGCCCTGTTGAATATGTGCCTGTTGGAGCTGCTGAATCATTGTTACCTGTAATTGATGTTCTGGCTCACTTTGCAAACGCTGATAGGCTGTATTCAGTGGGATAATGTCACTGTTATTTGAAGCGTATATTGTTTGCTTCAGAGCCATCGCATTCGAAGTGAACACGACCAGCAGTATAAGCGTATAAGTTTTGATTGCTCTCATAAAATTCTCTCTTTGATTTAAAAACCAATGGTACCATTTTTGGTATATTTAATACAAGTAGGCACAAAATTGTGTTATAGTTACAGTATGTATACCATTAGAAGCATTATATGAAAAAAAAATCTGAAAAATCACCAAAAAATCGACGTGAATTGAATTGTCATGTTGCATGCTCTGTAGAAGTAAGCTTAAGTGTGATTGGTGGGAAATGGAAGGCGGTGGTATTATATCATTTGTTATCTGGGACGAAACGCTTTAGTGAATTGAAGCGATTGGTCCCCAGTGTGAGCCAGCGAATGCTTACGCAACAACTGCGTGAATTAGAACAAGACACCCTGATCAATAGAAAAATTTATGCGCAGGTTCCACCAAAAGTAGAATATACACTGACGGAGCTGGGTGAGTCCTTAGCCCCCATTCTTCATGCACTGCGCGATTGGGGTCGTTCTTTTCGAAATACCCTTGGCCTTGAGTCATCATAAAGTAGCAAAAGCTCTATTTCTAACAGGAATTAATTTGCTGTAATAAGAAATCATACTAAAGCTTTATATTGGAAACCTAATGTCTTGTAGTTATTTGGACAAAATACTTGAAAATTTTGTATTAGTTTACTAGCTTTAACTATATTAGAGATTTTTTAAATCAAGGAGCGGGCCGTGAATAAGGATATTTTTGAGGGAAAATGGGAAGAAATCAAAGGAAAAATGAAACAATCTTGGGGAAAACTTACAGATGATGATCTTGATGAGATTGAAGGTAATCAGCAAGAAATATATGGCAAACTTCAAAAACATTACGGTTATTCAAGAGAGCAAGCTGAAAAAGCAATACGTGACTTTAAAGAATAATGTTATATTATTAAGTAGTTGTAAAAGGGACTCGGTGGGGTGAAACCTTCTCTATCGGGACATTGTTAGCATGATTAAGTAAGGAGAAGGTTATGTTTAAATATCTATTAGGTTGGTTATTAGGTGTTCCTATTGGTATTTTAGTTGTTATATGGTTGATTTCGCATTTGTTTTAAGCTAAAAACCAGATTTTGGGCCCTGAATTTTGCATTTTTAACAGACCCTAGAAACATAGGTGTTTCCCTTGATGTAAAATCGTAATAATTCATGTGCCCATTCTTTTGCATAAGAAACCCCAATTCGTGGGGCAGCTACGATATTCAAGGGATGAGGCTTCACTGCCTGATTGACGAAGAGATTTTCACTTAAAAGATCGCAGCCATTCATTGATGTATCAATATTCAAGGCTTTACATAATAACCCAGGCCCAGAGGTTCGTTCCTGAATGTTGGCAATGGGTTCTATTGCTCGAATGAGTACTGCTGAGCCAATGCCCTCTGGTTCAGTCACTATATTGAAACAATAGTACATTCCATATATCAAATATACATACGCATGACCAGGGGGACCGAACATGGTTGATGTACGTTTGGTAAGGCCTTTGGAAGTGTGTGACGCAAGATCATGTTGTCCTAAATAGGCTTCAACTTCCACTATGGTACCTATCCGCTCAATGCCCTCAAAACGGTGTACCAATTGGCAGCCCAATAACTCCTGAGCGACGATACGAGTGTCTCTATTATAAAACGCACGGGTAAGTTTTTTCATAAGATAATGGCCAGATTGTAATCTGGCCAATTGCAGATTATACACCACCTCTAAATAACAACATGATAAGAAGAATAACTAATATTAGACCGATAGCACCACTTGGAAAATATCCCCACCCACTACTATAAGGCCAGGTAGGCAATACAGCCAATAACACAATTATTAATACAATAAACATTAAAGGACTCATTATCAAACTCCCATTTAGAATGAATTACCATTTTTAGTATAGATTAAATCTAATTAAAAAATAAGTCATGTTCTAATCCATTATTTAATGAAAAATGCTTTACCTACATTGCGATATCTCTACTTTTGACCAGCGATTGATTAAGTTGAAATTACTATACACATATGGCCAGGTATATGATTCTTTATTATAATTTTAATTGAGTCTATACTCATAAAGCATAATATTTTTGCATTGGGCTTGCAGTACTTATTCATGGTGGAAAAAGAAAGGAAGGAGGCTTTTATGCTAGAGAAGTATTTAAGCAACCCTGCTGATCTCATCAGTGGGTACAAAGCAACGCGCCGACATACTGAAGACTTATGTAAAGAACTTTTGATTGAGGATTACATCATCCAGACCATGGATGATGTAAGTCCTCCTAAATGGCATTTAGCACACACAACCTGGTTCTTTGAAACCTTTATATTGAATAAATATACAGATCATGTTAACCCTAACCAAAATTTTCAAACCATTTTCAATTCATATTATCAAGGTGTCTGCTCTCCCTATCCACGCGGTAAACGTGGTTTTTTAGCCAGGCCATCTATACAAGCAATTTATGAATATAGACATTTGATAGATGAAAAGCTTCTAAACTTAATCAAAAACAGTTCTAAAGCCTTGCTTCATGAACTTCAACCTATACTTACTTTGGGTATAAACCATGAGCAACAACATCAAGAACTTTTAATCATGGACATAAAGTACAATCTATTCTGTGATCCCAGTCTACCTGCATACACACAAAATAAAAATTTAAATATCCCTAGCAGCCATATTGAAAAACAATTTTTATATATGCCAGGAGGACTTATTGACATAGGTTTTGAGGGTGAAGCACTGGATTTTTGTTTTGATAATGAACTACCTAGACACCACACTTACATCCATCCGTTTTTTATTTCCAATGGTTTGATAACCAATCAAGAATATTGTGAATTTATTGAAGAAAAAGGGTATTCAAATCCTAGCCTTTGGTTGGCAGATGGCTGGGAATGGCTTCAAAATAATCATATACAAGCACCTTTATTTTGGCAATTACGAGAGGGTGCCTGGTTTAATTTCACTTTAAATGGTTTAAAGAAGCTCGACTTAACAAAGCCTGTTAGTCATATCAGTTTTTTTGAAGCCGAGGCTTTTGCCAGATGGAAAAATGCACGTTTGCCTACTGAAGAGGAATGGGAATTTGCTATGCGACATTTACAACAGTCAAAGTGTACTACGGAAGATTACACAGGTATTGGCGCCTTGTGGGAGTGGACCACAAGTGCCTACTTACCATATCCTGGATATAAACCTTTGGCTGGGACCATTGGTGAATATAATGCTAAGTTCATGAATAACCAGAGAGTATTACGTGGAGGTTCATTTGCCACTGCCTCAGGGCATACACGTGTGAGTTATAGAAATTATTACGGACCTGATAAACGCTGGCAATTTAGTGGCATTAGGCTTGCCAAAAATAACTAACTGGGGAAGGCTGTGTTTTTAAAGAAATCAAATACCGTAGGACGAACAATGAATCAATTTGAGTCTGATGTAAAAGTGGGTCTAACTGCTACACCCAAAAAGATTTCTTCTAAATATTTATATGATGAAAAAGGAAGTGAGTTGTATAATTTAATTACACGACATCCAGAGTATTATTTGACAGGCTGTGAACTTGAAATAATAGAAAATAATAAAGCTGAATTGACACATTTAATAAAAGATGAAGCTTTTAATTTGATTGAATTAGGACCAGGAGAAGGTATCAAAAGTTTCATCCTCTTAAAACAACTTTTGAAAGAATCCAAAAATGTTACTTATTTTATCATAGACATATCTCGCAAATACATTGATTATTTATCCACTCGGTTTTTAACATTGTTACCTGATTTAAAAATAAGTCCCATCTATGAAGAGTTTAATGAAGGCTTACATCAACTGAAATTACACTCCAAGACGAAAAATTTAGTTTTATTTCTTGGTTCGAGCATAGGGAATTTTAACGTCAAGGAAACCATCCATTTTTTAAAATCAATTCATGAAGACTTAAATACAGGAGATTATTTATTAATAGGTTTTGATCTTAGAAAAGATATCAATTTATTATATAAGGCCTACCAAGATTCAGATGGCCTAACCTCAGAATTTAATTTGAATCTATTGACTAGAATGAATAAAGAATTAAAAACAAATTTTAAAATGAACCAATTCAAACATCATGCCTTTTATAATGATACTACACATGCAATGGAAAGCTATCTAATAAGTCTTAAACAACAGGAAGTATATAGCAAAGTCATGAATCAAACCTTTTATTTTGATGAAAATGAACCCATACAACTGGAATGTTCTTTTAAATACACGCTTTCACAGATCCAACAATTTGCAGAAGATACGGATTTTAATCTTATTAAAAATTTTGAAGACTCTAAAAAATATTTCATTTTATCATTATGGCAGGTACGACAATAATGGTTTAACAAATAGGCAGTAGTTTATTTATTTCTCTTCTAATACTTGCCTGAACCTCGAGGATGTGTTTTTCATTTTCATAGGGCTTTCTTGGCCAAAAAAAACCTTTCAACCCATCTTTTTTGTTTCTAGGAACAACATGCACATGCAAATGTGCAATGCTCTGACTTATTGTATTATTTATAGCAATAAAACTTCCTCCTGCATGCATTGCAATTTCAATGGCTGAACCTATTACTTTTGTGTAGGTAAACAATGGTGTAATTAATGAATCTGGCAAATCATATAAAGTATGCACATGTTGTTTTGGAGCCAATAAAGTATGGCCTGGAAAAAGGGGGTGATGATCTAGAAAGGCTATAAAATCTTTGTTTTCAAATACGGTATAAGCCTTTTCTTTGTTTTGAATGATCAAATCAATTATGCATTCCTGCGACATAGGGTTCCCACATAGAGAGATAGGGTACTATCATTATAGTTTATGAAGCAAATGCATTTGTCCTATTTAATAACAATAGGAAAATTATTATGAATAGTAAACCAATGAATTGTATATAAAATGAAATCAATAACCATTCAAAGCACAATAATCTGTTTACAGGCCCCTGGTTTCTTGGTATACTAATTATACGGACAATTTTTAATCAAAAAGGAGTATACTTGAACATATTCTATACTACATTTTTGAGCGTCGTTGTATCCTGTGGTTTATTGGTAGGCACAGCATTAACTCCAAAAACAAAAATTGCATCCAAAACAGCTTCAAGAACTTCAACCTCTCGTAAATCAAAAGATAGTCCAACCGAATCTGGCTTGGATTCTACTGGCGTTCCTATTTCAACTGATAATACGCCACCCACTTCAGATTTGAATACCAAAACCGGCGCGCCCGTTTTGGCAGCTAAAGCTTCAGATGCGCCCGTTTCAACAACTCAATCTACAGCAAAAGTTCCCGTACTTGATGTGAAAAGCGAGGTTGATATACTGGGCAATAAAGCACCTCAACTGAGCCAAAACGTACTGAAATATGCCTTAACTGCTTATAATAATGCCGATAGAGAAGGCGATGTACAAAAACCTGTGTTGACTGTGATTGATTATTCTATGGCCTCGAATTTACCACGCATGTGGATTTTCGACGTCCAAAACAACACTCTTTTATATAATACCTTTGTAGCCCACGGAAAAAACTCTGGTGAAAAGGTAGCATCTCGATTTTCAAATACAGATTCCAGTAAAGAGTCTAGTTTGGGTACATACATTACCAAAGACACTTATATTGGTCATAAAGGGTTATCACTTAATATCAATGGATTGGATAAAGGCTTTAATAACAATGCCTTAAACAGACGTGTTGTTGTGCATGGCGCATGGTATGTTGAACCTTCCTTTATTCAAAAAGCTGGACGAGCTGGGAAATCTTGGGGTTGCCCTGCAATTGCAAAATCAATGGCCATCCCCGTTATAAACACCATCAAATATGGCTCGGTTATTTTCGCTTATTATCCAGATGCATACTTCCTATCTCATTCAGAATATCTGGCTAGCTAATATAAAAATAGTCACCTGTATAAGAGCTCTTCTCTGAAGGGCTTTTTTTTGTATTAAAAATCCCCATAATCAAAGGTCATTAAGATTTATTCTAATTGAGTTAAAGATTTAATCTCGTCCATCTTCGCCGATATTCTGGCAGTTAGATAAGAATCATTCTTAGCCAAAGCTTTGGCTACTTTTAATTGTGCAATAGAGGCCCGCATTTGCCCCTCAATCAATAAACATTGAGATTGGGTAAAATAAGCATAGCTTTTTTGATTGGATAATGCCTGTGCACGAGCCAATTCACGGCATATTGGTAAGTCTTGGGGGTATTGTCTAAAGCCTTTAAGCAAAATATTAGTTGCCTTCTGGGCTTGATTGGATGCCACTAAAACTTGAGCGTGGGCCATAAGTGCTGCATAATTTTCTGGGTAATTGGTTTGCACTTCTACTGAGCGATTAAGGGCTGCAGTAAAATTCCCTAAACCTATCTCTATTTGTGCCATTGCAATTTGGAAATAAAGATTATTATTCCTTTGCTCAATTACAGGCTTTAACTGCTCATAAGCTTGCTGATATTTATTATTATTCAATAGAGCAAGCACCTGACCATATTTGCATGCAATTTCAGGGCTTTGTTTGTGACACTGGTGTTTATAATAGGCATCCAATTGGACTAAGTCAGTATTGAGCGAGGTCCTTATCAATTCTTTGAATAAAAAATAATCCAAAGAATCTGAATAAGTTTTTAAAACCAATCTTGCTGTCCGGTTTTGAGCTTCAGCAATACGATCGTCATCTAAGGGATGGCTACGAAGGATGGCTGGTATATTGGCTGTGTAATAATAACGAGCATTTTCTTGCATTTTTTTAAAAAAAGCCGCCATACTCAGTGGGTTATAGTCTGCTTTAATGAGCATATCTATGCCAATTCTATCTGCTTCTTTTTCTTTTGATCGTGTAAAATTAATGCCATTTTGATTAAATCCCGACATGGAAGCCATCATTGCACCCATGCCTATGGTTGGATTGATGACGCCCAAAGCAATGGATGCGAGCATAGAGGCTATCATGGGTATCCGCATTTGTTTTTGATGCTCTATCATCGAATATAAATGGTTCAGACGTACGTGCGCTAATTCATGGGCCATCACTGCTGCTAACTCACTCTCACTTTGTGAAGTTAAAATAAGTTGTGTATTGACACCAATATACCCACCTGGCCCTGCAAAAGCATTGATTTCTTTAGACTTTACAATGAAAAAATACGGGGCTCGGATTTGCCCTACCTGAGCAAGTCGTTTCCCTATGGCATTGAGATACTGATTGGCCAAGGGTATTCGCAGTACAGAATCAGATTGGTTGATTTGTTGAACGAATTCCTTTTCTAACTCTTCAAGTTCGCGTATAGAGTAGGGGGACAAGCCTCGCGCTTGTAAAGGTTGAACACTGAGCAATAGACCTAACATCATGATCTTCGCGTATATATTAAAAATAAAGAAGACAAATTTAATCATTAGGCTACTCAAAAATTGAATAATTTGTTATCATTCGTGCATAGATTTGAGGTGAACCATTAATGCACGAAAAGTTTCTGCTTGCAGCACTTGAACAGGCCATGCATGGTCAAGGCTTGTGCGCGCCCAATCCTTGTGTCGGAGCTGTCGCGGTGCAAGATGGGAAAATTATAGCACAGGCTTGGCATAAAGGTGCAGGAACCCCTCACGCCGAGCAATTATTGCTAGAGCAGCTCCCACCAAATATACCAAGATTACAACTCTATATCACACTTGAACCTTGTAATCATTGGGGTAGGACCCCACCTTGTGTTGACCAAATTATAAAGCATGGTGTTGAAGAAGTTATTTTTGCCTTTAAAGATCCAAACCCCCTAGTCGCCAAAAATAATTCTTCTGAAAAATTAAAAAAACACGGCATCAAGGTGCAACATAGTCCTATTGCAGCCATTGATGCTTTCTATAAAAGCTATATGCATTGGATGCAAACAAACAAACCCAGGGTAACATTCAAATTGGCTCAAACCTTGGATGGAAAAATTGCCGGTGCGAACGGTGAGCGCATTCAGTTATCAAATTCACTGTGTGAGCAATTTACACATAAAGAACGCGCAAAGACAGATGTTATTTTGACAACTTCAAAAACGATTCTTGCGGACAATCCTCTATTGAATGCACGTCTTTCTCAAACAACCATATCAAAACCAGTTGCCATCATAGATAGCCATTGTGCCCTTGGTTTGGGTTTTAATATTTTCACAACGGCTTCTTATTGTCTACTATATCACCTTGAAGGTAAAACTTACCCTACAAAAGTTTCACATAGTCTTTTCCCTATGCCTCTAAAAAATGGTAAAATGGATTTACTTGCTGTGATTGAACATTTAGGTGGCTTGGGTTTTCATGATGTCTGGGTAGAAGCAGGCAGTGAACTCTTTACTGCTATGCATCTGGAAGGCTTAGTGAATAAGACTTATTTATATATAGTACCAAAAATTCTTGGTAAAACGGCTTTGTCAGCATATCAGCATTCAGGCCTATTTGATCCAGCCCATACCCTATCTTGGCATGAGATGGGTGACAATATGATTGCATGTCTAGATTGGCAGGGGGATTGAATGTTTACAGGACTAGTAGAACAGCAGGGCCGCGTCCTTGATAATATTCCTACACAACATGGGAATCGCTTGATAATAAGTGCTGATTTCAAAGTCTTAAAAATTGGCGAAAGCATTGCGGTGAATGGTACCTGTCTAACACTGCTCTCTCAGGATGACTCAAATTTAGCATTTGATCTATCTCCTGAGACGCTGCAATTGACAACCCTTGGCAGCATGAAACCAAATGAAACTGTCAATCTTGAACGAGCCATGATGGCCTCAAACCGTTTTGGTGGTCACTATGTCAGTGGCCATGTGGATGCCCGCGCTATGGTGCATGCTGTACATGTTCAGGGAGAGTACCTTGAAATAGAGTTGTCAGGGTTCGATAGAGAGTCAATGTACTATCTAATCCCCAAAGGCAGCATTACCTTAGATGGCGTCAGTTTAACGATAAATGCTGTAGTTGAACAAACAATAAAAATCATGCTGGTACCACATACCTTATCACATACTACCCTTGGCTCATTGAAAGTAGGCCAAGGGGTCAACATTGAATTTGATTATATTGCACGTATCCTTGCACATCAGTTTCAGTGTTATAACCAAATACAGCATGAGGTTCAGAAATGTCCACAGTAAAAATTGAACAAGCATTGGAACAGCTAAAATCTGGTGGCATGATCATTTTAATAGATGATGAAAATCGAGAGAATGAAGGTGACTTAGTGATAGCGGCAGAATTTGCCACCCCTGAGGTCATAAATTTTATGTCACGAGTCGCCTGTGGCCTTATTTGTTTACCCATGGACGAGGCGCTCATTGATAAATTAAACCTGCCTCCAATGGTACAAAACAATAGGTCGCCTTATGGCACGGGTTTCACAATTTCTATTGAGGCGGCTAATGGTGTCACCACCGGGATTTCAGCAAAAGATAGGGCTCATACCATTCAGGTTGCCATCGATTCTAAAAGTGGTCCTTTAGATATTATTTCACCTGGGCATATCTTCCCCCTACGTGCCAAGAAAAAAGGCGTTTTGGAACGAATAGGACAAACTGAGGGCAGTGTGGATCTTGTTAGAATTGCCGGTTTGATTCCAGCTGCAGTGATTTGCGAAATCATCAATGAAGACGGTACAATGAGTAGGCGTCCCGACTTAGAGAAATTTTCAAAGCGGTATTCAATTCCCGCAGTTTTAGTCAAGGATTTGGTAGATTATCGTATTCGTCATGAACAATTGGTGAGCCCTGGGGCCACCATACGTATTCCTCTAAAAAATCATGGTGATTTTAATATGACCGTGTTTACCAACGAGTTAGATTGTTCTGAGCATTTTGTCTTAGTAAAACCCCCGGTGATCACAAATAAAGTCCCCCTGGTACGTATCCATTCTGAGTGTATTACTGGCGATGTTTTTGGTTCTTGTAAATGCGATTGCGGCAAACAGTTAGAATTATCGCTGGCTTTGATCGCAAAAGAAGGGGGCGTTTTGATTTATCTTCGTCAAGAAGGTCGTGGTATTGGATTGAGCAATAAGCTCAAAGCTTATGCTCTTCAAGAACAAGGGTTAGACACAGTTGAAGCAAATTTAGAATTAGGCCTTCCTGCAGATAGCCGAAATTATGCCATTGCATATCAAATTCTCAAACATTTGGGTATTGATGTTCTAAGACTGCTCACTAACAACCCCTCTAAGTTAGAGGCGCTTAAACATTATGGACTCCAAATAGCTGAGCGTATCCCCTTAGAAATAGAAGCAACCGGGGAAAATCGTCTTTACTTGCAAACAAAAAAAAATAAATTAGGTCATTTATTGACTATTAGTATGGATAAGATATGAAAGTAATTCAGCCTAAAGTAGATGATTTCCATACCTCATTTCCCATAGCCTTAATTGTGAGCACCTTTAATCAGGAGATCACCCAGGCATTAAAAGAAGGGGCCTTACAACGATTACAAGAATTAGGCTTTCAACCTGCGGATATACTCTTAATCGAGGTACCAGGTGCCGTGGAGATTCCTTTTGTTGCCAATAGGTTGGCTAAAAACAAGCAGGTTGAGGTCATCATTGCTTTGGGTGCAGTCATTCGTGGTGAAACCACGCATTATGATTATGTGTGCGACCAAGTGAGCCAAGGATGTCAACGCGTCATGCTCGATTATGACTTGCCCCTTGTCTTTGGACTATTGACCACGGAAAATGAAGAACAAGCTTGGGATAGGCTGGGTGGTAACCATGGTCATAAAGGGCGCGAAGCAGTCGACTGTGCAGTTATAATGCATTCTGTGTCCTTGCAATTACAATAGGCTTATTCTGCTTATCATTTGTTGCTGCAGGGATTAATCAAATTTTTTAGTAATTCTGTGTTATTTCTATCCCCAATTTGATAGAATTATCTCCCGTTTAGTGGGTTTAGCAGATTGAACGGGGTTATATACATGACACAATATATTTTTGTTACAGGTGGCGTTGTTTCCTCTTTAGGAAAAGGCATAGCGGCCGCGTCGCTTGCAGCTATTCTTGAAGCGCGTGGATTGAGCGTCACTTTGATAAAACTGGATCCTTATATCAATGTTGATCCTGGGACCATGAGTCCTTTTCAACATGGCGAGGTGTTTGTAACGCATGACGGGGCTGAGTCAGACCTTGACTTGGGGCATTATGAGCGCTTTGTAAATACCACAATGACCCAGCGCAATAACTTTACTTCCGGTAAAATTTACGAAAAAGTCATTCAAAAAGAGAGACAAGGTGATTATTTAGGAGGGACAGTTCAAGTCATTCCTCATATCACCAATGAAATCAAAAGACGAATCAAACTAGGTGCTGATGGGTATGACATCGCCATGGTTGAAATTGGTGGTACTGTTGGTGACATTGAATCCTTACCTTTTCTTGAAGCGATTAGACAAATGCGTATAGAGTTGGGTTCACAAAGGGCTATGTTTATTCACCTCACTTTGGTTCCTTATATTGCTACCTCTGGTGAAACAAAAACCAAACCAACACAACACTCAGTTAAAGAGTTATTGTCCATTGGTATACAACCAGATGTGTTGATTTGCCGCTCTGAAAAACCATTGACTATGTCAGACCGAGCTAAAATTGCTTTGTTTACCAATGTGGAACAAGATGGGGTCATTTCTTTAGAAGATGCAAAAAGTATTTACCAAATCCCTATGATATTACATCACCAGGGCTTGGACGAATTGGTTGTGAAAAAATTAGGACTTCAAGTTAATCCTGCGGATTTATCTGAATGGCAGCGTGTAGTGGAAATGCAAGGCATTCAAACTATGACTGTAAAGATAGCTTTGGTTGGTAAATACATTGAATTGAATGATGCTTATAAATCAATCAATGAAGCTTTGATTCACGCAGGGATTCATACGCAAACCAAGGTTGAAATTTCATACATCGATGCCGAACTCATTGAAAGACAAGGTCCCTCCTGTCTCGAATCAGTTGATGCAGTGCTGGTACCAGGTGGATTTGGTAATAGGGGCATAGAAGGTAAAATTCAAGCAATCCAATACGTTCGTGAAAATAAAATTCCTTTTTTAGGGATCTGTTTGGGTCTGCAAACGGCTGTAATTGAATATGCTCGTAACGTCGCTCACATGGCAGATGCCAACTCTACTGAGTTTGATAAGCAAACCCCCCATCCCGTAATTGCCTTGATAAGTGAGTGGATGGATGAATTAGGCATCAAGCAATCTAGAAATGAGGAAACAGGCTTGGGTGGGACCATGCGTTTGGGCGCTCAAGTTTGTAAACTTCAAAAGGGCACTTTGGCACGTAAGATATATGATTCAGGCCAAATTGCAGAGCGTCATAGACATCGTTATGAGGTTAATAATAAATATCTCGAACAACTTTTACAAGCTGGTATGATTATTTCTGGACTTTCAGCTGACGATACTTTGGTAGAGATGATTGAATTGGCCGACCATCCTTGGTTTTTGGCCTGTCAATTTCATCCTGAATTCACCTCTACACCGAGAAAGAGTCATCCTCTATTCAAACAATTTATACTTGCTGCTCGTAAAAACTTTGAGAAAAAGGATAATGCATGAAATTATGTGGATTTGATGTTGGGTTAGACAAACCTTTTTTCCTGATTGCAGGACCTTGCGTCATTGAAAGCGAAGCTTTGGCATTAGAAACCGCAGGGTATTTGAAGGAGATGTGTTTGCAGTTAAATATACCCTTCATCTATAAATCCTCCTTTGATAAAGCCAATCGTACCTCACTTTCAAGCTATAGAGGCCCCGGAATTGAAGCGGGACTGATGATTCTTGAAAAAGTGAAAACCCAAATTGGTGTTCCAGTGCTTACAGATGTGCACGAAGATTCTCCTTTGAACGAGATAGCTGCGGTGGTTGATGTATTACAAACGCCGGCTTTTTTATGCAGACAAACCAATTTTATACAAAAAGTAGCCTCCTTCAATAAACCTGTTAATATTAAAAAAGGTCAATTTCTAGCCCCCTGGGAAATGAAGCATGTCATTGATAAAGCAAAGGCTTTAGGGAATACACACATCATGGCTTGTGAGCGGGGGACAAGCTTTGGTTACAATAATTTAGTTTCTGACATGCGATCTTTAGCCATTATGCGAGAAACTGGTTGTCCAGTGGTGTATGATGCTACACATTCTGTACAATTACCCGGTGGCAATCAGGGCGTATCAGGTGGTCAAAGGGAATTTATCCCCGTACTGGCGAGGGCTGCCGTAGCAGTAGGAATTTCAGGTTTATTTATGGAAACCCATCCTGACCCAGACAAAGCCTTAAGTGATGGCCCTAATAGTTGGCCATTAGATAAAATGAAAGGATTATTGAGTACTTTAAAAGCGATTGATGCTATATATAAAACAATGGACGCGTTTTAAGTCATACTGGAGCTGCATGAAAAAAACAATTTTAATTACGGGGTGTTCAAGTGGCATTGGCCATGATGCTGCCATTGCATTGTCTAAACGGGGACATCATGTCATTGCTTCTTGTAGAAAAGAAATGGATTGCCAAAGACTGCAAGTTTTAGGTATAGATGTTGTACAAATTGATGTTAATAAATCTGAATCGATTCAGGCGGGCTTTGCCAAGGTCCTTGAAAAAACCTCTGGACGATTGGATATTCTTATAAACAATGCAGGTTACGGTCAAATGGGTGCGCTTGAGGATATCCCCAGAGACGCTTTGCGTCAGCAGTTTGAAACCAATGTATTTGGACTTCTAGAAATGTCCCAAAAGGCAATTCCCCTGATGCGACACCAAAAAAATGCGCGAATTATCAATATCAGCTCCATTCTAGGTCATGTGAGTATGCCTTTTCGTGGTGCTTATAATGCCTCTAAATATGCTGTTGAAGGTTTAAGTGATACCTTACGTCTTGAACTTAAGGCTTCGGGGATAGATGTTATCAGCATAGTGCCTGGTCCCATAGTCAGCCAATTTAGAGATACTTGTATTGAAAATTCCTTAGCAAAAATTAACAAAGACCACAGTTATTACAAGACTCAATATGAAAGACTGTTGGGAGATTATAAACTCAATAAAAATAAGTCAATGTTCACCAAAACCACAGATGCGGTCATATCCAAATTAATACACGCCATTGAATCAAAAAGACCTAAGGTAAGATATAAAGTCACACTCCCAGCATACTTGTTGTGTTTACTTAAACGCTGCCTTAGCACTAAAAGACTTGATTATTTTTTGCGTTATATTTCAAAAAAGGAGCTGGGTTAAGAACCAGTTTGATTATAATGGAGTTAAATTTCTCTTAGGCATAGCTTAAAGGTTTTAAAAATGCCGCCACGTTCCCAATGACTGTCATCCCGGAATTTAGCGCCACTTGGCGAGCTTGCGAGATTAGTGGCGCTTATTGTCTGGGATCCATTTCGAATGGGACTTTATAGTAATTTTAAATATCGTCCTTCTTATGCGAGATACATCTATTACATGCATTTTATTTAAGTGGCTTATGTTGTTTCATAAAAAATATGATATATAAACTAAATCCCAAACCAAATTTTCATTTGGCAAATTAATTTTATTTTGTTTTAAATGGCACCCTGCCAAATGAGAAAATGGTTCCCGGACATTAAGCGCGACTAGGCCTCGTAGGCTCGGCAAGTCGCGCTAAATTCCGGGATGACAGTCGTTGGGAAACATATTTACTAGAGGTTGCGGTTGAAATTAAAACTTGGAGTTGAAGGTAAACATAGCGGTTGAAATTAAACTTATCGGTTAAAAGAAAGTATGGTGAACCTATGACAAGAAAGTTGCGTTTTGCTCTTAACCCGGACAGCTCACCTACCTATGCCAATCTAGCTCATTATTTAATGAAACAAACATGGTCTAGAACGCGCTTTGAATTCCTAGCTAATTTTAGTGAAACCAATTTTCAATTTGATTTTGCTGCAGCCGAGCAACTTGAGTTTAAGGACTTATTAGCACAATTGGTGCAGAAGTATTGTCCACATACTGTACCTCGGACCTATTGTATTAATGAAACAAACTGGCCAAGTCTTTTAAATCAGGTAGCGGATGCACAATATCCAACCTCTGACAAAATAGGTGATTTGGTTTGGATACTTAAGCCGGCACAACTAAATAATGGCCACCATATTAAAATTTTTGAAAGTCTTAGTCAAATAGAAGCACATTTTTTAAGTCCAAACCGCCTGGGAGGGGACCATGTATTGCAAGAATATATAACTCACCCACATTTATTGAAAGGTCCCAAAGAAGGACATAAATACAGCATTCGAATGTTTCTCATACTTACAAACTATGCTGGTGCTTATCTATACCCTCATGGCTATTTCAATGTGGCACTACAGCCATACGCGCATAAAGATTTTACACAGCTAAATGCCCATCTCACCAATGAACATTTAAGTGATGAACAAGTAAATGTAATCCAGATACCAACCCAACAAATTGTTGTATTCAAGACCTTTTATACTCAAATTAAATATATTTTAGATGCAGTCATCATGGGTTTAAATCAATTGCATCATGAAGCCTTTGTATGTAAAAAAACACGAAAGTTGGCCATTTTTGGATTTGATTTTATGGTGGATGTTAATGAAAAAGTTTGGTTAATAGAGGCCAACCATGGACCTTGTTTCCCAACAACAGCTGAGCATCCGCTTTTTTCCACTCTATATCATTCATTTTGGCAGGCGTTCATCAAAAGTTTTGTTTTTCCCATTGCAGAAAAGACACCGGTAGAAAAGATTAGGTATCATTTATTTGAGCCTGTATCTACTAAGCCCTGTACGGATACCCAACAAGGTTAAAGCTCCCCTTTGTATTTTTAAAATATGGTTTGTAGTGAGATTTAGGGTATAATTGTTAATCTAAAAGATTTAAGAGCGTCCACAATATGAAGAGAGTATTCCTGTTTTTAATTGTTATGTGTACACCCATGATTGGTTGTTGGGCTGTGGTTACTACAGAGATTGAATTTAACTTTTCAAAACAACAGCCATTTCAAGTATCCTTCACCGATTTTCCCAAAGGGGAAGAAGCCGCCTATGAATTGGATTTTGAAAATGGCGCCTCTTTACCAGCTGAGATCAAAAGTCGCAGCCAAGGTCTTAGAATTTCAGGCAATAATCACAGCGATGATTTATTCATGTATGCTTATAAAAAAGTAACAGGATTAAAACCAAATACAATGTACCAGGTAGACTTTTCTCTAGAATTTGCCTCCAATGCAAGAACAGGCTCTGTCGGTGCTGGTGGGTCCCCAGGGGATTGTGTGTATGTTAAAATGGGTACAACCACTCATAAGCCAGCTCGTTATGTGGATAAAACAAATTTTTACCAACTCGATTTAGACAAAGGCAATCAAGGGACTGGGGGCAAAGATTTAATTTTAATGGGCACCATTGGCGTTGAAACAGAAGCGCTTTATTCATTGAAAACATTGGCACATCAGTCCAAAGTAAGACAAGCAACTTTGCACAACTATAGCCTCACTACAAATAACCTCGGTGAATTTTGGATAATTTTTGGTACAGACTCTGGGTATGAAAGCACAACGACTATTTTTTATACTCATCTTCTTGCCCAGTTGCATGAAATTCCTACACAATAAAGATTTAATAGCAATCTGTAGCCTATCTCAAAACTGTATTGAATGATTGGATGCTTTAAATTAAAAATTGGTGATAAATAAATTCTCATTTATTAGAAAAAAGTTTATGATGACTTTTTTTTGAGGATGTTACACATGGTTGATTTAAGAAAAAATATCAGTAAGGTGATTTTTGCTGGTAGGTGGTTACAGCTTCCTTTATACCTTGGATTGATAATCATTTTAGCGGCCTATGTCTACCGTTTTATAGGAGAGCTTTTTGAATTGATAGTACATCTAAACGGATTTAACGACATCCAAATCATGTTGGGTGTATTGGATTTAATCGACGTAGTGATGATAGCCAACCTTTTGATCATGGTCGTGATGGGTGGTTATGAAACATTCATATCCCATTTAAATTTAGATTCCCATCCCGATAATCCTGAGTGGTTGGATCATCTAGATGCAGGCGCAATGAAAGTTAAATTAGCCCTTTCATTGGTAGGAATATCCTCTATTCATTTGTTACGAACCTTCATAGATCCCTCAAAACTTAATAATTTTTCTGTTATGTGGCAAATTTTAATTCATACAACCCTGATACTTTCTGCCCTAGCCATAGCCTGGACCAACCGATTACTTGATAAAGGGCATCATAAATAAGGTGTGCTCTAGGGAGATATAGTTGGCAACTGCTCAATGGCCTACAGGATTACAATATCATTCTGATTTTTTATCTTCATCGCAAGAAAAGGATTTAATTGCACTCCTTGAAGGTTTGCCATGGGAAAAGGTCTGTCTATTTGGGCAAGTAGCTAAAAGGCGTGTGGTCCATTTTGGATTACATTATGAGTACAATAAAAGAACTGTACAACCTACAATACCTGCTCCCGATTTTCTAAAAGACCTAATCACACGAGGGGCGGAGCTGGTGCATCAACCCTTGGATGTTATAGCTGAAATCCTTATTACAGAATATACACAGCATGCGGGTATTAATTGGCATCGGGATGCAACAGTATTTAAGGAAATCATAGGCATTTCGCTAGGTAGTGCGAGTGTTATCTATTTTAGAAAACGATGTGACCATAAAGAGCAGATAAAGTTGATGTTAGAGCCAGGCTCTGTTTATGTTTTAAAGGATGCTGTCCGTTGGGATTGGGAGCATCGTATTCCTCCCGTTAAAACACCTCGTTATTCAATTACCTTAAGAACATTGACTTAAGATAAGGCCACTGTACGAAAGGTTTCTGGACCCGGCGCCTACGGGGAATGACAGTCCTGAAAAGCTTGTAACTGCCTCTTGTTTAGGCCATACTTTTATATCACACGGGTTAAGTACTTGTTATTGTCAACATTTGTCAAAATCAATTATATATTTGCACATAAGCTCCTATGATTAAAACCTTTAGAACATTGCCAATTTCACCCAAGACCATTGCTATGACTGGCCATGCAATTCAAGGGATCATATATCTTAATGTCCTTGTATATGTCAGCTCCTTATTTTTGGCAAATTATCCTTCATCATGGATTCCTTATTTTCTACTTTTACAACCCGTTGCTAGAAGTACACCAGTGTTGTTTCTTCCCAAGCTTTTGAAAAAAAATCCCCAATATGCCTCGATAATCATCCGTTTCTTATTAGCAATAACGATTTTAATAATGACCCCACTGCTTATATTCAAATGGTATATTTTTCCCTTAATTCTTTGTTTTTTTCTAACAGGCGTGGATGTATCCACAACGGTGCTCGCATGGAATAGCGTTCAAAACGCATTTAATGTGGCGGAATTTAAGCCTGTTAGTCAAGCGGTTACCATAGCATTTACTTTGGGTGTCATTTTTGCTGGGTTTGTGAATGTGGTATTGCTTCGACAATATGGAGCCAATAGTTTACCTTATATCATCAGTGTTTTATTGTTTATTTCCTGCGGCGTGACTTATGCACTGAAACCCTTGCCGGTAATACAAAAAAACAAAAAAAAACCTTTCCAATTGAGACATTCTTCTTTATTTATAAATCTTTTTAAGTTCGGAATCTTATTAGCTTTTTGTTATACCGCGACCGCCTATCTACTACAAGCGCATTTAAAAGCTGAATTTACACAAAAAGAAATCGCAACATTCATGTCAGAATTAACTGTAACCAGCTCGATTATTGGAATAATTTTAAGTTATATTGCATTAAAACCTTTGATAAAGCGCGGTATCTACTGTCTGCTCTTTATTCTTCCATTTTATTGGGTGATTTTATCATCTAGTTTGGTTATTTTTCCAAAAGATTATTTTATCTATATGATAGCTGCAGGAACTTATATTTTTTATAGAAACTTCACATTGGTTGGGGAACAGATGTTTTTACATGTTTTCCCCGGCAACATTCGCACCTCCGCATCACCTGCTATCACTACTGTTGCAGAAGCAATAGGTGCCACGGCCATGGCATTGTGTTTGATTATTTTTAGCCAGCACCTCTCCTTACTGATGGTTGGAAGTGTGATTTGTGTTACCAGTTTATTTTTAGTTTTTTTTACCCGAAGATTAGAACAAGATTACATCTCAACACTAAAAAATGAAATATTTTTAAAGCGATTTGACTTTACAACTACAACCAGTAAGATTAAAAAATATAGAAAAATTATTGAATCAAAAATAGTAGAATTGCTTGGCTCTTCAAAGGACCAAACAGTTTGCTCTGGCTACTCCCTTTTATCAACAAGCAAAATTCCTTTTTTCCCACCAGAAATATTTAACCATATTCATTCCGATTCTAAGGAAGTTCGCCTTGAAGCCATAAAGTATATCAAACAGCATAATAAAATATCAGCTGAACCTGCATTAGCTGCCCAATTAAAAGTAGAAACAGATGCGGATGTCAAAGAACTCCTTATTTGCGCACTTGGGCAATTTAATCCTATGGATTATCAACAACAAGCCCTCCTGTGGTTAAATGATAATTCACCCAAAATCCAAGCAGGCGCTATTACTGTTCTATGTAGATCTAATGATCCTAAAATAATGGACTCAGCCCTATCATCATTTAAAAAGCTACATCAACAGTCAAATATATGCGCTCGTCGAGCTGCTGCACGTATTTTAAATAGTTTTCCACTGTCTGAAAGTAAAATCTTGTTACCCGATTTTATTGCTGATCCAGACGATATTGTCAGTGCACATGCCGTCTGCGTGGTAACAGACTATAAACTGTATGAGTTTTTACCCAATATTGTTGATAGACTGGCAACAGGAGGAATTTTATATGAATCTAAAAAATTACTTGTCCTGCAAAGATCTGCCATTCCTCTCCTGACTGCGCAAATCTTAAAGAAAATCAATGATCCTTTGGCAAATATTGATAGCTTAGTTTCAGCCTTAGCAACTGTTCAGCATACAGATGCAGAAAATGCATTGATTGAACTTGCATCACAACCACATGTTTTACTGAGGCAAATCGTATCGAAAGAGGCTATTAAAAAAGCACGCCAAGAAGCGGTGAGCCATTCATTTACACAGAAAGCTTATACATTTGCACTTGAAGAAGCTGAATTAATCCAAGCGCTCAACAATGCACTTAGTCGTTTTTCCGAAAAACATATATTTAATGAAATCATGAATCGACTAGATTTAGCCCGTTTACGATACCTGCATTGGGTTGGTGTTAATTCTTTCGCTACGGAAATATTAGGGCTTATTCCTACGATATTAACGGGTGTCAAATCAGAGCAAGCCAAAGCAATTGAACTATTGAGTAAATTAATTGACAATAAAACGCTTTCTGAAACAACCCTTCACTTATTTTCTGAACTTCCTGTGAAACAATCTATTGTTTCACACAAACCAGAAGCGGACTATTTAGACGCCTGGATAGTTAAAACAGTAAAAACATCTTTCCCTAATAATAGAGAAATTACCATGAACACCATGCAGAAAGTTTTTATACTACGAGAAATCGAACTCTTCAAAGATTTACCGGGAGAAATATTATTTGTCATTGCAGAAGAGACTGAAACCATCAGTATGTCTGCAGGAGAAACTTTGTTTTTAGAAAATGATCCTTCGGCGGGATTATTTATGATTGCTTCTGGCAGTGTACAAATCATTCGCAATGGAACCCTTTTGTCTGATTTAACTGAAAATAATTTTTTTGGCGAGTTAGGTCTATTAGACAATGCGCCCCGTCTGGCTACTGCGAAAGTAGTCACCGATGGTGTGCTTTTATATTTAGATCAAGAAACATTTAAGCGAATTACCAATGATATTCCAAAAGTCATGAATGTCGTAGTGTCCGTTGTTTTACGTTATTTACGAGGCAACATGTCCCTCAGGGTGTGAGCCTTAAAATCCAACATTATAACTATTCACTGCACTCTACTATCAACTCACGCGCTCCTGTCAGTTCATTGATAACTCTTCTAACCGGGCAGGCAGTAATCATCGGTGTAAACCCTGGTGCTTGACCTGAAGAACAAATTGAGCCACAAGGTCGGTCTAAATCATATGAACCAGCACAAATTCTCCTATCCATAGGGTCACAGCTACACTTGCAAGCGGCCTGGGATTCTAGAGTACACACAAATAGGAGGCAGGCTATGATGGCTTTCATATGCAAATTCCTTTAATGTAATTTTTATTATCAGATTGATAAAATATTAGCACATATAAATAGAACCTACAAATAACCTTTTTTTGACTTAGGGGTTTAGGTTTCTTATGGTGTTTTCTATATTCTGTATTTGTGTTTGTGCTTTGTTATTTTCAAAAAAAAGAGATGCTCTGCCTGTCATGGTTTTTGTATACATGAGTCTTGGAATTAAAAAAACAAAGAGTAAAATGTTTCCAATAATCGTAGACCATTCACGATGTTTACTTAATATGTTATCTCTACTATGTAAACGGAAAATCAACTGCTCCTGAAAATCAGCCATATCTTTAGGATAAAGCATAGCTTTATGCCTGATAATAAAACAATTGATGTCTTCTATGATTTTTTCCCCCAATTGTTTCAATACATCTGCCTCTTTAGGGGGTAACTGTTTGCTGAAACCTTCCAGATTAGTTTGGATGGCTTTATATAGATTTTTAAATCCTTGCTGATGGGCGCTGTATTGAGGCGATGCAAGTAAATCATAGGCTTCTTCGATTAAATAAGGTTTTGGTTGTAAGCTTACATTTTTTGGTTGGTCTCTATCAAATTCAATCAAAGATATAGCCACATTACTTAATAGCCCTTTGAATTGGGTGCCTTTATGTTCTAATAGCCCTTGATTTATACATGTTATGAGTGCTTTAGTGTCGGAAGAGTGGATATAATGGGTTAATTTATTTTTGAGCTCTCTAATAAAACCATCTCGAGCAAAGTCCTTGTAATGATACCTGTGTACCCGATTTAAACTATAAGCATCTAAGGCATGAATACAGCGGGCTACCAAAGCCTGTTTTAGCCCTATATGATGTTCGATGTCCTTTTGTAATACTCTATTTTTATAAAGGAGGCTTGTTAATTCTTGTTGAATGAAACGTATCTCCTTCATCTTGTTCTGAAAAAATCCCCCATTGTTTCTATTTAATTGCTTGAGTGCTTGCGAGGTGATAACCAAACCTGCCTCATCCATTATTTTATAAATTAAATTCAAATTGTTTTGATGGCAGGAGGGCGTTATTTCACACTGAAAATTAATAGCACTTTTTTTGTGACCTTGAAGAATAAGATGAAATTGTTCAAGAAACCCCTTACCATAATCGAGAATGTCAGCTTTAAGGTGGTTCAGATTTAAAGTAATGGCCTTAAACTTGGTACTAGATTCTAATCCATCAGTATGCATGTTGTGGCTTTTTAAAAGATTGATTTTCTCATATACCAAAGTATGCTGAGCGTCTGATTCTGCTAAAATCCCTATCATTGTTTGCAAAGTTTTAGGTTCTTCATCTAAAGCATGTTTAAATTCAAGCAACTGATCTCGTTTCGCCGTGATTGCTGATATAAGCGGATGTAAACTTTGGTCTAATTTAGCATTCATTGCTTGTGATGTTGATTTCTGTAAACCAAGAATTAATTTGAAGATATTTTTTGGATTGTATTGTTGCACTATTGTTTGGGAGCTAAGGTGTATTAATTGATTATATAATGTTGAAATTTCAGCAGATAATTGATACAAATGTTGTAATTTTTTTAATAAGTCCGAATTAAATTGATACCCCACAAACCAATGGTTGGGGTCCTTTTCAAATGTTTCAATGAGCACTTTCAGATTGTTTATTTTTGTTAAAATTTCTAGAAACATTTCTAAGGTATTTTTGTTACTTTCTAATGCATAAATTTCATTGGCCTGTGCTTGTCTTTTTTGAATTAGCGCACTATACAATTGATGAGTTTGTTTAGACCTGTCTAAAATGGAAATGTTTGCTGCAGCTAAAAGGGCTAGGTTTTTTTCACAGTCCTCAACTTGTTGGTAATCGGCTTGTGTACTATGAATGATGTCAATTACCATCTTTAAGTCTTGAATCAATTGACTCTTATAAGCTTGGTATTCTTTTCTAGGAATCTTTTGTTTAGCATTGTCTTGTTTGTTTCTATAGTCTGAGGAATCTTGAATTGTTGTTCCAAAGGGGGCAATGCGTCTTAAAAGTTCATCAAAATTTAACTTTTCTTCCAAAAGATGCAACCGCTCATCAAGTTCCTTAAAGGGGATGTATTTTTTTTCCTTCTGAGAAAACACTGCTTTTTTCTTAGGTAATTGGGTTGTTAGCAGTTCTAAAGCTGGGGTTAAGCCAGCTAACCCTTTCAACAGGCCTAAGGGGTTATTTTTGTGAATTTTTGCTTTTAAATTACCCAAACTTACTTGTTGTTGGTGTGCAAGGGTTTCAATGGATTTTTGGCAATCTTCTGAGGTGTATACTAAATCTGGTTCAGGTGAGGCTTCTAAAGGTGGGCATAATTGTTTTAGGGTGTTGTTGATTAAATGCCAGTTCGAACTATCATGTTCTTCTTGGAGGGTTTGAAGCTCGTTCGCTGTTTGAAGCATCATACTCTGGTTGGCTAAAAGTTGATTTTTTAAGTGACCTAATTTATCCCGCAACAGGGTAGAATCAGCTGACTTCATACAATTTTCAAAAGCCTGTCGCTCATTGATTTCTGAGACAGTGGTTGCAATAATCTGGGTTAAATCAGCATACAATGTCTTACAATTTTCTTGCAGTGTAGAGACTCTTTGCGCCAGAGGAGGGAGAGAGTCTTGATCTAGTAACTTGATTTTATTTAGGGGCATAGAATTGACTGCTTCAATAAAGGGTTCTACTTCTTCTTCCCTCCACCGTTCTAGCTCTTTACACCTGTTGGTTAAACTAGGTAGATCGGTGGGACCCTTTAAAAAGTCAGTGGTTACAGCCGAATAAAGCGTAAACGTTTGTTCAAGTTGTATCAATTGAGTAGAAAGCGTGGTATGCCAAGCTATCATTGCATTGGACTTGTCTATAAAGAGTCGTTCTAACTCTTTTATCAAGCCTGCCTTCCAAGTTTTTAAATGGTGATTTAATGGTTCTAGAAATTTTAAATTTTTATTTAAACCAAATCTAGCATTCAATATAGCAATATGAAAGTACATTTTTGAATCAGCAGACATCCTTTGTTTTTCGGTGACTAGTAAACTAGAATCCTGCTCTATGATTTGCCTAATTTGCTTTGTGAGTGGGCCATTTAAGACATCCTCTTCAACGCTTTCGCTGGATTTAACCTCAGCTTCAGGTTGGCGTCTAACAAGTGCCTCACCAAAAGAGGTGTGCTGAATATACCAATTCCCTTCATCAAATTGTTCCTCGAATGATCTGGTGCAGTAAAAGCTGGTCAAGAAGAGGATTTTACTTTTGAAGGATGTCAGCTTTTGCTGTAAGGAGATTATGTTCGATTTTATATTCCGGATCAATTCATATCCAGTTAAATGTGTATGATCTTCAAAGATAAAGTCATCCCCCATATTGGGGAAACCAGGTAATATTCGGCTTAGTTGGTCTAATTCATATTGGTAATAATCTTCTAATAATAAATCATAATTAAAAATTTTGTTTTTGATTTCTCCCTTCTCTGTAGCATGGAAATAGCTATTTTCTACAAAGCTTGCTATTTCTTGCAAACACTGGGCTTTTCCTGATTCGTAATTTACTTGGGGTGTATAGGTATGTACAATTGGTGAGCTTTTCTTAAAATGTATGGCTAAATTAAAATCAAAACATGTGTCAGTATTTTCTTCATTGTTCGCTCGACTGAAGATATAACTTGCTCCAGTCAGGGATCGTATTGCCTTTCTAAGGACTCTATTGGTATGAACATCTGCATTTAGTATGTTTGGGTGTATAAATGATAGACAGTCGTAGATAGAAACTGGTGCTAGAGACAATAGTTCATAGAGTGTTTCCATGAACGCTATCATCATGGAATGTTGGGTTGCGCCTAATCTTTGAATGAGGGAATTAAAGGATATGTCCGTAAATTCAAATTCCTCCAATAAATTTTTTAATGTAATGAATTTTTCAATATTGAAGATCGACCAGAATTTGGACTTTTTTTCATTAAATAATGGAAAAATTTGGTCGTCTAAATGTTTAAGTAAGCGCCTTACACGGTGTATATCTGCAGTTGCAGCATTAATATTGGAATCCTTATCGTTTTTGTATTTTTGATCTAATAGGTGAAGGGTATCAAGCATTTGATTGATAAAAAATTTAACAAAACTGTCAGAATAGTGTTTGGTTCTAGGGTCGTACATGCCTTAACCAGAGGTGAGGGAGCAAGTGTATAAAGGATTGAGCCCATTATATCAAATAATTGCACTTTGCGCAAATTATGATATATTTTTATCCGGCAAATTCATGCTATTATATTTCAACACAATGACGACAGTTAGTTTAATTCAATCAAAGTATGATTTTGCTCTGATCATGTATCCCCCCCATTCCGTTAAAAACATAATGATGATATAATAAGCAATTACCGAAAATATTGAACATCAATTGTACTAAAACTGCGACATAATTGGGAATAATCATGCCAGAATCTCAGCCCTCATCAACCCAAATGCTCATCATTAAACTGTGTAAGGACGCCTTGAAACAAGCCGATTACAGGGGACCTGATTTTTTTCTGGACATGGCTTTTCGCAGTCAAAGTCTGTTACATTCTGCTGAATGGGAACTGCTACAAAAGACCAACCCACTTGAAGATCACAAAGTAGAGCAGTTTGCTCAAAAAATTGTAGATGAGGTGGTACAATCTAATTCTAATCAAGACACTTGGGCCATGAAGCTTAAGACCCGTTACTTAGGAAAATTAAGTAAGACACTTACCACAACTAACCAGGCCTTATCCACTGTGTCTGCCTGTTCTTTATCCACCCAAAATGCCAAATCTGCAGCGGCAGATACTTCAAAGAACTGTTTAAAGGCACTAGAAGCGCAGGCAAATTATCTAAATTCAATGATAGACCTGCCCTTTATCTTAGAAAAAGTTGTGCTAGGCCTTCTTAAACAGTCGCCAACTGCTAATTTTCAACCCAAAAAAACGGCTGTTATGTTAGCCATGGCCTTAGATACAGTACAGTCGGCCTCAGCATTGACCGGGGTCAGTATGGATGTACATCTGGTTCAAGGGCTAAAACTTGCAATTGAAATTGCAATGCCCAGTGATATTTTAGAAGCTAGGTTAGTACACATTATTAGTACGGAGTTATTACCCTTTATCAAAGAGCGTCTTATTAAAAACACCAGGGAAGTAAACCAGGTGAAGGCGCTTTTATTCCCACAGACTGAAGATGGCCTGCCAAGCAATGAAGCATTGGCACATAAACAAGTATTTGCAAACATGGGCGTACATTTTGAATCTATTCAAGAGGTCTTGAGTGACACATTACTTGAGCCTGTTGCGCAATTGACTCAAGCCTATATTGATGCCAATGGGGTGGTTGAAGCTGTCAGTTTGGCTCTACAAGAAGATAATTGGGTTAATAAATTACTAAATATAGGTAAAGCCTTTAATCATCTAGATAAAATCTATATGTCTTATCAAGCACCGAAAGATGCAAACTTGCCAAATTGGTTACAGGAAACCGATCAGTATTATCTGGAGTTAAAGCAGGGGATAAACGCCATGGGACAGGGCTTTAATCAGGGTTTGTCAGTATTATATGGGTATGCTTCTAGCCTTCTTCCTGAAATCTTCTTTCAATATTTTACGCCCACCAACGCGCAATCACTTAGTGCTTTGATCAAAGATGTGGACGATGAGGAGGCACCAGAGCATATTGAACGGGTAATGGCCTACTATGCATTTTATGATTTGGTTCAAACCACCCACATTGCCGAGGGGCTTAAAGCCCTGTGCTTTAAGCAGTTTATGAAAGAAGCTCATACTGTAAACTTTGAACTGAAGGGTGAGCCAAGTGATTATGAAGATTATTTAATACTTGAAGATCAATTCAACCGAAAATTACGCAGAGGTCACTTAAAGGAACGGCTTGAAGATAGGAACCCATTCATGCGTACTCAAACAACGGTTGATGCCTTTAAAAAAGCCAAAATGCCTAAAATGAGTCTTGAGAAAATCGAGGTTCTGGCATTGATTTATGAATTACAACGAATTGAAAGCAGGTTTAATTCAAGCTGCCCTTTGCCTACTTTCAAAGCATTAGTAGGTTGTGGTTCTAATTTAAAACATAAGCGACTTTTTATAGAAAAATTTTTAAAACCTGCAAAACTTAGGATCTTAGGACAATTTCAAAATGAGCATTTGCTGCCCCTATTAGAATATCTTTTGGATACAAAAGGTCTTCCTAGTAAACAGCTCAAAATAAGACGGCTGTATGCTCATTTAAAAAAGGGATCCTTGATATCAAAAAAAGACATGTTGCTAGTTGAAAACTGTATTCATTTAGCTGCCACCCTTCCTGTTTCAAAAGATAAAATACGCGTGCAATTGATTGGTTTTAAAACCCTGATTGAAGAGGATTCTCCAACACAAAACCCTTTTGAATATAAAAACGAACCATCAGAGTCTAAAGAACCCACCCTTCATTTTGCACCTAAAAATTATCAACCGCTTCAATTTAGAAGTTTATTCCTAAATGGTATGGAACATAAAGAAGGTATGGATTTTACTGATAAGACACCAAAAGAGGTACAAAAACAACAAGCCTTTGCTATGGTGGAGACCTATGCTCAGAAGTTTAAACCACTACTTCAATATTTGAGCCAAAACTTAGATGAACAATATGAGGCTTGCGATCGTTTTTTAACCATGATGACATCAGAAGATGAGGCTGATAGTTCTATAGTCTTACTTTGCCGTAGCAAACTAAGTTATATCGATGCCATCCAAGGTTTTATTACCCAGCTCGACAGTGTAGGAGAATTACATCAGGCTTTGGTTGCCTTATTGACAGGTGAAATCCCCTTTTTATCATTAGAAAGTTTAGAAGAAAAAAGAAAGGCATTATCACTTAAAACCATGTCTGAAAAATTGATAAATTTCATTGGGGTAGCCATGCCACATGAAACTTTTTTCAGAAATTTATTAAATTATTATGTCAAAGACACCCTCTTGGCTGAAGTGGTCGCAGCAGAGAATTGCTTCAAAGAAAATTTGAACAACAACCCCATCTCTGCAACTTTGATGCAGGTTTTAACAGATCCTCTTTCTGTTCAAAACCTTATCCCTAGCCAAGAAAAAATCATGGATGAAGTAGTATCTCAACTGGTGGAGCAGGGCATTTCCACCGGGGCTGGTTATTTAAAACAAGCCTTTGCTCGACTGTCTTCTGAGTATTTATTAAAATTAATGCCCTATCCATTTTTAGCAGAATTAACCTTACAAGTAATAAATAGCGAGCCTGTGCAAACTCAAATTAATATCCAACTCAACAACATCCTCCTTAGGTATGGTTCTTTTTTTGGGGCAGCCAGCAAGGATTTCAAAGAACAAGTAAAAATGAAGTTATATCCATTACTTAATATTGAAATACAAAAAACCATTCAAAGTGATGCTTATAGGTATGCACTAAATCAAAACAGTGCAACAGATACTGAACGTGATGCTTTTGTTATATATTTTTTACAATACAGAGAACTGAAATTCAATAAACCGGATTTAAATCCAACCACGGCAATCAGAGCACTCTTTTGCGATCTTTTAGAAGTTGAAAATCCAGAAACACTTGAAACCATCGCACAAGCCTTTACAGTGCTTGAAACCAAGTTGAATCAGCAACTGTTAGAAAATCAACTGCTAAACTCTGATAAACAACTGGGATTTTTAATTGAAACGCTTGATTTTAATACCCAGGAAAATGACATTTTAATTCAACTGGCTTTGATAAATCGATTATTAATCATCAAATTGAAAGCCTCAGAACAGTCCAGCGGTGCTGAACAAATCATGCTTTTGCAAGCCGATGTGGTCATGCAACTGAGTGCCTTATTAAAAAGGGCAAATCAACACCTGACAATCCCTGAACCCCAATCCAGTCCCCTCCAAGAAATAAAGGCTTTACCTGAGGATAAACAGACCACGTATCAGGCAATACGCAGGGCCTTGTCAGGCACGCCCAATAAACTGGTTAGGCAAATGCAATTAAAACAGGTGGCTCTTCGAATTGATACAACGCTTAGTACAATTGAAACTGGATTGTCTGAATACACAGCAATGAAAGCCACCCCCAATTTAATGGGGGTAAGCTTGTTGCAATGGGAATATAATAATTCGCCGCGATCTCGAAAAATGGTTTATGCGCTAAAAATCATACTTGAAGCATGGTCTTGTGTATTTGCTTTGATGGGTATTATATTACCTATCATTGCCAGTACTGGGCTCTTTGCAGTTCTATCAGCCAGCTTGATAGGTATGGTGGGCACCGTCCTTGCACCCATTGCTTTGTTGCGTTTGTCTTACAAACTGGGTATGGAGATTTTTATACATAAACTAGATTTTAAAAATGCATCTTGGCTGGGTGTTCTGCCCTTGGCTTTCAAATGCTTATTTTTAGCTTTAGGTAAAACGCTGTTTACTGATCATTTGTTGGTTAAAATTAGCACACTTATTGATCCTTTGAAACGGGCAAGTTTGGTGTTTTATACTTGGCCAAACCAGCCTACCATCGAAGCCGAAGAAAAAAGCTTGGCGGCCGTTAAGACTCAGCTTACTGTTGTTAAAGAACTTATTTCTAAACAGTTGCAAAATAATAATGCTCAGCTTGACCCACTAACCAATGCCTTAGTACCTGATCAAAGCCAAGCGCTTAAAAGCGCTGTTGTTATTCTCGAAGGGTCCTGGAAAAATGCCCTAAAACAACTGAACCAAACAAGTAAGTTTACCGATGCAAGATTTGTTCATAAAAACCATCAGAGTTGTTTATATAACCATGAAAAGAACTTTAATCTGTTAAAAAAAGAAATTGATTCCTTATTGAGCTTACAAACCGCTCAACATAATTTATTTCCAATTATAAGTGCCCCAAGTGTAGCAATAGAACCTGTACAACCCTTGCTTCAAGGCGAAGAGGTCAAGTTCGAACAACCTGAAATAAAATCCATAGGTGGAGCCGTCATTGTTAACATCCATGCATTTAGACAAAGACAAGTTGAAAAAAACCCATCCTCATCCTCACCTTCCCCTGTGCTTGAAGAGAAAAATGAAACATCGCCTAATCCTGGGATGACTGACTACCTGTATTCAACAATTTGGGGAAGCCCACCTCAACTTACAGACCCTGTAATTACTAACCCAACTACAGTACACTCTCCCCCTGCCAATCTTGCCTAAAAGGGACCCATAGATGTCAATAGCTCCAAATAAAGTTTATATGCAATCAATATATAAAGTGATTGTTTCAATTTTTTTATTAACAATGAGCCTTCAAATTTCAGCTAGAGCAATTGTTGATGCGGATGTAATAAAGGCTGTTCAATCCTCAAACATAATAGGGCTAAAACCTCCAACAAGGGCTTTGATTTTCTTTAAATCTATCACTGAAAAAAAGTCTTTCATTGAAAGCTTCCATACAATTGCAGATGTGACAATTCAAGACTTAGGGCTTATTCCAGCACTGGCAATACATTTTCCCAGTGACTTGGCCCTTTTAAATCAAATTGCCAATAGCGAATCGGTAGCACAAATTACATCTTATAAAAATGCAGCATCAGAATTAGATATTTCAAGTCAAATTTTAAAGCTTACACCTTCTTATGCTTATCCCGATGTCAGTAATTGGTGGGCACAGGGCTATACAGGAAAAAATGCTGTTGTTGGTATCATTGACACGGGCATTGATACCCTTCATCCAGCCTTATCTCAAAAGAAATTTATCATACGAAAAGAAGAGGGTTCCCATTATAATGATTACATCAATGGGGTTAAAGAACCGCATGGTACGGGAGTGGCCTGTATTTATTCAAGTACGGATGAAAAATATAAGGGAATAGCCTATGGTGCTTCCACCATTGTGTCTGGTATGGCAGGAGAAGAGACTGCTGATACATCAAGCCTTATGCTGACCATGAGTAGTCTGGATTGGATGCTAAACCGTGCAGGAGTCAAACCAAACATCATCAACTACAGCATGGGCAATGGCAAATTAGCTTGCCCTGATTGCCCTGAATGGAGTGGTCTTGCAAAAGTCATAGATTATGTTGTCAATACCCAAAAAATTCTATGGGTAAAATCTGCTGGTAATATGGGTTACATAGATCCCACGGATAAAGCACCCTTTGCCTCGACTTTGACTGTGCCTGGTGACAATTATAATGCTATAACGGTTGCTAATATGGATGCCAATGTAACTGCACAAGGACAGACCATACGCCTTCCTGAAAGAGAAAAGCATAGTATCAAAAGCACTAGCAGCCGTGGCCCAACCCCCTTTGGTAGACGAAAACCAGACATAACTGCTCCAGGACATGATACAAGAACGTGCGCACCCGATCCGCTGTATTATAAATTTAGCTACACTGAAAAAATGGATTATAAAAATGGGTATAGACTGATGGGTGGCACCAGTTCTGCAGCGCCACATGTAGGTGCCTCTGCTTTATTACTTCAAGATGCAGGTATTACTGATCCCATGGCAATCAAAGCTTTATTGATCAACAGTGCAGACACTTGGACTGATGATGCCAGTGCAGATAAAGGTCATTGTGTTATAGAAGGCTCTGCTTGGAATAGAACCTATGGATGGGGGTATATCAACATGGATGCGGCTTTTAAGCAAAGGAATCATATTATAAGTGCAGCACTCACAGAAGATAATCCAGTCTGGGAATACCCAACCAGGATACACAAGGGAGATAAGGTAACCTTGGTACATGAGCGACGAGTAGGGTATGCTAAAGCCGGTGCCGAATGGAAATTAAGTCCTTTGTCCTTAGAAATAATCGATTCTCAGACCCATCAAGTTTTAGATAGCGACAGCAGTCGGATAGATACCGTACATCAAGTTTCTTATTGTAAACGAGAGCCTGGCCAAAAAACCTGTTCAGTCAGTGATGAGACTAGGGACATTGTAATTCGAGTTACCTTAGCAACCAATACAATAGATGGTAATGTTTCAGAGCCCTTCGTCATTGTGACACAAGCCCCTTTATGAACTGAGTGTTTAGGGACACTCCAGTTAGTGTCCCTAATTGCCAAGAGCCACCCCCGCGCGGCGTGGATCGGCAGCTCCATACCATCCTTTTTTGGGGCCAGCTTTGATATTGGTAGTACCGCTTACCATTTCCACTGATTTAATGGATTCGCCTTTTTGTTTTAATGCTGATATGGCTGGACTCAATGATGAATTTTTTTCAATGATTGTCTGAACGTTGTCAGAGCACAGATTGCCTGCCGCTGCACTTTCTTTGGGATTTTTATTGAAATCTAGCATAAAAATTAAGCTCTTTGCCACATAACAAATGATATTACCACCGCCGGGGCTGCCAGTGAGTGCTATTAGCTGATGTTTTTTATCAAAGACCAAGGTGGGTGATATAGCTGATCGCGGGCGCTTGTAGGCTTGGGGTCTATTGGCTATTAGGTTGCCCTGAGCATCTACTGCCTTAAAAGAGAAATCTGTTAGCTGATTATTAAGAAAAAATCCATCAACAAAAAGATGACTTCCAAATTTTTGTTCAATGGTGATTGTGGTAGAAATGGCATTGCCTTCGCTATCAACGATGGTTAAAGAGGTTGTCCCTGGCGCTTTTACACTTTCATCTGAGCCCTTGCTTATTTTGAAATTTTTTAAAAGGCCTGCTTTTACCGGCGTTTTCAATGCCAAAGTGTTAACCTGTATTGCCCTTTTTTTGATATATTGCGGTGTCAGTATGTGTTCATGTACTTCCGCAGTAAAAGTTGGGTCTGCATTGTATAGATTACGATCGGCATAGGCGAGTTTGCTTGCTTCTAGAAAGTGATATATCCATTCAGTTTTTTTGGAAGATTTGCCTTCATAATTTTGTTCATAGACTCCTAGGAGTTCAAGTAAAGTAAGTCCACCGCTTTCTCCACCAGTAGTACAAAGTGTATAACTGCGAAATGGTGCGCACAAGGGTTTTTCAATACGTACCTTGTATCTACTGAAGTCTTCCATAGAGAATAGCGGTTTGCCTGCACGCTGGTTGATTGTGTCTATGATATCTGAGGCCAGTTTACCTGTATAAAAAGATTGAGGATCTGCCGCAATTTTTCTTAAACTTTGGGCATATTTTGAATTTTTAATGGGGGATCCTATGGGCCTTACCTCATCCTTGTCAAAATAAACTGCCTGTATGTCAGGATTTTTAATTAAAATATCTTTTTCTTCCTTTAACATGCCATATAACCTTGGGCTCATGGAGAATCCGTTTTTAGCTAAATGGATTGCAGGCATGACCAATTGTTTCCAAGGCATACGTCCTTCTTCTTTATGCAAGGTATAAAGCAAAGCCACTTCCCCGGGAACCCCTATGGATTTTGGACTTAGCATAGCTTTGACCAAAGGTAGAGGTTGCTTATTATTATTTAAAAAAAGCTGAGGTTTTGTTGAGTGGGGGGCTTGTTCACGTCCATTATAAACTGTTAGGCCTTGACTTGCATGGTGATAGCTTAAAGCATAACCACCACCGCCTATACCAGAAGATTGTGGCTCGGTAAGTCCTAATACAAATGCTGCAGCAATAGCAGCATCTACGGCATTGCCTCCTTTTTTCAATATGGATAGCGCAGTTTCAGATGCATACGGGTTGTTGGTAACCACCATTGCATGTTCACCATAGATTAATGGCTTAACTAGCCAACCACTGGCGCTCTCAGGACTAATTGCGTGTAACTCAATGCAAAGGAACATTAATACTATACTTGGAATTATTTTAATATATTTCATGATATAGTATTCTTATTGACCTAAAATATACTAGAACATAATAACCTTCGAAGTTCAATACATAGTTATAGGATTTTAAAAGGATTAATTAGTCGCTCCTGGCCCGAAACTCGTTTTACCTCTTAGTTCGAGGTTGGGGCTGGGTAAAAATCAATTAGGCACTAATGACGAATTACCTACTGTTTCCATAGAGGAACTATTGTTTGATAAAATATCTTTAATACATTGAGCCAATGTATCCATTAACATTTTTTTCTCAGTGGATTGCCTACACAGCAGGCCAATCATCCTCGCAGGGGAGGGCGATTGGAAAGAAAGGTACTTTATTTTATCATCTTCACGACAGGCTAACTTAGGCATCAAAGTCAATCCAATACCTGCAGCTACCATATGTCTTAAAGTTTCAAGACTGGTTGCGCGAAAATTGTTAATTTCTTTGGCATTTACCTGATGACAAACTGCCAAAGCTTGTTCACGCAAACAATGCCCATCTTCTAGTAAAAGCAAGGACTTATGCTCCAGATCAGACAGTGTTACTGTTGTTTGTTCTGACAAAGGATGGCCTAAAGGCAGCGCTAATACAAAGGCTTCTTCAAATAAAGGATAGGCTTGAAAGGCCCCTTCTATAGGCAGGGCTAATAATGCTGCGTCTAGAAGGCCATCTTTTAATTTTTGTAACAAGTTACCTGTGGTGTCCTCAACAAGATACAAGCGTAAATTAGGGAATAAAGACATCAAGTGCGGTATTATCAAGGATAACAAATAAGGGGCAAGGGTGGGGATTATACCCAAATGCAGCTCTCCGGAAAATGGATCCTTAGACTGCTGTGCACTATGATGCAAAGCCTCGACTCGACACAGTATTTCCCGAGCTTGCTCAACGATACGCTTACCAATCGCTGTAAAAAAAAATCGCTTATTCGAACGCTCTATCAGTTGCACACCTAGGTCGTCTTCAAGCTTTTTTATTTGCATGCTCAATGCCGGCTGACTGACAAAGCAAGCCAAAGCCGCTTTACTAAAATGATTGTTATCTGCCAATGCAATTAAGTATTTTAAATCACGTATATTCATAAAAATTATTCTAACATAGATTATGGATTGTTTAAAGATTATAAGCACAGCTTATTTAATGTAGATTAATTAGTCGCTGGCGCGTAATTGATTTTACCCAGTTCCGACGTCCCGCGGCTTGTCCGAGGACTTGGAAAGTCAATCAATTATAATTGACCAGCATTGATACATTTTATATACTATATGTATCAACATAGTGTATACAGAATTTAAAATGATAATTCATACTAAAATTCAAAAATGGGGGAATGGGCTTGCTTTACGAGTGAGTGGAGGCATGCGTGATATTCCTCATTTTAAAGAAGGAACAGAAGTAGACGTTGAAATCTTTGAGGTCGGTTTTTTAGTAAAAAAAAGGTTACCAAAAAAAAATACCCTTTTTCCCTATAGTGAGCTTCAGTTGTTAGAAAATTTAAATCAAAAAACTTCCCATTCAGAGTTATTAACCAATCCGCTTTCGAATGAGATAGAATGATATTGAATAAAAATTACACTCCTGAAAGGAGCGATATAGTACTGTTAGCTTTTGAACCAACTAAAGGGAAGGAGATCGGAAAATATAGACCGGCATTGATTTTGTCATCTCAAATTTATAATTCCAGTACAGGCCTTATTATTTGCTGCCCCATAAGTACAAGCATCAGGGGTGCTTTAACAGAGGTACGTATCAATAATTTAGATAAACCTTCTGTAGTAGCAGCAAGTTTGATTCAAACCTTATCTTGGAAATAAAGAAAAATAAAGTTTTTAGCCAAAGCGCAGATCGAAGTAATGGATGAAGTATTATATCGCCTCATTCCCCTGATAGGCGCGGATAAATTGATTGAAAAACTAATTGATAATTGAACGACAGTCATCGCCTAGATGACCATTTACCAAGTTTAGGCTTGCCTACTCCAAGCTATGTGCCTTAGCTCTATTGGCTAGTCTTCACAACCATTGCAATTAAATCCCCAACCACACCGACTGGTTGCAGGTTGTATCTGACCATTTCTTTTTTTACAGGCGTCCATTCGGTCCGTAACAGAACGAGCACACACCATGTGGTCTATTCCGTCAATTTTGCACATTTGCCAGCAAGCATCCATAGAACCTGCAGAACAGGGGGCCTCTGCATTAGCACCAGCAAAAGCTGTGAACAAAATTGCAAAAACTGCGGGTATAGCTATTTTCTTAAAGATCATACTGATTCTCCAATTGTAAGCACAAAATGTGCGCATTTTAGGGTATTGTCCACTCTTTATAAACGGATTGTACAAACAAAGCTTTCCTATCTTGAAGTGTTTTAAATACAACCAAGGCGACATCTTATCAGACCCAATGGTTTTTTGTAAGCGGTCTTATGTCAAATGGACATTTTAATATGCGTTGACACAGTCTGAGCAAATTATTGACATTCTTGCGGGATTCTCTATACTGGCTGTTTTAATTTGCCCAGCCAAATGAGGCCATTATGCAACCTAACGTACAAACCAGTACCCTTCTGAATGTTATTCAAAAACAAGATAGCACGCATGGTGTAGCGCCCCAAGCATCTGCAGCCATACTGATTCGAATGTTGCGCTGCGCATACAATATACAAACCTATCTTTTAACCGACCATTCATTATTGGCCGAAACAGTTGCTAAAAACATACATGGTTCAGCCAGAGTTGAAACAACACCCTTATCACCTCCTTTGGAAGAAAAGCAAGCAGCAGTTCTTTCAAAAGAAGCTACACAGGGTGTAGAGGACTGTTTAAAATCGCAAAGTTCTTTGTTGGATTATTTAACCACTGTTATAGAGGCATTGGAAAAGGAAGATAAATCCGAAACTAGTCTTTCTGTAGCTGAACAAAACCATTTAAATCATCCAGACATCCAGGGCACCATTGAGCTTATTAATCGTGTCCTACAACTTCCCCTGTATACAAAAAATGAAAAAAAATACATTTTCAAACAAATGCACTCGATTGCCAAAACATGTCCTGGTCTTCAATGGGATAAAAAACATGCGCAGTGGAGTACGAATAGTGTCTATATAGAAGGCAAAACTGTACAAGTGACGGCCAGTCCTGCGGAAACATTAAATTTAGTTTGTCGAGCTATATTGGATGACTCTAGATATTCAAAAGATCAACAAAATGATACAGAGCACCGTATTATTTCTCTGTGTGCCTATTGTTTAAGTTTACAGCTCTCAGTAGAACAAGGACAGCATGAAATATGTTCAACAGGTCGTCAGCATGGTTTGCTGTTTTTATTGAATCACTCTTATTTAGATAAATCAAATACGCAAATTTCTGCCACGCCTGTGAAATTAAACATAGATACAGACGCTTTTTTATTGGGAAGTGTAACAAATTTTTTGATACATACTATCCATACATTATCAGAAGACAAACAAAATCAATTGATTTTAGACTGGTTATTGTACCAAAATGACTTACTTGAGTGCAAAATAGTTCCTGTTATTGCATTTTTGAGACAAAAATTTCCTATGCCGGCCCTAAATCCTGAAGGAAAAACACAAGATATGGATGCGGATGCAAGATGGAAAGATGAATGTATTCAATTTTTAGTAACACAGTGTCGGGAGCATGGCTTAAATCCCAATAAATTAGATTTAGGAAAAATGTTGGTGCTTGAAGAGTTATCCTGTCCTGTTATAAAAGGCAGCAGCACCCCCATACTTCAGGAAATTTTAAATGCACCTATCTTGTTAAGAGATGCGTCTTTTACGCTTGAGATGAATGAATTAATAAATCTAAGAAATCATGTGCTTGACAGGTTTCGATGCGAGATAAGAAATCAAGCGGTTCAAACCCCTCGAGAAGCAGCCATGCACACCTTGTATGTGGCATTACAATTTTTTAACAAACTGTATCATTACCGTCATTTAACTGTATTTATTGGCGCAGATGAAGCTGCTTTTTTTGCAATAAGCAATGAATTACAAGGTGTTTTAGTAAGGTATTTTAAAGGTTACCAATTCAATCAACATGTTTTAGATGAATTTGCTTGCACCTTTCAGACGGTCAGATTGAGCTATTCACAACTGGAGAAACAATTCAGAGAAAAATCCCATACAGATATGATTGAGAATTTTTTTGCAAAACTGCAAGGGCCAGCCGATATAGAAGCAGCTTTCAAACGATTAGAAGTATTAAAGCCGGAAGGTTCTCTTGTAAACCCTTTTATTTTTTTAAATGATGAAACCCTTGAAAGATGGTATACACAAAATCTTTCAGTGATTGAAGGTCAAAGCACCCTAGAGCTGTCTTCCTATGAAATAAATCGCATTTTATTGCATGCCTTAACCGTACCTATTATGGCGTGGTCACCCCACTTTAGTAAAGCCTTGGCCTTAGTAACACAGTGGCTCTTAGTTCCAGGAACTACTGTGTTATTAACTGCCTTTAAGCAATCCTACCAACCTATGCTCTTATGTAATCTTAGTTTCGTATTTGCTGTAAAGGACAACATCAGTTTAGAACAAAACATAAAAAATGAATTTGCTCAAGCTGTGCATAGTGTTAACCTAATATATTATAATCTAATTTGGGGTCTAAAAGATGCCTTACCTTTAAATAATCTTACCCAAATTGTAGAGTCGTTTGGAAATCATAAGATTTTTAATCAAGAGGATGTCATGGGATCAACTCCACTCATGTATGCAGCATTAAGGGGTTTTGATGATGTCGTAAAACTATTGATTTCCATAGGCGTTGATATTAATCAGATAAAATTTAATAAATTGAGTGCGCTTTTAATTGCAATCCAGCAAGGCCACCTTGCTGTAGTTCAAGAATTGCTAAAAAGTGAAAATATCGACGTGAATCTAGCGCCCGGTGGTATAAGTCCACTCTATAGAGCATCAGAAAGTGGTCGTGTTGATTTTGTTAATTTATTAATTTCTAAAGGAGCCAATCCAAATCAATTAAATAAGGGAATTTCTGCTCTTAACATTGCAGTTTTTAAAGGACATCTTGATGTAGTTCGGGAATTGTTAAAGTGTGAAAATATCGATGTGAATCAAGAGTCCAATGGTGCAAGCCCTTTATTTTATGCGGCAAACTTTGGTCGGAGAGACCTTGTTAATCTATTAATTTCAAAAGGCGCCAGCCTTAATCAGCTGACTAATAAATTAGACAGTCCACTTTTAATTGCAGTCCAAAAAGGCCATCTTGATGTAGTTCAGGAATTGCTAAACAATGAAAATATCGATGTGAATCAAGCGCCCGGTGGTATAAGTCTCCTCTGTAGAGCATCAGAAAAAGGTCATGTTGGTATTGTCAATTTATTGATTTCTAAAGGAGTCAATCCAAATCAATTGAATAATGGATATTCTGCTCTTACCATTGCAGTCAATAGAGGTCATTTTAATGTAGTTCAAGAATTGCTAAAGTGTGAAAATATCGAGGTGAATCAAGAGTCCGAGGGTGAAAGCCCCCTATTTCATGCAGCAAAAATGGGTCAGAGAGGTATTGTTAATTTATTGATTTCAAAAGGTGCTAACGTTAATCAGATGGCTAATAAATTGTACAGCCCACTTTTAATTGCAGTCCAACGAGGCCATCTTGATGTAATTAAGGAATTGCTAAACAGTGAAAATATCGACGTGAATCAAGCGTCAGCTAATATAAGTCCACTCTTTGAGGCGATAGCAAAGGGTCGTGATGATATTGTTAATTTGCTGATTTCTAGAGGATTTAGTCCAAATCAGATAAGGCAAAACTGCTGTCCACTTTTATTTGCAGTTCATAAAGGCCATCTTAATGTAGTTCAGGAATTGCTAAACAGTGAAAATATTGATGTTAATCAATCGTCAAATGGTCAAAGCCCACTCCATCTTGCAGCAGAAAATGATCGGGTTGATATTGTTAGTCTATTGATTTCAAAAGGGGCCAGCATCAATGTGCTTGATAATCAACAAAGAAGTCCGCTTTTAGTTGCAGTCCAGAAAGGCCATTTTAGTGTCGTTCAGGAATTACTAAACAGTGAAACTATTGACTTGAATCAAGGGCCGGGTGGTACAAGTCCACTCTATATTGCAGCAGAAAACGGTCGGGTTGATATTGTTAATTTATTGATTTCAAAAGGGGCCAATATTAATCAGCTGACCACTAAGGAACTTTGGAGTCCCTTATATAAGGCAGTTTATAATGGCCATCTGAATGTAGTTCAGGAATTGCTAAAGAGTGATGATATTGATATCGACAAGGAACAAAATCTAGACTTGGATTCGACCCTTCTCGATATTGCAGCAGAATATGACCATTATGAAATTTTCCACGCATTAATTCAAAAGGGTTTCCAATCTATAAGGGCGCAAGCTTTATTTGAAATAAAACAAGCAGCTAAAGAAATTGAAACATTGGACCCACTGTTTACGAATCCTTCAGTTGGAAAACAAAAATTAATCAATATATTTAAAAAATTGCCTCCTTACTTGGACTGCAAAAAGTATCCAAAAATAAATATAATATTAAAAGATATTTTGAAACAAATAAATGATACTCGAACCAGCTGTAACAAGCTGGCTGGTCAAAGCGAGAAACTACTCAAAAAAGAGCTTTTTGGTATAGGTAAACTGATTAAAACATCACTATCGAGTTATAAGGGAAGTACGGATGCAAAAAAGGTTGATCAATTATCAAAAAAAATTGATACCATAAAAAGTCAGATTATTATGACCCCATGGGAAACAAAAAAAGGGGTGCAAATCACTATTGACGGCCACAATACTACGAAAAAAGTCCCTAAAAGAGTTGCAAAAATTTGGAGTATTGCATGTGACACCAAGCAAAAGAGTAAAACTGCCTTAATAGAAATAGATACAATTATACATGAGGCATTTCCAAGTTCCAATAAACATTCCAGCGACCCAAACAACTTACAATTTTATATTAAGCTTGCAAATTATGATCTTACTTATGCAACTAGCACAGGGCTTGTAAAGAAAAAGAAATCGATTAAATATCAAATACATATGAATGAGTATAGAGTAAAGGATGGGATTACCTATAGCATGCTGGGGTTGGATGATAGTGTATTAAAGGGCGCACTTTTTTGGGATGAGTTGCCACCAGAATTTCCTAAAACAGGTGGTTCACATCTCAAGCTAGATAAACTTAAATGGACACCGATCCTCCTTGAAGTGATATTAAGAAAAAATGCCACTCCCGTGATACATCCTAGGCCGCAGGTACTTAGTTCTCCAGGGATGCATCCACCAACTTTTCTTAGTGTTCCAGCGCAGCCACCAAGAAACTGCCAGTTGGACTATAAAAAAGTAGAGGAAACATCAGCACGTTGTAGGTTAATACACACAGCACAGCAGTTTGTTGAATTATGTTCCCCTGATAGGGCGCATGATTTTGAAGGCATTTTATTTATATCCAACCAGTTAGTCTCTCTCATTCATACTGTAGATGATTTTCAGCTGGTATTTCCCTTTTTCAATTTAGAAAATTTCCAGCGGTTTTGTTTTCATTTTGCCCTACAAGACCTATCACAATTGCATCACTTCCTCAATACCATGACTGTTGATTCTTTTATTAAATATAATTTAGATCAGATGATCTTTAGGATGGTAGGCAGCAACCCATACCTAAGTATTATATTTTTTACACACATAGAAAAAATGATAACAACTGCCCCATTTGAGGGAACATTTCCTACTCTTGATATATTTTATAATAAAACAGCCGCTGTGTTATCAAAACTTATGTTCACTCTAAATAATTATTTATCTTGCACACAGTCTAACCAACCAGACATGAATAAGGAATTGATGTCTTGTTCACAGGTATTACAAAAGATTGTGGATAGCATCAATAAATACAAAGCATGTTGCCTTGACTCGGGATATAAAGAGGATTTGTCTTATACCTCAAGTATAAGTAATCTGCAAAACTTACTTCACAGGATTAAAGAGCACCCTCTAACCCATCCAGCGAGAGCTCCATATACTTTTAGTTTTTTTCATACAGCTAAACCCACTAAAGCCGCTGTAAGTTTCAACGTATTAAATCCACAAGAGCATAAAGAGCATAAGGGAGCTAAGCGGTTACGTGATTTGAGTGATGAAAATTCACCAGTTACCAAAAAAAGCACATGCTCTGGGTGAGCTTAGGCGGAATGCTGACTTTTGATATTTATGATAACTGTAGCTGCGTTTTGTTTTATAAAATAAATCAAAGCTTTCTTATTTGCTCAATTTATAGTATTATTTTACACATTTGATGATTACAAGGCAACAGTATGACCTATTATTTCAATCCACATCACCACGTAAAAATTTGGCTCAGTAAAGACAAAGACATATTCCTGAATCTAGAAAATCAGGTGCGTCTAGTAAAAATGAGAGATATTAATCCTGAGGATGAAATTCATTTTATTTACGATGGTGCATTATTATCAAAGACAGCTTTAATAGAGCTACAGGCTTTTTGTGGTAAATATCGCATTACACCGCAAAATGTACGAAGTTTAATGCCTCACTGTAAAACTGTGGAGGAACAAAACTTATGTAGCCTTTATGCACAAGAAGTGTCGCATTTAAATGAGGGTGGGAATCTCGGTGTAGGCAGTGATATTTTACGCTGGTTATCTCCTATCTATACTCTGGGAACTTATACTGATTTTGATGTACCTGTCGATACAAGCAAACTTCCTAATACTATAACAGTGGCAAAACCACTTTTAATGAGTTTGGGCAGTGTAGTTTCTATGGGAGAAGTTTAAGGACTTGTGGTTAACAATGATACAATAGCGGTTGTCAATGCCGAGGATGCCTTAGAAGACATCCAAAAAGTACAAAGAGCCATCTATACTAATTGTTCCAAACAACCCATAGATGGTAATAACATTTACCATGATATCTTGGCTGCAAGAAGGTGTAATTTAGAACCTTTTTTTAATACCCTGGTGATTGATTTTATTTTAAATTATGATCCCAATACTCCCCAACTGCAATTTTTTAGCAGCTTCTGCACAGGTAAAACTGCACTTGAAATGCGTCAAGAAATTTCACAAGTTACTCAAAATAATAATACCTTTGCAGATTTTATTTGCCCTAGGGTGAATCTTCTACCTGCTGAAAAAATTGTTGCAGCGGCTACTTTACTAAGAAGTGAGATTAAAGCAAACTTGGGGTGGTTAACTTGGATGGTTCTGCCTAAAAAGAGTTACAAGAAATTAGAAACTGTATCTGCAATACAAGATGACAATGAATTGTTAACTTATATGCGAGAACAATGGCGTTTGAAAAACTTAAAAGCCAGTGTCGTTTTCACATCTGGTCCCATGGTATTGATAACTACATTATATGAAAAAATGTATTATAAAAAAGAGTATATTAACACGGCAATTGCCCCTTCCACTTTTGCGCATTACGGGCTAGATAAGGCATTTTTTTCACAAAATAGCTTCCCCTTACATTCACCAGCCAAGGCTTTACAAGCTAACTTAGAGAATACAGAAATAGGTTTAACCAATGATTTGTCTTGGTTACAAGAAGGACAAAAGGCTACCAGTACTCGTGAGCAGAAACTGATAGAAGCACAAAGAAACTTGCCTCAAAATTTATTTGACATGCGTGATAAACTCTCAGCTCACATTGATAAAATAGAAGGCGATTTAAACGGGTGCTGCGGCTTTTACCGATCCAAAGCTAGGCAGGCCAAAATTACTGCTCTAACCAATATACTGAAACATTTCGATTCGCGATCGTTTGATGTAGACGGATTTAGATGCGCTTTGTCTTCTTATCGTAGCAAAGATATTTTTGCAAGTATTGGGAAAAGCAAAACCAAAGAATTGATCGATGAACTTGATACTTTTAGTCAGCATGCAACCCACTATATGCTCACCAATGATGTGGGAGCAATTGAAGTACCTAGTTATTTAAGCATGTAAGATTACACCTCCTGATCAATTTATAAAGACGGGAGGCAGGGTAATCACACTAAACGTATATTATGTATATTGTAAAATCAAAATGCCTACGTTATGCACGAAAACCCGCAATCATCTTGATGCAAGATATGAGTTACTCACCAGCGACTGATTATAACCCACCGTCTTTCTTCTTTGCTTTTTTATCAGCACGTTTTTCGGTAGCACTTTTCAATGGTTTTTTTTTCTGAGATTTTTTACTGTCCATACCCTTGCTCATTTTGATTCCTCATATAGTTATGATATGGGTATAATGCTACCATAGGGACTTTAAGGTATGCAAATATGAATTGTTTAGGCTTGATCACATAATGGCAGAAGGCAGTAGTGTGAATTCTCAACATACCCGAGTATACTAAAGGCCATTTTTAACATTAAGTATGACTCTATGGAAGAACCAGTCAGTAAATCACAGAATAAAAGGCAAGCTCAGGCCCTACAAGCATTGGGTGTTGAATTAGTAAGCCTAAGCCTTGCAAAATTAAATACTTTGCCCTTATCTGAAAATTTATACAAAGCCATTATTGATGCCAAAAGCATCAAAAGTCATGGGGCTAAACGTCGACAGGCACAATTGATTGGCAAATTAATACGCGCAGACGATTTTGAAGCAATCCGTGCAGCTTATCAAGAGATGTTGGATGAGGACAGTGCTGTTACTGTAGGATTTCATGAAGTTGAATTGTGGCGTGATAAACTCATACAAGGCGGTAAAGTTGCCTTAACCGAATTTATAAATATATATAAGCCAGATGAAATTCAACAATTGCAGCAAATGATCAAAAAAGCGATGCAAGATGAATTAAAACAAAAGAATACGGGTGCCGCTAAAGCACTTTTTCGTTATTTAAGGGTTTTTATTAAATGAAGTATGCTCTATTTATAAGTTGTCCCAAAGGGCTTGAATATGTGCTCGAAGAAGAAGTGAAGGCCTTGGGGCTTGAAGTAACCCGAGTAAGCCCTCAGGGTGTTTTTGGCGAAGCCTATTTAACTACACTGTACCATCTGTGTTTGTGGTCAAGGGTTGCAAACCGGGTCCAACTCATCTTGTTTAGTGGCTTTGTAACAACTGATCAAACCTTGCATCAATTATGCACCCAATTTCATTGGCAAACGGTGTTTACCTCAGATAAATCCATTGCTGTTGAATTTCATGGGTCTTCAGATCATATTCGAAATACGATGTTTGGTGGGCAAGTTGTGAAAGATGGCATCGTAGATCATTTTCGAAGCCAACATGGCACTAGACCTTCTGTTGATAAAATAAGCCCACAGATTCTAATTCATGCCTATCTTAAAAACGATCTTATCACCATCAGTTTAGATTTGACGGGTTTTAGTTTGCATCAGCGAGGGTATCGTACACAAGCTGGACAGGCCCCTTTAAAAGAAAATGTTGCAGCAGCTTTGTTGATTCGCTCCAAATGGCCAGAGTTATCAGAGAAAGGCTATGGCTTTCATGATCCATTCTGTGGGTCCGGAACCTTGGTGATAGAAGCAGCTATGATGGCGGCCAATGTAGCCCCTGGCTTATTGCGTCATGACCAATTCTTTGTTCATTGGGCACAACATGAAGACCACCTTTGGGAGAGCATAAGAGCGGAAGCTTTAGCCAAAGTAAAACCCTTGACTGTTACATTATTAGGTACAGACAGTGATGAAAAACTAGTAGCCATGGCATTAAATAATGCGCAACTCGCAGGCGTCTTACCCTTGGTAGAATTTAAAACCAGTGCCATTGCCGATTGTAAGCCCCCCTCAGCTGAGGGTCTACTTGTTTGTAACCCACCCTATGGTGAACGACTGGGGGATGTCTCGCAGCTTATACCCTTGTATCAACAATTGGGTAGTACCTTACATGAACACTACCAGGGATGGCAGGCAGCTGTGTTAACCTCAAATCCCCTGTTGGCCAAAGCTTTGGGGCTGCGTGCAAATAAACAATACACTATTTTCAACGGTGCCATTGAATGTAAATTGTATTGTATTGATATCCATACAGGCAATGAGCTGAAAAACAAGTCAATACAAAAGTTGTCTCCGAACGCACAAATGTTATTCAACCGCTTGGAAAAAAATGTAAGGCACCTCAAAAAATGGGCCAAAACCACGAAAGTAAATTGCTATCGCGTGTATGATGCAGATCTACCAGAATATGCGTATGCCATAGATTTATACAATGATTATGTGGTTTTACAAGAATATGCTGCACCCTCAAGTATCCCTGCACATACAGCAGAAAAACGCAGTTTAGAAGTTATGCAAGTGGTGCCTGAGGCTTTGGGTATATCTATTGATAAGATGATCATAAAAGAACGTCGACCCCAAAAAGGCAAAAACCAATACCAAAAGCTCAATCAAACCAAACATGTGATGACAGTCATGGAAGGGCGGGCTAAATTAATTGTCAACCTATTTGATTATGTGGACACAGGCCTGTTTTTAGATCATCGACTGATGCGTTTACGTTTTGCAGAACTTAAGCCTGGCAGTCGATTTTTGAATTGTTTTTGTTACACAGCCACGGCCAGTGTACAGGCAGCCTTAGCCGGTGCCCTTACTACCAATGTCGATCTTTCAAACACCTATTTGCGTTGGGCTGAAGATAATTTCAGGTTGAACCATCTTAGCCTATCCAAACACCAATTCGTGCAATCTGATTGCCGTGAATGGATGAAACTTACCAAAGATAGGTTTGATGTAATTTTTTTAGATCCTCCCAGTTTTTCTAACTCTAAACGCATGCAAGATACATTGGATATACAAAGAGATCATCGTACCTTGGTGCATGCAGCCATGCGATTGCTAAATCCGGATGGGATTTTATATTTCTCCACCAATTTGCGCCAGTTCAAGATAGACCCTTCCTTGAAAGAAAAATACTGCGTGCAAGACATCAGCGCGCAAACGATAGATCTAGATTTTAAACGCTCTTCTAAAATCCATCAGTGCTTTAAAATTGTGATGCCACAATTTGCATCCGACACACAAGCTTCTGAGTAGTCCCTGAGCCAATCATTTTTAAATTAATTTCTTGGTTGAGTAATTCAGGGCAAAATCATACTTTGATTAAATAAAACTACTGTCGTCATTGCGAGTGCAGCGCAGCAAGCCTGATCTTTGGCCTACTAAAATTTAGTTCTGGGTTGCCTCACTTGGTTCGTAATGACGGCAAATTGTATTTTAATTTAACAGCTTTAGTTACTCCTGGTTAAGTAAAGTAATTAAACATTTGCTTATTTTTTGAGTATACTTAAAAGATAATGAGCATATATAAGGATATGACTATGGAAACTCAAGCATATGCAGCCCAATCTGCAACTTCTTTATTGGCACCTATCACCATAGACCGCCGTGAACCTGGGAATTCTGATGTCGTCATTGATATACTGTTTTGTGGGATTTGCCATTCAGATATCCACACAGTTAGAAATGAATGGAATGCCACCCATTATCCTGTCGTGCCTGGTCATGAAATTATAGGTCGTATTGTAACCTTAGGCTCTGATGTTAAAAATTTTCAAGTAGGACAGATGGTTGGGGTTGGGTGCTTGTTGGATAGTTGCCATATTTGTTCTTCTTGTAATGAGGGTTTAGAGCAGTATTGTGACAATGGGTTTACTATGACCTATAACAGTGAAGATAAAATTGGTGGCACCCAACACCAATACACATTGGGTGGTTATTCAAATACAATTACTGTGGATGAACAAGTTGTTTTACACATTCCAGAAAACCTAGATCCCGCCGCCGCTGCACCCTTACTATGTGCAGGCATAACCACTTATTCACCTTTAAAACAATGGCGGGTAGGGCCAGGTCAAACAGTTGGCATCATCGGTTTGGGAGGCCTTGGTCATATGGGTGTAAAATTTGCTCATGCAATGGGTGCTCGGGTTGTCATGATAACCACCTCCCCGGACAAAGGAGATGATGCTAGAAAACTTGGCGCTGATGACGTATTGCTTTCTACAGATCCAAATGCAATGGAATCTTCAAGAAGTAGGTTTGACTTTCTATTAAATACCATTCCAGTTGGTCATAACATTGATCCCTATATAACTCTACTCAAACGGGATGCAACGATGGTTATAGTTGGCGCATTAGAGCCTCTGACGCAAATGAACGCATTTCCCTTTATTGCCAGACGCCGGCGCATGGCTGGATCGCTAATAGGAGGTATCTCAGAAACTCAAGAAATGCTTGATGTATGTGGTCAACACAACATCACCTGCGAGGTTGAAACAATTCCTATTCAAGAGATCAATACGGCTTATGACAGAACAGTTAAAGGTGATGTCAAATACCGTTTCGTCATCGATATGGCATCGCTTGGAAAACCCCTGTACTAATGGTCGGACAGATCTATTTGCATCTTTAAAAAATTGATGGTGATTCATTTACTCTGCATTGCACACAAATAAATCTTCTTTGTCTCAAACTCAAATTGCCAAAAATTTTAGATCATGATTTGACTTCAATTAAATTTTTACTAGAATGAATATTCAAACTTCAATTATTTATGAGCCGTACTCAAATTATTGTAGGCGGGCTTTCTGATGAACTTTTGTCAATTATTAAAATTAAGATTTGTCAAGAACCATTTGACATTTTGGTCAAATAATTTATCCTATTCCTAACGATACATTGGAGAACAATAATGATTATGATTGATACTGCCATTCGTGCTTCATCTAATAGGTCTTATAGTGAATATGAATTACGCTCCATTTTAGAAACCCAATATGGTGCTTTACCCAATTTGGACAAAGCACTTGATCAAACAATTCTTTATTTAAAACAGCATAACATCATTCATGACAAACGACTTGCGCTTCATTTTGCCCACCATTATGCCCATAAAGGCAATCAATTCATTATCAATAGATTAAATTTAAGAAAAATCAATCCCGATTGTATACAAGAAGCATTACTTTCCATTCCTAAAGAAAAAACACGGGCTTGGGAAGAAACACAAAAAAAGTTATTCCAAACTTCTATGCATACCATGGCTTTAGGAGAAAAATTAAATAGTATTGCTCGATTTTTGTCTGGAAGGCAATTCAGCGAAGAAGTCATTCACGACACCTTAGATCGTTTAGAAAATACAAATGCTTGTAAACTTAAACCAGTGAATGATAGTAATTGGAATACAGTAAGTAGACCCAAACTGAACATATCCAATTCTTAATGAGGTTGTGTATCCGATGGCACAAACATGGAGGAAGTCAAATCTGTTTGGGTCAGTTTCAAATATTAATATTTAAGAGTACTATAAATTGCATAAATAAAACTTCTAATTATAACCCATGGCATAATTCTTATTAAGCAGGTTTCATTCAATATACCTATTAATTATAGATATTGAACAAAGACGCTTAATAAAATAAAAATAAGGAAATACGAATGAAAAATGAGGATCTAAAGTTAAAAAATATCCAGCTCCATGACGAAACCATGCTTGTAGGTAAGGGCGGAGATACCCATCAAGTAGCTGAAAAAGAGTCGCCTGTTTTAACCACACAAGTAGGAACACCTATCTGCGACGATCAAAATACCCTAAAAGTAGGGGCGAATGGCCCTGCGTTGATGGAAGATTTTATTTTCAGGGAAAAAATGTTTCATTTTGATCATGAAAGAATTCCTGAACGTGTTGTTCATGCCAGAGGGTTTGGAGCACATGGTGTGTTTGAAACTTATGAATCTTTATCTGACATCACCCATGCCCATATTTTTCAAAAAGCAGGTGAAATCACGCCTACCTTTGTTCGTTTTTCAACAGTAGTCGGTAATAAAGGATCCCCAGATTTAGCCAGGGATGTACGTGGGTTTGCAGTCAAATTTTACACTCAGGAAGGCAATTGGGATTTGGTTGGAAATAATATCCCAGTTTTTTTTATTCAAGACCCCATAAAATTTCCAGATTTAGTACATGCAGTGAAGCAGGAACCAGATAGAGGTTTTCCTCAAGCACAGTCAGCACATGACAATTTTTGGGATTTTGTCTCATTAACACCCGAAAGCATGCATATGATCATGTGGATAATGTCAGATAGGACCATCCCTCGATCTTTTCGTTTTATGGAAGGATTTGGCGTGCATACTTTTCGTATGATCAATGCCCAGGGTAAATCAACTTTTGTAAAATTCCATTGGAAACCTAAGTTAGGCATGCAATCCGTTACTTGGGATGAAGCCGTTAAAATTAATGGTGCTGATCCTGATTACCATAGACGCGACCTTTGGAATGCCATTCAAAGTGGGGCCTTCCCTGAGTGGGAATTAGGATTGCAGATATTTGATGAAGCCTTTGTTGAGAAATTTCAATTTGATGTTTTAGATTCAACAAAAATTATTCCAGAAGAGTTGATTCCCATTAAGATGGTGGGTCGGTTAACTTTAAACAAATGCGTAGATAATTTTTTTGCAGAAACAGAACAGGTAGCCTTTTGCACTCAAAACATTGTTCCAGGATTAGGTTTTACCAATGATCCCTTGCTACAGGGACGAAATTTTTCTTATCTGGACACTCAATTGAAACGACTTGGAAGTCCTAATTTTACCCACCTCCCTATCAATGCACCAAGATGTCCTTTTGCCAATTTTCAACAAGATGGTCATATGGCTTTTCATAATCCAAAAGGACGGGTAAATTATAATCCTAATTCATGGGGCGAAGGGCCTCGTGAGTCACCTTCTAAAGGGTTTCAGTCTTATCCAGAACCATTAGAAGGTAATAAGTTAAGAGTCCGTCCTGACAAATTCGCTGACCATTATAGTCAAGCCGGCCAATTTTATAGTAGCCAGTTGCCTGTTGAACAAAAGCACATAGCAGATGCCCTGATTTTTGAACTTAGCAAAGTTGAAACAGTAGTAATTCGAGAACGAATGGTTGCGCACCTTTTAAACATAAACCAAGTACTGGCACAAACAGTAGCAAAAGGGTTGGGATTTGCTAGTCTACCAAACCCCTGTGAAGCTGTAAAACCAAGGGTTGACTTACCTCCATCTCCAAAACTAAGTATTTTAAAAAATAGCAAACAAACACTTAAAGGAAGGCGTATAGGGATTTTGCTGGGAGACAATTCAGATGCGGCACTGTTTAAAAGTTTAATACAAGTCTTAGACAAAGAACAGGTTGATTATACTTTGATTGCGCCTACAGTAGGAACTTTAAAACTCAATGATGGTACGCCTGTAAATATCAATGAAAAAATAAATGGTGCGCCTTCTGTGTTGTTTGATGCAGTGGTTTTAATGTTAGATGATGCGCTTTTTTATAAAGAAAATCCAAAAGGCTTAGAATTCATTGCAGATGCGTACGCACATTTTAAATTCATAGGATATATTCCTTCAACTGAGGCAATCTTAAAAAGTCATCCTTTAATAACACTAGATGATGGATGTATTCCAATAGACTCTCCAACTTCTATTGATACATTTATGAATAAAGCCTGTGCGCTTCGTTTTTGGCCCAGATGATACATTCATTGAGAGCATTCATTGGGATGCTCTCACTTGTGACTTCCAAAAAGTTGACATGAACAAATAACTTCCAATACCATTCACTATATATAAAAATGCAATTAGGATGAATATTTGATTGAAAGCTGTATGGCTGTAAACACAAGTCTGCGAAATACAACCAACTGGCGCATAGAAAAGTAATAACAAGCTAAAAAAGTATTGATACATGCCACCACCCAAATTATTAGTAATGCTCAGTACGCTGATAGAGGTGGCTAATAATTTTTTTGAGTTTGCTTTACCTACCATGAGGATGCTGAGCAATTGGGCATTGATTAAAATGCCAAACCCAAAAAAAATGAATGAAACAAATACCACTGAGTTCCCACAATAAGACAAACCTGTCCAACAAGCAGCAGCCATGAATGCAGTTATCATCATAAGTTTAGGAATTTCAAATTTTGATGCAAAGTGACCAATGATGGGGGATCCTATCAAAGCGCCTAAGAATATAATGCTGTTGATGTGACTGGCTTGAGTAGGTGTTAAATTTAAAGCCTGAATAAGATAAATCTTTCCATACAATGCACCCAGTACCATGAGTGGCAGATTGGTTATACTGCTATAAAATGCACAAATTAAATTAATCTTATTAGATAATACTTTTTTGAGGGAGTTTGTAACCGATAATTTTTGTGTGTTTTCTTCGGTTGTAGGTTTAAATTGCTCTATAAAATAAATCATGCCTAGTAATAAAAAAAGTCCTATCACAAATAAGATGAATAATGCTTTACTCATCCCAAGAGCATTCATTAATAGATTAAAGGGCGCTTGGGAAACCAAACAACCTACAGCCCCCCAAGAATAAACCAAGGAATTCATCCATATTTTTCTTTTATCTTGGAAATAATGATTGATTAAAACAAAATATCCCAAAAAAGAAAAATCACTACTCAACCCTATAAGAGCCCGTCCCATTATCAATAAAAACGGGGTCTTAGCCACGACTGTGAGCAAAAGTCCAATCAAACATACAATCATACTTAGGAGCAACAGAGGTTTTGCTTGGTATCTATCGAATAAAATGCCTGCTGGGATAATAAGCAAAGCACAACTGTATAAATAAATAGAAGAAAATAATTGTAATTGATGGATTGTAAAGCCATAATTTTTTATCAAAACGGTACTTAATGTACTTCCTAAACTCATTTGTAGCATTTCAAAAGCATAGAATAGACCGGCTATTATACAGACGATGTAAGGCAGAACTCTTTTTGACATAAGAACATTAGAATTCATGGTCGAAGATATGTTGTTGCTTGAATCATTTAATTGAACATCATAGGAAAAAAAATACTATTTTATCACAATTCATCCAGACCCTACCATTACCTGATTCTCCAAACCTTGTTTTTATTTAATAAATAGGCTTTAAACTGTTCGGGGTGCATGATTTTTTTAAAATCTAAAGAGTCAATGTTGAGGCCTCCTGTGTAGCTTCCAAAGGCGGGTAGGATGATTTTATGATTGTTAACTAAAAAACATTTACCACTGATGTTTTTTATGGTTGCTTTAGGATGATAATGTCCTAAAATTTGCCAAGGTTTATCTCTTAGCAAATCATGAGTAAAAGTGATGGTTTCAATGTCTAATTGAGTGCAGACATGCAAACCCGGCTCCTTTGGCACCGTGTGTTTATCATGATTGCCAATTAACCAAACCCATTTGGAAACAGAATCTCTGATCTTCTTGAGTAAATCTATATTTTCTTGATTCATCCGTGTCACGGCTTGAACATCATGAATATTGTCTCCCAAGGTGAGGAGGCATTGTGGATTATAGAGGCTTACTAAATGTTCAAGTCTAGAAAGTGTATCCAAGGTATCATACAAAGGGAGAGGATTTCCCCGTGTGAGGTAGTAGGAACCTTTTTCTAAGTGTAGATCAGCGACTACAAGTAATTTCTGCCCAGGCCAATAGATACCGCCCAAACCACTTAAGATCAATTGATGATTGGCAAATTCTATAGTTTGGTACCTATCTTCTGATTGGTCATCCCACAATTTGTTTAATCTCCTCTATCATATCTGCGGCATTGGCTTCAATTTGTGCATAAGACAAAACCTCATCCTCAGCCTCCCCGCTGATTTTTTCCGTATTAAAACTACACAGCAAAGGTATTGAGAAGGGAGAAGGTCCTGATAAATTATGTATCACGATGCGGTTGTGGAAATGCTCTAGCATATTCGTAAGGCGCTGAAAATCGAGCAACAGGCTATCTACATTTTGTCTGGTTATTTTCAACAAGATATGCTCAGGTTCGTAACGTCTTAAGACATCATAAATTAAGTCTGTGCTGAAAGTGACTTGCTTCATGGATTTTCGCGTACCTGCAATTTGTCGTTCTGTAAGTCCGCTGATAATAGCAATCTGTCTAAAAGTCCTTTTTAAAAGAGAAGAATCATGTAGCCAATTTTCAAGCTCCTCATATAGAATTTGACTGGAAAATAAGTTGGTTATAATTTCGTCTGGTATAGGTTTAAATATGTTTATAGCAAGACCATAATCAGAAGTTGTAAAACTTAAAGGTTTTAATTTTAAGCTTTCAAGTCTCCTGGTTAGCAACATGCCTAAACTATGATTGGCCCGTCGGCCTTCAAAACTGTATATTATCAAATAATTCTTTTTTTTATGTGGCATTTGTTCAACTAAAATGGCTTTCTTATTTGGAATGGCTGAAAATTTATGTTGTAATGCCAACCATTCTTTGACTTTGTTGGGTAAAGCCTTCCAACTTTTTGGACGGTTTATTAAGATTAAAACTTCATCAGCAAGAAAGGTTGATAAGGGCATTGTACCCCCGTTATAAGAAGGCAATTTTGCATCCTTGAAGGTAGTTTTGCGGGTTTCTACAAACATATCATGCAATCGAATGTATTCTAAAACTTCACCAGCAAATAAAAAAGTGTCACCAGGTTGTAGTTCTTGGATAAAAGACTCTTCAATGGCTCCAACCACCCTATCTTTTTTTTTGTTAACAATTTTCACACGCACTGTGGTAGCTTCTATGATGGTGCCTATGTTCTGTCGATGACGACGCATTACTTTAACAGAAGAGGGCGAAAAGGTTTTATTGTTTTTTTCTAATAAACGGTGATACTGGGGATAATGTTTTAAGGTATACCCACCATCGACTACAAATTGGAACAGTTTATCAAAAATCTCAGCTTCCAAATGACGATAGGAATAAGATCGTTTAATAGTCTTTAGCAAACTGTCTTTTTTAATGGGTTGGCTACAAGCACAATTCATTATAAATTGGACGACAACGTCTAAAGATCCAGGATGCATTTCCTCATCATCTAAGGTATTGTTCGCGATTGCATGCATAGCCGCTACTGATTCCAATGTATCAAAGAAATTAGTAGGGACAAGGTAGGCCAAACTGGGTTGATTGAACCTATGATTTGAACGCCCAATTCGTTGTAACAATCGGCTCACCCCATGGGGTGCACCAATTTGTATGACGGCGTCAACATTCCCCCAGTCAATGCCAAGTTCTAGAGCGGAGGTTGCTACGATGGCTTTTAAATTTCCAGATACCGTCAATGCTTCTGTTTTTAGTCGTTGTTCTTTGCAAAGGGAGCCATGGTAAATTGCAATGGGTACATTTTTATCATTTATTATCCACAAGTGCCTAAATAAGAATTCTGCATTGGCCCGCGTATTCACAAAGATTATCGTCATTTGGTGTTGTGTGATGACTTCATAAATATCACCAATGGCATGTTTTGCTTTATATCCACTGTAAGGAATATTTTCTTGCCCTAATAGATGGATTTTAGGTTGGTTAGAAGATTCAACGACCAAAATTTCAGCTTTGTGACGGGTAGGAACCAGCCATTTTGCGAATAATTTAGGATTGGCAATGGTGGCTGACAGGCCCGTTCTAATTGCTAAAGGAGCAAATCTTGTGAGCTGTGCTAGAGCTAGTGTGGTTAAGTCGCCGCGTTTATTCGTAGCAATACTGTGAAGTTCATCAATAATGATAAGTTTTAAGTGTTTGAATAGCTGCGGTGCATGGGCATAACTTAACAGCAGCATCAGGGACTCAGGCGTCGTAAGCAAAATATGCGGAGGCTTTTTTAATTGTTTTTGCCGCTGGTAGGTATTGGTATCACCAGTACGTGTTGCAATTTCAATGTTTAGACCCATTTCAGCTATAGGGGTAAGCAAATTACGATGAATATCTTGAGTTAAAGCTTTTAAGGGGGATATGTACAGTGTATGCAAACCTTGGTGTGAATTTGTATGTATATCTGCCAAAGAAGGTAAGAAACTTGCCAATGTTTTACCCCCACCTGTGGGTGCTGCCAATAATACAGATTGCCCATTGGCAAAAAAATCAAACATTTTTTTTTGGTAGGGATGCATATGCCAACCCTTTTTCTCAAACCAATCGATGAGATATGCAGGGATGAGCTCATCATCTTCCGTAGCATTCATTAGATCTCCTTATTGGTTATTACCTCGCAAAAGCCTTATAATTTAAAGAAGGTTATTGTGAGCAAAAAAATGCATCCTAAGGCATGGTTAACTATTAAAAAAGAAGGTTTGTATTGTCTTCCAGGTGATTTTTATATCGATCCAACCTATCCTGTACACCGAGCTATTATAACACATAGTCATGCTGATCATGCACGGTCAGGTCATAGTCAGGTGATTGCATCAACTGCAACCATTGCTATCATGCAGATACGTTATGGGGAAGACTGTGCCTCTGACCTGCATGCTTTAAATTATTATGAAAAAATTAGTTTGAATGATGTATCTATTTACTTGTTACCGGCTGGTCATATTCTAGGTAGCGCACAAATTGTCATTGAATATAAGTCTAAGCGGGTAATAATTTCTGGTGACTATAAACGCGCCTTTGATCCAACATGTGAATCCTTTGTGGTTGAGCCTTGTGATGTGTTCATAACTGAGGCAACTTTCAGTTTGCCCATATTTAGACATCCACCCATAGAAGCAGAAGTTAAAAAATTACTGTTGTCCCTACAAACCTTCCCTCATAGGTGTCATCTGGTTGGTGTTTACGCTTTGGGGAAATGTCAAAGATTGATCAAAACATTGCGATTAGCAGGCTATGATAAACCCATTTATTTACATGGAGCATTAAAAAAATTATGCGATTTCTACGAATCGCAAGGGATAAGTTTAGGTAATCTACAGCCTGCCTCATCTTTGGATCTAACCACCTCACAAGGCACTTTGGTTTTGTGCCCCCCAAGCGCCCTACATGATAAATGGAGCCGAAGGTTTGCGCATGTCCTGATTGGTATGGCTTCTGGCTGGATGCAAATAAGAGCTCGAGCCAAGCAAAAGGGTATTGAATTACCCTTGGTTATTTCCGATCATGCCGATTGGTTGGAATTGACTCAAACCATCAAGCAAATCAATCCCAAAGAGGTTTGGGTTACACATGGTAGAGAAGAAGCATTGGTCTACTTTGCACAAAAGGAAGGATATAAAGCTCAACCTTTACATCTGTTGGGTTATGAAGAAGGTGAAGACTAAGACTGAGTGGTTTTTTTACATCACTTAAAAAAAATACAATATCCCCCTTGAAAAGGTTTTTGTTACCTTACATTAACACCATTCACTGCTTGCACTTAAAATATGCTTAAATTATTTTGCTCTAATATATTCGCCATTATATAATGAACTTTCTTTGAGCTGTATTCCAAAGTATTTAGGTTGGGCCTTGGTTCTAATCCTTCATTTGGTGTTTATCTAAGCCCCAACCTACAGATACAGGTATTTTGACACTTCTTTATAAAAATTGAGAAAATGATGACCCAGTTAAAAGTTGAAAGCAATGAAGTAAAACCTGAGATTGGACTAAACACACAAAGGGTAGAGCAGGATTTTATTAACCAACCGGGATTAAAAAAGGCATTTAGGCCACTATTATGGAATGAAGTAGGTGTTAATAATCTAAGTGTTCTGGACTATGGCGATAACATAGAAAACCTCCAGGATTTGGCTTATTGCGCTCGCGCAGAATCCATAACTCAACTATTTTTAGTTGCTCGAGATACATTTATTAAATTGGGACATTTAATAGAGCTGTTAAGGCGGGAAGGATGGGGATTGCAAAACCTTGATTTTAATAATTTTATCATTGTTAACAAAAAGTTATATTTAGCAAATGTCAAAGCCTTATTTTTATTAGAAGCAGAAAGACCTGAGGAACAAAAAGTTGAAACTTTAGCTATGAGACCGCCCATAGGTTTTATGTTTGGTAATAGTTTATACAGATTTGTCTGTGACCAATTTGAAAATCATTTGGGGCTATGTGCTGAATATTCTTTTACAGCACCAATATTTCAGTCCATTCATGGCACTCATTTGAAATCCCTTATCTCATCCCTACTTGATGGCACCATACAATTAAATACAGCCATTTTTCAATTAAAAAAATTAAACCCTATGGTCATTAGTTTGAAAGGCAATTGTTTAGAGTTATTACACTCTATTGAAGGGATTATTGGGAAACGCCCTGGAATCAAAGAGTTTATTGAATGCTATCATTCCAAAATAGATGAATGTGAAAATATTGCCCAAATAAAAGCCATATGTGTCGAATTGCAGGCTGTTGAAGCGCGGGAACTGACAGAACAACTACTAAAATTAGACTGTCACAATTTGTTAGATAGGGTTATTGAAGGTCAAAAAAGATTAAATGATTTAATTAAATTTCAGCCTGGGGTTCAAGAAAGTCAGAGCAAGACCAAAACATATCTAAGCCCAGATGCATTTATAGAGGAGGATCATGAAATGATTGATAATGCCTCTACCATCATACTCAGTCGTTTTTTGGAGCAATTAAAGCATCATGAAAAAGTCATGCTTTCCACAGCCCAGTCTTTAAAAAGTTCAGAGACAGTTTCAACCAAAGCTCAACGCCCTGTACATCGGTATAGAGTTTTCAAGTGCCCTACTCATCAATCTGGAACGAAGGTAGCAGAATCTGTTGTTAACATACATCCCCCCAAAGAGACCGATGACAAGCAAGAACTGTACGAACAGTTTTTGCGCCTTAAAGTAAATAGACAAGAAGTAGATAAAAAACCTAGTAAAAGAATCAGGACTGAAGAGGATGAAACTATTACAAGCTTACAAAACTTAAAATTTTAATTGGCAGTCTCCTTGTTCATGCATTTTTAAATAGTTCAGCTAGGTGAATCAGTTTTTTAATAAAGAGAGTTGGACCTGGTTTTCTGATAATTTTCAATAGAACATTATTTAGAAGAAGCGGCATTTTTGGTTTTTAATAAGGATAGAGGTTGAAAAAAACATTGGAAGTTAGCTGTAAATGAAAAAAAATACTAAAAATAAAATCATTAATCCCCATGATCAATTTTTCAGAACGGCACTGGCTAACCCTCGTGTGGCTCGTGATTTTCTAAAAGCATGGTTACCTAAGGATCTATGTGAACGCATCGATTTTGAAAAATTAGAAATCCAACCTAGATCATACATTAATGATGTTCGCCAAGAATCAGAAGTTGATGTTTTATTTAAAACGAAAATTGATGACAAGGAGGCCTATCTGTATTTTCTTTTAGAGCACCAATCCAAGCCAGATCCGCTGATGCCTTTTAGGCTATTTAAGTATTTATGTAATATTATGGATGATCATCTTAAAACGCAACAAACAAAAAAATTACCTTTGGTTTATCCTTTAGTAATTTACCATGGCAAACAAAAATATCCCTTTTCTACCAATATTCATGATTTAGTTGATGCACCTCCTGAGTTAATTGACCGATTTTTTCTAAAACCTTTCCACCTTATTGATTTAGGTTGTATTGAAGATGAAACCTTAAAAAAACATGCCTGGGCTGGGGTTATGGAATTTGCTTTAAAGCATATTTTTTCAAGGGACATATTGCCTTTTCTCAAAAATATGACCGGTCTTATGCATGAATTAGATAGAAGTGGGGGCAGAGATTTCTTGGCTATTGTGTTACAATATATCATTGAACGCGGAGAAATTAGTGATAAGGATGAATTTTTTAATCTTATAGACACTAAAATATCACCGGAAGTAGGAGAACAAATTATGAGTTTAGCAAAAGAATTAAAAGAAGAAGGACGTTTAGAAGGACGTTTGGAAGGTGAATTGAATAAAGAGCGTGAAATAGCAAAGCGACTGCTTAAAGAAGAATCTGATCCTGCTTTTATCCTAAAGGTAACAGGTTTATCATTAGAGGAAATTAAAGAGTTAGATAAGCATTAAGTTGTTAATGCCAGCAGCTAACGCCTATATTTACTAATTTTTTGACACACAAATTATCTAAAATGTCGCATTGAAGTCAAAAGCGACATCAACCATAATATTCAGCGGTTGATTCAACTGCTCTTTTTATTCCAGAAGTTAAACTCAGTTTATAATAGTTTAAAGTTATCATAGTTATAAAAAAATTATATTATTAATATGCCTGTTATTTGGTTAAAATATACTCATTAGATTAATTTATAATCTAAAAAAAGGTTACCCTTTTAGGAGTCATATTATGCAATTAAAGACAGTTACAATCAATTTACGAGACCTTTTGCTCGCCACTATGTTTTCAGCATTCTCCAATACTACTTGGCTGAATTTGTTTAAAAACTCTCCCATTTCCTTAATAAATAAAGCCTCTTTAGGGATAGTTACACTCATATTAGCAAGCCTTCAATGTTATTATTTTTATCATGCGGTGAATAAAAATTTTGAAGGGTGGTTTAATACCATCAGCACAATCATCAGCACGGGTCTAACCAGCCTTGCAACCTATGGGGAATTATTGGCTGGGTTATTGGGATTTGGTTTTGCTGCAGGTATATGGATTTTTATTGCTGGATTAGCGGTAGGTATGGTGAATCAATTGGTGGAGGCAGGGCTAAATCTGCATCGTTCAAAACAAGCACTTCATGGTTCAGCACAATCAAAACACTACTTGCAAGCAGCCATTTTTCATGGGTTAAATGCTTCATCGCTGGGTATAACAATTACAGCTTTGATAGTTTCTTTTATTATACCTGTTGCTCCTTTGGTGGTAACTTTTATATGTTTAAGTGTGGTGGGCTTTGGACTTGCAAACATTGCTTGGCGATTTGGGTCTGAAGGGACAAAAGATAGAATAAAACAAGGCATGGGTTTAGCAAAACCTACCCATGAAATAACATTGAGACAAGAGTTAAAAAAATTTCCAGAAAACAATCCTTCACTTCAGACCATAGCCTTAGATTCAGAAGCCACAGAGAAATCAAATTTAAAAAAGCAACAGCATTTAAATACACTCCTGAGTGAAAAATTGGACGGATGGCAAAAAAATTACCAAGGGGTTAAGATTGAAAGTAAAAAGAAAGTGGTAGCCTTACTGAAATCTAATATAACCACTCCTTGGAACATCCCTTCGAAAACTGAGATTGCGACGAAATATCCAAAGGCATTTCAAAGTTTCTGGCGAGAAAAAGGTGAAGTTGAGCAATTATATGAAGTTGTAGCCAATGCCCATCATTCAAAGAGTTTATGAAAATCCTTAATTTATGAAAGGCTGACCAGTGCAAAGTTGATGTGAATAATAGATTTAAATGTACTGGTCAGTTAAGCTGTATCTTTAGAATACATGGAGAAAAAATGAAAATAGGAATTCTAGTAGGGAGTTTGCGCAAAGAGTCATTCAATCGAAAAGTTGCAAATAGTATCATGCAACTTGCTCCAGATACACTGGAGATGCATATTATTGACATCGGGCAGCTGCCTATTTTTAACCAAGATGAGGAAGCTACACCACCCCAAGCTTGGGTTCAATTTCGCCAGTCAATCAAACCTTTGGATGGTTTTTTATTGATCACTCCAGAATATAATCGCTCTATACCGGCTGTACTAAAAAATGCTCTGGACGTTGGATCTAGGCCTTATGGTCAGAATCTTTGGAATGGCAAACCTTGTGCTGTAATAAGTGCTTCAGTTGGTGTCATCGGGGGCTTTGGTGCAAACCATCACCTTCGTCAGTCTTTGGTTTTTTTAAACGCTCCTTGTATGCAACAACCTGAGGTTTATCTCAGTCATGTGGATAAATTATTTGATGATGATGGTAACTTGAACAATGAAGGTACCAAAGCTTTTCTTAATCAGTTTATTCAGGCTTTTATAAATTGGGTGCAGAAAAACCGACCATAAAAAGGCTACTCCAGGATGCTGGTTTCAAGTTCGGGTGTCACCAGTCCTACTTCTTCTAAAGCAATATCTACTGACTCTATTTTGTGAAATCTTGAGCTAATCTTTTTTGCAGAAGTGTTCACTTCATTGGCGTCTTGATGAGCCAAATCAATGTGTTTGGTTAATTTATCCATTCTTTTTTCAAAGCGTTGGAAATCATCAGCAAGAAATTGCAAGTGTTTTTGAATGATGTGTACTTGTTTTCTAGTGGCATCGTCTTTCAATACTGCCTTGGCAGTTGTCAGTACGGCCATTAATGTGCTAGGGGACACAAGCCATACTTTTAAGCGTTGCGACAGCGTAATCAAATCAGGGTAATTTGCATGAATTTCAGCAAAAATTGATTCAGCTGGTATAAACATCATAGCACCATCGGTTGTTTCATTAGGAATGATGTATTTTTCAGCTATGTCTTTGATATGTTTTTGAATGTCTTGACGAAATTGCTGCTGTAAAGATTTTTTTTCTACAGATCCATTGTCTATGTAGATTAAGCGCTGGAAAGTCTCCAAAGGAAATTTAGCATCAATTACAATATTACCTGTGGGTTCTGGTAAAAATAAAATGCAGTCCGCGCGCTTCTGATTGCTTAGGGTAAACTGCATTTGATAATGGGCACTTGGGATCATGTTGCTGATTAAAGATGACAGTTGCACTTCTCCAAAGGCACCTCTGGCTCGTTTATCCACCAAAACATCTTGTAAACTTACAACATGATTTGATAGTTCTGTGATTTTCTTTTGGGCCTCGTCTATTATGGTCAACCGTTTGACTACATCCAGAAAAGTGGAAGACGTTTTTTCAAAGCCTTCTGTTAATTTATGTTGAACTTGGTGTGTTAGTTGTTGTAGGTGTGTACGAATTTCCTCAGTTAATAACTGCAAATGGGCGGTTAAGGAACTTGAATGGAGCGCAAAACTATGAGTCATTTGTTCTCGTACATCGGACATTTGTTTTTGTACACTGTCAGTGATGAGTTGTTGCATTGTTAACTGTCCTTGCATTATTTTTTCATGCACAACAAGTTGACAGGTTTGAAAAGATTGATTTAAATCCCAGTTTAACTGATGCAATTGAACATTGAGCGCCTCATGTAGAGATTTATTACAATCCTTTATCAAATTTGAATGGTTGGTTTGTTTTTTCAAAAACCAAACCAACCATATCATCTGAAGGATGGCAAAACCAATTAAGACTTCGAGTAGGTACAATGGGGAGAAGGAGAACATGGTTAATCAATGTGTTTGTAAATTATTGAGCCATTGTAGCAGTTTCCATTTAAAATTCTAGTTTTGAAATTCTATAGTTGGTGTTATCTTCCATCTCAGGTACATGTTTTACTATTCTGTATCTATGATTTAAAGGCGTTGTTGGGCATATACTTTTACTGTCCCCCAGCTCATTTTAATATGCGTGTTATAGGTAACACTGTACAACTTAGAATCTACTTTTTTGGATGTAGATAAGACGATAGCACCAGTTGGTAAATGCTCAAGATGATGGCTAATTTGTAACCAAAAGTCGCCAAAAAAAGCGGTAGCATTGATAAAAACCAAGGATGCATCCCCTAAGGCGCATTGCAGAAAATCATTATTTATAAAACAAATATGCTCTGCAGCCACACTGTATTCTGGCATGTTACCTAGTCTAAGACGAATGCGTTTGGCACACTCATGTAAGGATTGATGTAATTCAATACCACAACTTTTGTTGATTTTAAACACCATGGCAGCGGCAACCACGGCAGTACCAATGCCACTGCCTAAATCATAAAATATGGTATGTTCATCGGGTTTAAATCTTGAGAGCAAGGCCACAAAGCTTTCAAAATCAATTTCACCGTAAGTATACTCTAAGGCATCACAGCCTTTTCTTGCTTCTTGGGAGAGGATAAACCCATTTTGATCAGCATATACTGTTTGGAAAGTTAGAAGATGGGTTTGAATATTAAATTGCCGACGCCATAGTCTAAGTTGCCGTGAGGCAGGATTTAGTCTTCTGAAAGTTATATATATTACAACAATCAGAAGTAGAATGCTTAGTTGTTTGCTACAAGGATTCATGGCTACACCGTATAATAAAATTATATATTAATAGTACTCCAGTTAGTTACTTTGTAAAAAGCCCCACTTGGGATCCTTTGGGTCTCATAAAGGCTGGTACAGGGTTTCCAATCATCTTCTTCTCGGGGGGAGAGTCCAGTCCTTAATCTCATAGGTATTTAAACGGGCTTCATTTTTTTTTTATTTATTATCAAGGCATTGATTTATCTTGTTCAAATATGTCACAATGATCATTGAACAACGGGCAGTACTTTTTTCATTATTAATTGACTACTGAGGTGATTATGAATTCCTTTTTTAAAACTATTTTGATTTGTACTTTGATGTTCACTGCTTCTATTAGCCAGGCTGATGTATCATTGAAAGATACGCATGGCAACTCAACTCAATTTTCTCAACTAAAGGGTAAATGGGTAATACTAAATTTTTGGGCAGGTTGGTGTGAATCTTGTGTAGAAGAAATTCCCGAGTTGAATCGTTTTTATAAAAACATACCCAGTAATGTTGTTTTTTATGGTGTAAATCAGGATGCAATGTCATCATCTGCTCAAAAAGCTATGATAAAAAAATTAAACATTCAATATCCAGTTTTATTGAGCAATCCAGCAAGGGCCCTAAAGCTTGGAAACATCGTAGGGATACCAGCAACTTTTGTATTTAACCCAGAAGGTAAATTGGTTAAGAAAATGTATGGTAACCAAACTTCTAGAAGTTTGAGCAAGATCGTAAAATCTGGAAAAAAATAGGTTCAATCAACACTATTATCTGATATTACTTAGAAAATTTATTTAAAATCTACTCTAATGTTGGGCCCTTGCCCAACATACCTGCCTTCTTCCCATGCTCTAAGACCCACCCATACCCTATTGGGAGTTAAATACATGTCCCTAAACTGTTTTTAGAAAGCACAATTTGAACATTTATACCTTTTATAGTAGGGCTTTTACTTGCTTGTCTAAGGTATTTTATCATAGGGATATCAATCACTTTACCCTCTACAGAAGAAGCCTGCCTGAAATAGAGTGTTCCTTTGTTCCAAATTGCAAAACCCAAATGTGACACATCTAATGAAGTACCAATTTTTTGTCTTAAATCCCAATTGGGTCGAATGATTTCAATGATTGCACCATTAGGTATCTGTGAAAATAGTTCTAGGCGAGGTTTACCTTGTTCGAATAAACTTGAAAAAGGTAAATAGGGTAGTTTTGAATGTATAGAACCCAAAACAGACCCCTTATTTTTTAAATCCTCTAAACGTTTTTTTTGTATGATTTCATTATTCTCTAAAAGCCGAATATGTTCTAAGGGTTTAAAAGTATACCATTTTGATTTGTCTATGAGAGTATTAGAAAATATTGCAATGGGTTTATGTTGCTTGTCTTTAATCTCCAGCGTGATGTCTTTAAGAATCTTTTGTTGTTGATTATTTTGATTCCAATCTACGGAGGTAAAATGGTGGCGATTGATATAACTAACCTTACCTTCTTTATAGCGAATCAGTTTAAGACAATTTTTAAAATTTGGGAGAGAATCTGCAGATGCTAATGAAAGAACCGTAGTCACATATGTTTCACAATCAAAGGCATCTACACGGTACCTTGGAAACTGATCGTAGTGGGCATTTGGTCCTTCACCTAAACTACCCAGTTCATAATTTGCACCTTTAAATTGATCGCTAAACCAAATTATTCGATCCACAATAGAAGTATTCTGTATCATATGAAGTCTATGATATAGTTCCTGAATGGACTGATCTGCCTGCTGTTCACTTGCTTTTGAATCAATTGCATAACTCACAGAATGCATCATGAGTGCAAAGATAAGGGTTTTGAATTTAAGCTGGATCACGTGTTTTACATCCTTTTTGCTCATTCTAAGGTGGAATATATCCTATCTTATTTTTTAATCAGGAGGCAAGTATGTTGAATGTCATATGGCTAAGCATGATAGTTATTTCTGTAATAGTAGGTATTATTGAAGGGCGTATCGATATGGTGGTGCGCGCTGTAACTGATTCGGCTAAATTAGGCTTTGAAGTGGCTTTGGGATTAGCAGGAATTATGGCATTGTGGCTTGGAATTATGTCTATTGCTACAGAATCAGGTCTTATCACCATTCTAGGGAATGTCTTAAAACCCGTCTTAAAACGTTTATTCCCAGAAGTTCCAGTTGATCATCCAGCAATGGGCGCCATTGTTATGAATATTGCTGCCAATATGCTAGGTACAGGAAATGCAGCCACGCCTTTTGGATTAAAAGCTATGAAAGAGCTACAAAGCTTAAACCAGCATGTAGCTGTTGCTTCTAATTCAATGTGCACATTTCTAGCTATTAATACGTCAAGCGTTCAATTGATACCAGCAACTGCAATAGCATTTCTAGCAGCCAACGGCAGTACTAACCCAAGCTCAGTCATCTTGACATCTCTGCTTGCAACCATTGTATCTACAGCGGTAGCCATTATTTCTGTAAAACAATTGGCTAAATTACAACGATTTAGAATCAAAAAGGAGGTGATTTTTGAACGCATTGGCTAATCATTTTTCCAATTGGATGTTTTTAATGTTTATTGTAGGCATACCCTTGTACGCCAGTTATAAAAAGGTGAATGTGTTTGATGCCTTTGTATTAGGTGCAAAAGATGGATTTAGCACCAGCATAGAAATAATGCCCTACCTCATTGCAATGATGGTTGCAATTGGCATGCTACGAGCTTCAGGTTTTTTTGATCTTATGAACACATTATTAACACCGGCTATGACTTGGATAGGCATGCCACCAGAGCTTCTTCCTTTAGCCCTGATTCGACCTTTTTCAGGTAGTGCATCAACAGGTATGATGGCAGAGCTTATTCATCAATATGGCGGGGATTCATTGATCGCTAAAACCGCTGCCACCATGATGGGTAGTACGGAAACAACTTTTTACGTGATTGCAATTTATTTTGGCTCAATTGGCATTAAAAAAAGTAGATATGCTATCCCCGCTGGTTTGCTAGCAGACCTGGCAGGCATCATCGCTTCAGTGATAATTTGCCGATATTTCTTTGGTTAGGCATAATTTTATCCAATGTCGATATTCTTTCTACCTGAAGCGGCGAGGGTAGCTTCTTCAAATAATTTTAATCGAGCTAATAACGTGTTCGATTGTGCTTTAAATGCGGCTATTTCTCGAGCAGGAATCGACGCTGCCGTGGGTAGAGCAATGGTGGTAGGATTTCTGGGGATATCGTTGACATGTAGTTCAAAATGACAATGTGGTCCAGAAGCCAATCCTGTTTGTCCCACATATCCTATCACTTGGTTACGTCGCACATGCGTGCCTTTTGAAACTCCTTTTTGAAAACGGAGCATGTGTGCATAGACGGTGCTGTAAGTTTTATCATGTTTGATTTTAATCATATTGCCATAGCCATTATGTCTGCCAATGTCAGCAATTACCCCATCCCCTATGGCACGAATCGGGGTCCCTATGGATGCCGCTAAATCAATGCCCTTATGTGCTCTTTGATAATGCAAAATGGGGTGTTGGCGCGAGAGTGAAAAGGGCGAGCTTATGTGACTGAAACGAATGGGGTATCGTGTAAAGGCCTTTTTTAAACTAGTACCTTTGGGCGTAAAATAATCATGTCCACCTTGAGCATCGGTATGGCGAATGGCCTTGAATGTCTTACCCCGATTAGTATAAGTGATAGCAAGAATATCGCCAGTAGCTACCAATTTATCATCCACATAAAAGCCTTCATAAATGATAGAAAATTGATCCCCAACCTTGGTCGATCTAGAAAAATCAATTTTTTTATTAAAGATAGTCGTCATTTGTTGTACGAGTTTGTTGGGAATATTCATCCGCCTTGCTGTGTCTGAAAGAGAACCTTTTAAGGTTGCAGTTATATAATTATTTTGACTCTTCATTTTCTTATAGTCAATTTGAGTTTTATAACTGGTACCAGTGCGATAAATTGTTAAGGTTTGCATATTGTTAACAGGAATTATCAGTTTATCCAGCTGATTTTTATTTATTAAAAATTGTAATGGTTGGTTGGGTTTGATGGCTGTAAGTACTTTACTATGGGGGTTATTGTACAAAACCTCCTGTAGATTTTTCGCACTTAAACCAAGACGGTTGAAGATTGCGGCCATAGAGTCACCTACCCGCGGTTTTACTATATGCCACTGATTGTCTTTAGGTTTGATAGCTAAGGGTTTTTCTTTCTCCTTAACATGTTCTATTTCTAATCTAGGTAAGGAAACGTCTTGATGCGTGAAGCCGTTTTTTTTATGATGTGAAAAGTTCTTCACTAAATAATAAGGTAGTGAAAAGGCAATGATTAATGCTAAAAACATTAAAAATTTTGAGGGTTTGTTAGATTGTTTAGGGTTTAATCGTTTATCCATTATTTGCCCATACTGCTGCATCTTAAAAGGATGCTTTTTTATTTTAATTATACGCTGTAAACTGGTAAAAGGTCAGCCTATTGGACTATAAGTTTACTCAAATGGTTATTTAAGGGTTGTATTTTACAACCTTTATTACAAGATAACTTAAATTTCATAATTGGTATAGCAGGAATTTGCTAACCGAGCTAAGATACTCGCTGTTTGAACTTAGGTCAATCATTAATAAAAGGTTTTGAGGTTATGATAGTTGAAGATTCAATGTGCTCCGAAATAACACGTGGCTGTGAAGAGGTTCTGCCACTTTTAGAATTACAAAAAAAACTACAAAAGGGGTGTCCTTTAAAAATAAAGGCAGGGTTTGATCCTACTGCCCCAGATTTGCATTTAGGACACACAGTTTTATTAAACAAGCTTAGACAGTTTCAACAGTTAGGGCACGAAGTTATTTTTTTAATCGGCGATTTTACTGCCATGATAGGTGATCCTACAGGGAAAAATGCAACACGAATGCCACTTAGTGAAGCTGCAGTACAAGACAATGCCAAAACCTATCAACAGCAGGTCTATAAAATACTAGATCCGGATAAGACTACCATTGCATTTAATTCACAATGGTTAAAGTCCTTTACAGCGGTAGATCTCATACGCTTAGCTGCTACACATACGGTGGCACGAATGCTCGAGCGGGATGATTTTAATAAACGTTATTCTACTGGACAGCCCATTGCTATCCATGAATTTTTATATCCCTTACTACAAGGATATGATTCAGTGGCCTTAAAAGCGGATATTGAGCTAGGAGGTACCGATCAGAAATTTAACTTATTAATGGGTAGAGAATTACAAAAGCATTATGGCTTAGAACCCCAAGTCGTTATGATGACCCCTTTGATTGAAGGATTGGATGGGGTAAAAAAAATGTCCAAATCTTTAGATAATTACATAGGTATCGCCGAGTCACCGGAAAACATGTTTGGAAAAATCATGTCCATTTCAGATGACTTGATGTGGCGGTACCTTAACTTGCTCAGCTTTAAAACAGGGGCAGAATTACTTAAAATGAAAGCGTCTGTAGATGCAGGCTCAAACCCAAGGGACATTAAAATTGATTTTGCAAAGGAAATAGTGACACGTTTTCATGACAAGTCTGCCGCAGAAACTGTACATCAAGCCTTCATCGAACGATTTCAAAAAGGTATCCTCCCTGAAAATCTTGAAGGGATAACAATTGAAAGTAAACAGTCAATCGTGCTTTCTCAATTATTAAAACAAATCAACCTTACTGAAAGTACCTCAGAGTCAATGAGATTAATCAAACAAGGTGCTGTGAAAATTAATGGAGAGAAAGCTTCCGATCCAACCCTATGTTTATCTTGGGATGAAGAAATTATAATTCAGGTAGGTAAACGAAGAATTGCTAAAGTTCAATTAAAACAAGCCAAATAATTACGCCAAATGTTACATATTAAAAAGTTTGAATTTATATAACAAAAGTAATTGACAGTAAAAGAGAAAGCTGTAGAATATGCATCCTACGCCGCGAAGGGCAGAGTTCATTAAAAAGATAGAAGACAAACTGTGTGGGCGCTTTGATGAATAAGAGTGCTTAAAAGATG
>JACCWN010000043.1 GCA_013697625.1 Legionella sp.
AAATCTGCGCTCCCCAATGACTGACGCCTTGTCGTATGCCTTATATTTTGCCTTCGGCAAAACATCCGGCCCTAAGGCTACCAGGGACTACAGGCCTCGGTCTTCGACCTTCCTTGGCCTGCAGCGACTGAGTAGAGGAAGCAGCTGTACAAAGATTCTACTCACCATTTAGTTATTAGCATTATTAATCACAATTATAAGGTGCGATTAGAACACGATGTTATTTAGAATTCAAGCTTTGGCTATGAGTTCTTCACCCAAGATTTATTAAACCAAAGCAATTTCAGGAAGTGTTTCGACCCCCTTTTTACTAAAATTTTGTTGTTTTTCAGGGAGAAAGCCTCCCACTTGCGTATCCCACAAATGTTTATATAATCCATCAAAATTCATCAATTGAGCATGGGTTCCATCTTCAAGAATTTGCCCCTTATCAAAAACAATGATTCTATCCATATGTAATAGAGTAGACAAACGATGTGCAATCACCAAAGTGGTTTTACCATCCATTAGTTCCCATAAACTGTCTTGTATCGTCATTTCGGTGACAGAATCTAATTGAGATGTGGCCTCATCTAAAATTAAAATGGGCGCATTTTTTAAAATAGCTCGAGCAATTGAGATTCTTTGTCGCTGACCACCTGAAAGCTTCACTCCTCGCTCACCCACCAAGGCTCCATATCCTTCTGGTAATTGAATTATAAATTCATGTGCATGGGCTTTTTTAGAGGCTGTTATGATTTCTTCTTCAGTGGCGCCTAAACAACCATAGTGTATATTATCTTTAAGACTGCGGTGAAAGAGGGTCGGGTCTTGTGGGATTATAGCAATTGCTTGCCTTAAGCTGTCTTGACTGACTGTATTGATGTCTTGCCCATCAATAAGGATTTTACCATCAACAACATCGAACAATCTCAAAATGAGATTGACGAAAGTCGACTTCCCACTACCAGAATATCCCACCAATCCTACTTTTTGTCCTGAAGCAATAGTAATTGATTTATTCTGGAACAAACAACGTCCATTCCGGTAATTAAATTGTACCTTAGAAAATTCAATGGTTCCTTTGGATAGGACTAATTGCGAAGATTTGTCTTTATCCAATATATCATGAGGCACCAATAGGGCCTTAAGGCTTTGTTTGCACTTACCCAGTGCTTGGTTATATTGGTCTACTTGATACATGGTGTACCACATCATATGCCCAAGCTCCATTGACAATCCAAGAATCAAGGCAAAATCACCAATGCTGATAAGTCGCAGTCCATATAAATGTATCAAAGCCAGAGCACAGAAGCCCATCATCGCTGCAATCATGGCACCTTGAGCGCAACATAATAATAAAATAAAGTACTCTTTTTTTTGAAAAGCGCACTGTAAGTTATGGAGATAATGATCCATTCGTTTAATCTCATAGGACTTATGCGCAAAAATACGAACATTGGATTGATTTGACAAAACATCTACCAGCTGTCCCGACAGTTGCGATTCACTACTTGCATGATCATCAGATAGCTGAACGAGTCGCTTGGACATCCAAATGCTAAAAGTCGCAAAAGCAAGAAACCAAACCAACAAGATGTAGAAGAATAAAACATTAACACAATATGCCGTGATAAAGGACACAATAAGTAATGATGTTCCGCGAATAAAGTCTACTGATACCCGATGCAGAATAATTTCTATATTATCAGCTAAGGTTTTAATTTGATCTGAAATACGGCCAGATAAATTATCTTGAAAAAACTGTGAACTTGCGCCTAACACATAGTCTAAACTTTGGCTGATGATTTGATTTTTAATGATTCCTTCATATCTATAATTTAAAAAGGCGATGGTGCGCCAAGTTATATTATCAAAAATGATGAAGTTCAACACCATAAAGCCTGCTGTCCAATATAATGTAGGTGATACGCCACCCTTGCCTGCACTCAAGGTATTAATGAATGTTTTGATTAATAAACTGTTTAATGGCCCCCAAAAACCTGCACAAAATGACAAAAGAAAAAACAAAGCAACCATGGCTTTATATGGTTTTAAAAAATGCCATATAAAAGAACCTAATTGATTAGGTAACTGTTGTGTACTCATGTGTAGTCTCTCCCCGGTAATTTTATGTAACGGATTAACATGGGTAATCGGTGTGGTTCAACCTACGAAATATGATGGATATTGAATGAAGTCTGCTTAAATAACCTTGCCATGATAAATCAAAAGAGGGGTGATGTCAAATATTTAATCATATTGAGGGTAATGGTCTCTTTATTAATCAGCTGAGAATAAGCATATCAATTAAACAAATCATAAGGATTGTGGGCTGTTGGCCACCAAGGCTTCTTATTAATACATGAAATAAGGGGGGGGGTAAGAAACTTAATCTACAAGACAAGGAGTGCCTATGCCAATAAGTTCCAATGCGTATTCAAATAAATGAGGTGCAGGTCTTATCTGTCAACAATTCCTTAACAAATGGCCAACAAAAAACAATGCCTTCCAAGAGAAAGGCTTTGTTTAAAAATTATAAGGGGCTCTTATTTTTAATGGATTGGATTGCTAAATTTTTGAGTTGTCTTAGACAAGTCATAAATCCAATACGTATAAATTTTTTCATTGGTTTAAAGACCTTTAATGCACGTCTGTTATACCACCCCAATAAGCTAGTTAAGGAAAGGGCTAAGATAAGAATGCCCTTATTATCTTTCATAAGGTTCATAAAATAGTGCGTATGTACCTTCGCTTCACCTCTAAGATGATGTAATTTTTGATCCATCAGTGCTATGTTTGTAATCAATTTTTTTCTCGATGCCATGGTCATTCTCTTTCATTGAAAAATAATTACGAGTTTTTTCAAAACTCATGTTGTTTAAGTTATACTGTATAAACTTAACCAGTCCGTACAGAAAACAGGCATTTAATATTAAAATAAACAACAATGTAAAAAAAAGGTTGTCAAACACAAGATATGCGCCATAAGCAATAATTGCCATGGTGGTGAACCAGATGCTTATCAATACAAAAAAAACCACACAAACACTCAGCAATAAAGGAGAAACACTCTGTACAGCCAACTTTGATTCTAAGTGCATGATGGTGCCAAGGGCCCGGTATTCCTTGAACTTACTGGATACCAGGGCTTCTAATTCTGCAATGATCTTCATTTATTTAGTTAGCAAAGTAGAGAGAATGAAACCGACTCCAGCAGCAATCAAAATAGAACCTAAGGGGCTTTGTTGTACTTTTTTAGACAGTTCTTCAGAGTAATCCTTGATTTGCCCTTCTGCGGTGTTTATTTTATCAACGCCTTGTTCGTATAGCGCGCTTGCCAGTTTCTTGCCGTCTTGTAAAAAATCATTGGCAGCTGTTCCTACCTGAGAATTACCTGAGTTGTTAAGATTTGCATTTTCATTCATACCTAAATTATCCATAATAAATATCCTTATTATTAAATTTGATGTCTTTTTTAATATAGTCATTTACATTTATAAAAGCAAGTTTTCGATATGACTTTGAATTTAAACATTGCATTATTAGAAGAACTCATCTATTTTTCTTATGTTAGGCTAAAAAATGTTATTGGTTGCACTCATATGAAAGATATTATTTATAAAACTAAAGGGAGTTACTATTATGATAAACGAAACACAGGTGTTAGATACGCACAGACGCCATGATCACCTTCATGGGGTGAGTAATGGAAATCAACCTTATAAATGTATTTCATGGTCTGCGATACTTGTCGGTGCCTTGGTTGGCGTTGGCTTAAGCTTTTTATTAAATTTGTTTTCCATTGCGATTGGCTTAAGTGCTGTTGGCGCTGGAAAAAGCCACCTCGCTTATGGCGGAATGATAGGTATTATAATCAGTGTGATTGTATCCATGCTTGCGGCGGGTTACGCTGCAGGGTATCTTGGCCGAGGGTGTAGTAGGGACAACTTAGGAATCCTTTATGGGTTTACAACCTGGTGTCTAGCTTTGCTATTGAGTTCTATCGTGTTGACTCACATCACACATTATGCTTCCCAGTTCTCTGAAAATGTTACTGGATCTAACTTCGTTAAAGGCCAAAACAGCAGCACCTCATCTGGAGCAGGAAAATCTAGCTCTAGCGCAGGTGACACTGGTCAAGGCGTCAATGCTGAGGTTGCTGATAAAGCAAGTGATCTAGCAAATGGAGCTTTTGTCATCTTTGGATTATTTTTTATAGGTGCTATTTCTGCTTGTGCTGGTGCCTATTGGGCAATGGCTAGTAAAAGAGATGATGAGGCTGAAACCGTTTAGATTTCTCATGTCCGCCAAACATAGTTTGGCGGATCAAGTAAGGAGAATCTCATGCTACAATGGGCACTTATTTTCTTCATCATTGCTGTTATTGCAGCCTTATTTGGATTTACAAACATTGCTGTGGCTGCAGCTGGCGTTGCTAAATTTTTGTTTTTTATATTCATAGTTATATTTTTGGTTTTATTAATACTTGTTTTGCTCGCAGGTAAACGCTCTCCTCCTCCATAGTTGTTTTATTGCAGCCTTAGGCTAACCTAGGGCTTACTTCCCATAAAATGACAATTTTCGTATCAAATTTGTAAAAGTAATCGCGGTTTCCTTGTAAATAAAACAATTATCATGTTATAAAAAAACACATATTGTGGGTACTATTTAATAATTTTTTTAAGAATGTGCGCGATTATTATAGTTTTATACCTGCTTTGTTTTTTCATGCATTTTCGGTCAATTGAGTACATTTGTCTTTAATCATATGAAAAATTGTACTTAACAGGGATATCTTATGTCGCATAGCAGCCAGGTTCTTGAATCTTTTATTAACAACAATAAGGGTATGTTTTTAGGTAATTCGCCAAATATCAAAACTCAGGCTGAAGTCTTGGTTGCGTATAACAAAAATATAATGCAGCGCCAGGGTGATTTTAAACCTTCCCTGTCCTATTACCAAAATCTTATTAAAAATCCTGATGTTGATTTGGACTCTGATAACTGTTGGATAGCTTATGAGTATTTGTTGCCATACATGAGCGCTCCTGATAAAAATCTATTGCTGTGGGATTTGCAAATTGCAAACATGCTTTTTTGTGCTCAAGATCTTTATGACGCAGCTCATCAAAAAACAGAAGATAGGGAAAATTACCAAAAATACAGCTCCCGTTGTGAGGTATTAGTAAATTTTTTAAACACCAATTTTTTAAATTTCATTGAGCAGCAGAAATTTCATGATTTGGATAGATTGAGTAAGGCTGATTTGGCTTTTTTGAAAAAAAAATTACAGATTGCCTATCATATTGCCTTATTAGAAGATGCAGAAAAGGCAAAAAAATGTCAATCTCTTCTTCAGCATTTAGAGGGTAAAGAATTACAGCAAACCACCCAACAAAACCAATGTAGTGATGGAAATCCTGTTGCCTACTTAGGGATTAAACTTGCACAGGTGCTTACAAGTACAAAAAAAGTCCGTGACATATTGAATGCCACCAATGACAAGCGTTTGTATTGGGTATGGGGTGGCGGATTTGTAAAATTACTGCTTGATGAAGCATTGGTACCTCATTTTTTTAACTATGACGCAACAGAGACTGCACATTTTCCTGATCCTTTCACAGGATGTATGAGCTGGGCGCTGTATTTTTTCAGACTTTCTATGAATTTAGGTCTATTTTTTAAGCATTTACTCAATCCAAGTGAAGATGAGATAACCATGCCTTGGAAAGAGCGGACCAAATTGCAAACACGAAAATATGCCATCCTCAATGATTTATTTTGGGGCCCCCTAAATCTTGCCAGTATTATATTGCAACAAACAAAATTAGGTTTAGGTGGTGGCTTCAAAGAGGTTTTGGCAGCAGATTTTTTGACGGTTATTCTACTGGTTTTTGATTTGTTAATGGCTTTTATAGAATTTCAAGAAGAAAAGGAAAGTTTTAATAATGATATGAAGCAATTTTTTTCGGATATAGAAGCCTTGAATCTTGAATTAAAAAATGTAGGCCCTGCGGAGTCTGGTATTTATATGCAAAGGCTTTTAAATTTAAATAAAGCCAAGAGCCAAAGAGAAAACGAGTGGCATTACAAGCATCAATGTTTGTTTATAAATATCATGTATTCCTTGGGTTTATTGCTGGCTTTTAGTATGGTGGCATTCGCAGGTTCTTCACTTGCGATCGTGCTTGCAGGCACCATTTTATGTTTTACATTGACTGTAATAAACAATGCTTCAAAAAATGCTATGGAAATTCATAAAACCCACGGTTCTTTAAAAGATATTGAAAAACAAACCTCAGATATCATCAATATTTTAAAAACAATTGCCCTAGACGAGCAACAAAAAAAATATTTTTTTATGAAATTAAAAGGGTTAACTGCTGACACAGATTACCAAAAGGCAAAAATTGTATACCAAACGATGCATTTTTTTCGCTCACTTTTATTGGAGATGTTCATTATTCCCTCCATGATATTTCTACCCTTGGGCATTGCTGTTTATCCAGCTATATTCGCGGTGATGGCTACTACCAATGCTCTGATTTCAAATATCTTTAAAATAGAAAAGCTTCCCTTAACCCCATTTGAACAGGGGGAGTATGATGCATTTACATGTGATGAAGACTGGACTAAAAAGCCTTCAAAGCATAGTCCAAAATTTTTCAATGAAGTTCTGTTAGACCAAGTGAATGTTATTGAATCTAAGCCTTGCCAGCCTACAATATAAACTGCTTATTTATTTTTCAATGAAGGGATGTTAGAATCCATTTTTTTATGGCGGAGTAAAGAAGATGCCTGGTCAACCAGAATCCTTTCATTTAGCAGGGGGACACTATGATTCTTATGCTTCTCCTAAGTCAGGTTGGAAACTGAAACTACGCCAAGCTTTTAAGTTCATATTTAAGCCAATCAAAAGTATTCTCCCCGGTAAAACTGCCTTTCTCTTTGCTTTTTTTATGTTGGCATTGGTTATATCTTTCAATATTTGGCCGGCTTTAATGGGTGAAGCGTTTTTTTGGCTGCTGGACACCCTCAGTAATGACATCATCGGTGAGGGTGTGGCATTATTAGGCGGAAGCCCTCTTGCGCAAGCTTTTGTCCTTGGTCTGGTAGCCTTTTGTAGTCCTTTGATTATAGCAACAGCTTGCAATATTGTTGGTAAAATTTTGTACGGCCTATATGGGGTTGCCTCATTTGTTTGCTCTTGCCTCTATGCTTGTTTTTCTTGTTGTCAAGACGATGATGAAGAGGTTGAATCCCCAACAAACCTTATTCAAGAACAATCTCCAATCAAAGCCCAAAAGAAAGCAACTCCCACATACAAGACCAATGATATAGACAAGCCAGTCCATTATCACCCCGATTTACTTGATGTAGACAGTGATGAGGAGGAGGAGGAGTATGCATCTTCATCTATAAAACTCACAGAGCCTAAAAATCATAATGCCTTAATATATCCTAGCCCCATTCATAATACTTCACGTCAAGCTTCCGACTCTACTTTTGGATCACAGGGCCTATTTTCAAAACAAACCAAAAATGTATCAAGGGCACCAATGGTTGTTGACCACATGCAGCAGCAGTTAGCTAATACTCCCCTTGAGGATACGCCACAGAAACCTCAGACTGCTGTGAGTGTTACCCTCGCAGCTGCAAATTTAGAAGAACCTTTTTCTACGAGAGTACGTAAAGCATTTAATAGCTTTTGGGAGCCAAAAAAAGCCGCTAATAACGTTCAATCTCTACCAAGTGACATTACATGTTATAGATGAGCTCAGAATCCAGATGTACTGTAAAAAAAGAAGGGATGCTTGATTTGTAAATTTTTTTAGGCGGAAGTTACCACCCTCTTTTGGCTAAGTTTGTAATAGTCTCTTAAGCAAGTTGTGTTCATTAAATTAATGCGCTTTATTCACCCCAAGGTTTGATCAATCCGCACTCCAAATCAAACAAGCTCAATACTCTTCCAATGATTTCATTGATCAGATCGTCTATGCTGGTGGGCTTGGTATAAAAAGCAGGTACTGGAGGATACATGATACCGCCCATTTCAGTGATGCTTATCATATTTTTTAGATGGCCCAGATGAAGTGGGGCTTCTCTGGGCATCAAGACTAATTTTCTGCGCTCTTTAAGGACGACATCTGCAGCACGTGATATCAAATTACCGCTAATGCCATTGGCAATCTCTCCTAAAGTTTTCATAGAGCAAGGGGCTATAATCATACCTAAAGTTTTAAAAGATCCACTGGCAATTGAGGCTGTGATATCTGTACAATGATGGTAAACATCTGCTAAAGATCTGAGTTGTTCAGCACTGAAATCTGTTTCATAAGTGCGGGTTAACTGACCTGCCTTGCTTACTATCAAATGCGTTTCAATTGGGAGATGTTTTAGAATTTGCAGAAGCCTAATACCATAAATAATACCTGAAGAGCCAGTAATGCCTATGATAAGCCTTGGGGTATTGGTCATTGTTTTCACTTTTTAAAGATTTGCTTTAGATTTTAGCAAATTATTACAGGATTTAATTCATTAATACGTTATAATCAGCTAATTTTTCTTAAAGAGCACCGCTCTATGACGACAGATCGTAAAATGCTTGTTACCAGTGCCCTTCCCTATGCGAATGGGGATTTGCACTTAGGCCATATGGTAGAACACATTCAAACCGATATTTGGGTGCGAACACACAAAATGCTCGGTATCCAGTGTATCAGTATCTGTGGTGAAGATGCTCATGGTACACCCATCATGTTAAAAGCTGAGCAAATGGGCATCACACCAGAGGCCTTAACTGCAGCAATAAAGTTGAATCATGAGCGAGATTTCAAGGCCTTTGCCATAGACTATGATTATTATCACACGACACATTCTTCTGAAAATCAAATTCTATCTAATGCCATTTATGAACAATTGCAGGCTGGTGGTCACATTCATAAAAAGACCATATGCCAATTGTTTGACCCCCAAAAAAACTTGTTTTTACCAGACCGCTATGTCAAAGGGTCCTGCCCTAAGTGTAAGACCTCTGATCAATACGGTGATAATTGTGAAGCTTGTGGTGCCACCTATTCACCCACAGATCTTATAGATGCTGTATCCGCTATTTCTGGTGTTAAGCCCATAGAAAAGGATTCTGAACATTATTTTTTTGATTTGCCAGCTTTTGAGTCTTTATTGAAAGCTTGGACAAAAAATGGTGCTTTACAAATTGAAGTTGCGAATAAACTGGATGAATGGTTTGAAGCCGGATTAAAACAATGGGATATCTCTCGAGATGCGCCTTATTTTGGATTCCCCATCCCGGGTGCCCCAGATAAATTTTTTTATGTGTGGTTGGATGCGCCCATAGGTTATATGGCAAGCTTTAAAAAATATTGTGACATAAACAATGTATGTTTTGATACCTTTTGGGCCAAGGACTCAAAGGCTGAATTATATCATTTTGTAGGCAAAGACATCGTTTATTTTCATGCTTTATTTTGGCCTGCTGTTCTTTCAGCCAGTGGATATAGGATGCCAACAGCTGTTTTTGCTCATGGATTTTTAACCGTTAATGGACAAAAAATGTCCAAATCACGGGGTACTTTTTTACAGGCACATACTTATCTTGAGTACCTTCACCCAGAATATTTGCGTTATTATTTTGCTGCCAAGTTGAATGGACGTGTGGATGATTTGGATTTAAACTTTGAAGATTTCACTAACCGAGTGAATGCAGATTTGGTTGGCAAGATAGTCAATATCGCCAGTCGTTGTGCTGGGTTTATAAACAAACGCTTTGACAATTATCTAAGCGGTACATTGGCGCAACCGCAGTTATATCAGCAGTTAAAAGACATGCGTCCTAGTGTAATTGAGGCTTATGTAGCCCGTGATTATGCCCGAGCTATTCGTTTAATAATGGACTGCGCTGATAAGGTCAACCAATATATAGACGAAAATAAGCCCTGGATCCTCGCTAAAGAGGCAGACCAGTTGCCCAAAGTACATGACATATGTAGTATGGGCATACACCTTTTTCGCCTGTTGATGACCTATTTAAAACCAGTGCTTCCTATGATGGCCAAAGATTCTGAGCAATTTTTAAATTCTGAATGTTTGGTTTGGGAGTCAATTGATAGGCCATTATTAAATCATAAAATCAATCCTTTCCAGCCTTTGATGACGCGTGTGGAGAAAGATAAAATCCTAGCGTTTTTAGAGCAGTCCAAAAACAACAGCCCTGCGGTGACTTAATGCCCTGCCTTAAAGAAATAGATGCTCTTTTACCGCAGACGCAATGCCGCGAATGTGGCTATCCAGGCTGTTTACCTTATGCCCAAGCTTTGGCGCAGGGGCAAACGACTATAAACAAATGTCCTCCTGGTGGTGAAGAAGTACTGCAAGCCCTGGGGACGCTCTTAAATAAAGATCCAACCCCCTATCTAGAGGAACTTCAACAAATAAATCGCCTGCCCTCTATTGCTTATATTCGCGAGTCAGAGTGTATAGGGTGTACTAAATGCATTGCTGCCTGCCCTGTAGATGCCATCATCGGTAGTAGACAGTTGATGCACGCGATCCTTGTACATGAATGCACAGGGTGTGGTTTATGCGTGGAACCCTGCCCTGTGGATTGTATTGAAATGCATCCCCAACCCGAATCACAATTTGATAAGCAATTGGCACGAACAAGACATCAAGAAAAAAAAGTTAGATTGTTACGCGATGAGCATGCAGCGCAACAACAATACCGTAAGAAAAGACAACTTGTTTTGCAAAAAGACAATGTTCAAGAAATACAAGCCAAACAAGACTACATCCAACAAGCCTTGGCTCGAGTACAGGCGAAATTAAAGCGTGAATAAAGACAAAGCTAACAAGATTTTTAAAAGGTTTCTTGAGCAAAACCCCCACCCTGTAACCGAATTAAAATATAACTCAGCTTTTGAATTATTAATTGCTGTGATGTTGTCAGCCCAGGCAACAGATGTCAGCGTAAATAAGGCAACCCTTGGATTATTCAATCTTGCCAACACCCCACAAGCCATTTTGAATATAGGTATAGATGTTCTAAAAGGGTTTATAAAATCCATAGGTTTATACAACAGCAAAGCCCAACATATCCTTAAAACATGTCAGTTGCTCATTGAACGACATCAAGGCCAAGTCCCACATGACAGGCAATCCCTTGAATCGCTTCCAGGTGTGGGCAGAAAAACTGCCAACGTGGTATTAAACACGATGTTTGGTCAAGCCACCATTGCTGTAGATACCCACATATTTCGAGTTGCCAACCGCACCGGCTTAGCGGTTGGTTCGACGCCTTTAGCAGTAGAATTAGGTTTATTAGAAACAGTGGCTCCAGAATTTTTGCAAAACGCTCATCATTGGTTGGTCTTACATGGCCGCTATGTCTGCACAGCACGCAAACCTCATTGCAGTACCTGCATTATTTCTGATCTCTGTGAATATAAAAATAAAAACTGGGTTGAATAAAAATTTTACTTTCTGCCACGTTCACACATGGCTACTCCAAAGACCATCGTCCAGATCTTAAGCAAATCATTCATGAGTTATTAGTTAGTCAAGATGGCAGAGTACCACTGATGATGAAAAGTAGGGATGGTAACGCATCGGATAATACAATTTTCACAGAACGTTCAAGGATGCTAATGAGCATTTTAAACACTCCTGCCCAATCAAATCAATCAGCCAACAAAAACTCCAACCTTGCGCTGGATATTTCAGCTGATGGATGGTATCCACTTCGTCACTTTAAACATGAATGGTGTTGCACAAACAATTGTTCAGGGATGGACTGATATTAAACAAAAAATCATCCTCTTGATGGGAAAAACGGTTATGCAGATTTATGGCCTTGGCCATAATGTAAATTTCCAACAGGGGGGAGCTCAATGTGAGGTGGGATGAAGACCATAATCCTAAATTCCGCATCCAAAAATAGGCACTATTAATTTCAAGCCAATTACTTATCGAAACTTAGTCAATTCACAATATTTTTTATGAGATAACGCTTTTTTTGAACTAGTTTTTGCGATATTATAG
>JACCWN010000103.1 GCA_013697625.1 Legionella sp.
ATTTTTCGGCAAGACAAAACTTCTAAAGAAAGTATCAAAGGACGACGCTATATGGCAGCATTAGATTCCAATTTTGCAGATAAAGTTCTTGATGGACTATTTTAAAGCACACGCGCGGTAGCCCTGGTCGCCATCCCGGTATTGTAACATTGGTAAAGAAAATATTGTTATCTGATATTTACGTGCATCAGTTTAAAATTAATATGAAAGCTGCTTTTGATGGTGATGTTTGGGAATGGCATCAGGATCATATTTATTGGCTGAAGGAAGATGGCATGCTTAAACCAGACGCTCTCACTACAGCTATTTTCTTAACTGAAGCAAATGAGTTTAATGCACCACTTATGTTAATTCCTCGTTCACATCATCTAGGAACAGTTGACGTAGCATCAAGTGAGCAAGAGGACGGTTGGAAGTCCACCGTTGCAGCTAAACTTAAATATACTGCACCAAAAAGTTTAGTTCGAGAGCAGGTGCTCAAAAATGGAATAATTTCAACAAAAGGCAAAGCAGGCTCAGTTTTGTTTTTTCATAGTAATACTTTACATGCATCAACAAAAAACCATCTCCATTTGATCGAGTAATGCTGATGATAAGTTACAATAGTGTGAATAATAAATTAGAAAAAGTAAAGAATCCTCGACCTGAGTTTTTGGTTGAGCGCGATCCTGCTGCTATAAATATTCTGGAAGTTGAATAAAATGGAAAGTACTATGGGATATAATTCTATTGAAGCAGAGCAAATCACCCTTCAAGATAGTTCTGAGGTTATGGTAATTCGACGCTGTGATATACCATCTATACATTCAGTTATGGTGGATGGGGTTTCGCATAATTTAGGCATACTTAAAAATTTTAAAATAAATCCTACCTTAGCGCAATTTATTCCTAAATTAGCAACACTAAGCCTTAGTTGGGTAAGTTTGCAAAAAGATGAAATTTTAGATACTCATGAGCATCCAATTGAATCAATGGTAATTGTTACAAGTGGTGAAGTTAAACTAGTAGGGGATAAAGAGGATATATTACGATCTGGTGATCTAGTTACTATTCCTAGAGGGTGCAAACATGGATTTATAGGTTCTGGAGAAAATGGGTTTTGGGGTTTATCCTTGCAGTTTGAGCAAAGAGGCTTATATGAAAAAATTGATATTCCTCTTGTAGAGTTTATTAATGAATCTAAAAATAATATCGACAAATATTGAAGAGAACAAACGTTATCTGGAAGAATTTAATTGCAATCCTCTGTTTGATTTAATGCGATCTGGCGTATTGTCTGATAAAAAATTGCGCACTAAATTTTTTGATTGCTTTCAAGTATTTTCTAATTATTTTCAAAAAATGATGATGAATAGAGTTTGTTTTACAGAAGAGGGAAAGTATTTATCTCTTTTTGAACTTCATTTAGATGAAGAGTTTGGTCACAATACAAAATTGAGCGAAGATAGAAAAAAAAGAAAACCTACATGGGATCCAATGTTGGAAGCACTTCTGCATGGTTTGCGAATAAAATGCTTTCTTGGATAATCTTGAAAAAATAGTTCTAGTACATCTGGTTGTTGAGGCAAGTGCGTGTGTTTTTTACAGAAATGCTGAGGGTATTATGGACGTTGATACAATCAAAAGTAAGCATTTTGAAATGCATTTTTCGGATATAGATACGATTCATGTAACTATGGGGGTTAATCTCTTGAGAACTGAGGAATGTCGAGATTATGGCAAGCTTTCAGTAGTTCAGGGACAGGGTTGGGAAATGTTAAACACAGTGTTTTGCAGAATTGCGCAGCTACTTGTAACAAAATCAGATTATCCAATATGAATGATCTTCACCCGCTAGCGAGAAAATACTTAAAATCAATTAAACCATATCGAATTGTGTCCAATTTTCAATATGGAATTACTGAGAAAATTAATACATCCGCTCATTTCTTGAATTATTCCAAGTATCCAGATATAGAACACAAGCTAATGAAGCAGAAATATATTCAATATATTGCAACTAATGAGGTGTTGCCAGCAATGCTTACAACAGATAATATATTGTTTACGTCAGGTGCTTCTGAGGCTATTAATTTGGTGTTACAAGCATTTTGTGACCCTTTTAAAGATCATATTTGTGTAACTCCTCCTACTTTTGGCCTTTATGAAGAATTAGCAATTAGGCATCAGGTTGATGTTAAGATCAGCCCTTTATTAGGAAAAAATTTTGACCAATTAAACTTTATAGAACTAAAAAATTCCAATGCAAAAATTATATATTTGTGTTCACCTAATAATCCAGTTGGTACTGAGCTTAAGTTTAACGAGATACATCATCTGTTAACAAATATTTCTAATACAATAATTGTTATAGATGAAACTTACTTTGATTTTTCATCCAACAAAAAATGGTTAGCATTATTGGGTGAGTATGAAAATTTAGTTTTTATAAGAAGTTTTTCAAAAGCCTGGGGTCTCGCTGGTGTGCGTGCTGGAGTTGTTATTGCTAATAAATCTATTATAGATGTACTTCGCTTAATTCAATTGCCATTTACCTTTTCAGAACCAGCTCAAGAGAGTGTGAGCAAACGATTGGAGCAGATTGATGATATTCATAAACTAATAGTGAGTTTACTTATTTACGTAAAATGCTATCTAGTTTTCTGAAAGGATTAGATGATGTTGAGATGGTGTACCCTTCCTCAACAAATTTTATTACTGCGTGTTTTAAACATCATGATATATATTTTAAGTTGTTTACCAGAGAAAAAATATTAGCAACTTACCTACATGAGACGATTCCAAAAGCAATAAGACTTTCAATTTACGACAAAAGTCATACTGAAAAACTAATATCTACTATTTCATTGATGAATAATAAGAAGTCATATGCTTAATAAAAAAACTAAATGTGTGAATGAGGTAAAGGAAAGGCAATATAATGTTTGTCTGGAATGCTGCGACTAAAGCACATAATAGCCACAGAGCAAGTCAGGCGAAATTTCTTAAAAATGGAGGTAGCACATGATAAGCAGCTTAATTTCGCTTAAAATGAAGTGGTATGGGCATGTACTTATAAAAACACTGTATGAATATAGTGTGGCGATGCTTTTATTTTGTGCCATATTTGTTTTTGGTATTATTAACCCGCTATTAATTTCTAAACCGATAGTCGATATTTTGGGAAATACTCTTTCACCAATATCTGAAATGCTACACTTATTCGCATTGAATACTATTTTCATTATTTTGTTTGTATGTCAGCGAAAAACAATTTTTTGTCATGAGTTTGAATGCTACACGAAGACATTGCCAATTAGTAAAGTAGCCGATCGGGTATCATCTATAATCGTTTTATTTGTTAGTAATAATTTTTTGTGGATTTTACTATTGATGGGTTCATTTGTAGCATTGCATGACCAACCTAAAGCGATTGTAATTTTTGAAACTGTCTATCTAGTGTTAAGTTTATTGATGGTGCAATTATTTTTGTATGAGAAAAACGTTAGTAAATTAGTAGGGTTAGTTTTATGCAATATTATTTTTGTAGTAGCCAAGTATTATTTAACATTTGAAAGTATCGAACTAGGCACTATATTTTTCTTAAGTAGTGTTATTTTAGCTTTAGCATTTTCTGATTTAAAAAGCATTTCGTTTGAGATTAGATCTTATCAGCTGAATAAATTAAAGCTATTTAGTGGCAAAGTTTTGCCACTACAGTCAGCTATGCTGAGACCTTTTGGGGGCTTTTTATTAATTAAAGTAATAATGAGCCTTGCCATACAAGGTATTGCCGCTTTATTCGTAACGCACTTAGAAAATCCTAATTTGATTTATTTTATCATATTATTTAATTATTTAGTTATCTGTATTATGAGCTCTTTTTCTCGCGTGCTCGCGCTTGAAACAAAAAAAATGTCATCCTATTTTCGGACTTTGCCAATATCTACATCCTATTGGTTTGTGAAGAATCAAATACTTAATCTGATTCTCACGGTCATTATTTTGTTTCCAGGGGTATCCTTTGCTTTAATTTGGTCTGCCTTTAGCGTTTGGACGTTGCTCTATATAACGCTTGCAATAATAGTAATAAATGCTGTGGTGTATTTCAGTAACTCAAAGCAATTGCGGAATACGACATTATTAATGTTCCTCACTGCGTCAATTTTGTATGCAATTCAATTTTTAATTAGGTAGGCACTATGATTCAACTCGATAAAGTATCAAAAAAATATGCAGGGAAGCTAGTCATCAACCAAATTTCTTGTCAAGTAGATCGGGGGATTTTACATATTAGGGGTGAAAATGGTTCAGGAAAAACAACTTTGCTGAATATGATGGCTGGATCACTTGTACCTGATAAAGGGCAAATCCTATACTCAACTTCGGATCTTTATGACAAGAAAAATAGTAAAATTAAAAAGACTATAGGCTATATTCCAGATATTGCCCCCATTTACCCATTTTTATCTGGCAATGATTTATTGCAATTTATTTGTAAGATAAAAAAATCAGAGTGGCCGTCAGATTTAATTGAAATACTTAATCTTGAAAGACATTTAGGTACCAATTTTACATCAATGTCGTATGGAACAAAGAAAAAGTTTCTTTTTGTATCTGGGATGATTAGTAATCCCCATTATCTTATTTTGGATGAACCAATGAACGGACTTGATGAACATGCAACAAGTGAAATGTATAGATTACTCACAAAGCATCTTGATAGCGACAATGGGATATGTGTTATTGTTAGCCATGATTTAAGCTGGATTGATAAGTGGCGAGATAGTTACAACTATTACCCACTTACACTAGGAGGCACTAGACCACATTACTGTGATCCTGTCCCATAAGAATTGATCTGCGGCTTTAATGGCAAAGCGCTCAAGTCTTTTCAAGTCCAACTTCAGTTGAACCAGCTATCATGTTTCATAAAGTGGATCAATTTTATGGGGTAGTTATGAAACGGTATCATGAGATATTAAAACAGCTTTTATCATTGGCATTTCCAATTATTTTTGCAAATATAATAAGCGCATCCTCAGGTTTAATTAGTATGTTTTTCATTGCGACCTTAACTCCTCAAGCGCTTGCTGCTGGGGCGATTATCACAAGTACTTATGGACTTGTTACGATGATGGTCGTTTCTGTTTTATATTCTGTCAGTATTCTGGTTGGTCAAAACCACGGATCGGATCATTATAATGTGATTGGTCCGATTATTTTCTCAGGAATAGCATTAGCTTTCTTTATTGGTATTCCTTTGACATGCATCATGTTCTACATGACTCCAATTTTGCAGTTATTACAACAACCCATAGAAATTAGTGAAATAGCTGGCAAATATTTTCAAGGCATTGCCTATGGATTAATCCCTGGTTTAATTTGGGCAGTATTCACACAGTTTTTTATAGGCATAGCAAAAGCAAAATTACTTCTTTATTTTACTTTTTTTGGTGTACTTCTAAATAGTATTATTAGTTACTTTTTTATTTTTGGATTTAGCACGTTGAAACCAATGGGGGTATTTGGTGCGGGTCTTGCGACATCTTTAACTTCATATATTTCATTAGCTTTAATATTAATATATGTTTTGTTAAATTCAGAATTTCAAAAATATCGAGTTATGTCGAAAAATGCTTTCAATTTGAATTATTGCAAACTGTTATTAAAAATTGGAACGCCAATTTCTATCCAATATACAATGGAGCTTCTTGTTTTTTCAATTATCACTTATTTAATGGGAATAATTGGTACTAATGCTTTGGGTGCACAACAGATAACGCTTCAATTCTCCATGATTGCTATCATGGTAGTAATGGGGATTTCACAATCAGGTTCGATATTAGTCAGTCAAAGTTTAGGGGCAGAAACAGCAGCCGATAGAAAAATAATTAGCAATTGCTCATTTACAGTTGGTGGTCTATTTATGTTGATGATTGGAGTAATTTACTGGCTATTTCCAAATATTCTTATTTCTTTATATTTAAATATTAAGGATCCATCATTATCTGATACGGTTTCATTAGCACGATCAATTCTATTTATCGTGGCTTTTACGCAGATATTTGATGCGGGAAGAAATATTGCCGCTGGCCTTTTGCGTGGATATGGGGATACAAAATCTAGCATGTGGGCTGGTTTAATTTCATGTTGGATAGTCGGCCTACCTTTAGCGATTATTTTTGCATTTTACTTTCATTTTGGGGCTATTGGATTACGACTTGGAATTATGTTTGGTATCTTATTTGGTTGCATACATTTGATGAGTCGTGTGTTTATGATTAATAAAAATATGCGTCGCTTCGCTCCGGGTGATCACCATCGTTCGGAATCTGTGATCACGATACTTCGGAATCAGTGATCACCATCATCGGAATAGGCATTGATATTGAGCATTTTTGTTAATTGTAACATTTAAATTATTGCTTAACATGTTGATCGAATAACATCATGCAATCCTTAATAAATTTTTCTAATATTCCTACTTTCTCCAATAAAAGGTACCGAGCGATATCGTGTTCTTTTAATTCTGTAGCCAAGGTAAGAATATACCTTTTTTGTTGATACGTTTTAGCTATTGTCAATCCATTGTGTAATCCATAAGAAGGTCTGGCTAACATTGTTCTTTTATCTTTACCATGTAAATGGGTGAGTTGTTGCCAAGGTAATGCTATGAATGTTGAGCCTTCTGCGACTCGTTTTAATGGATCATTTAAAGCTAATTTTTCGGCCACATAAAAATCAATCCAATCCTCATGAGTACAAAAACGATGACGGAAGCCAGTATTGATTCCTAAAAAGTAAAAGTAGTCACACCCTAATTTTTTTAATACATGAAAAATTTTATTAAATTTTAATTCAAACTCTTCAGGAAAATTATTAAAAACAGGCTTAGCTAGTGGAATATGCATGTATGTAACTAAAGTGGACCCCATTGGTGAGACAGTAAACCCTTACAATTTATATATTGTCCAATTATTGGAACACCTAGGCATTGCTTCTGATGACAGGTTACCTGAAGAGAAAGCGGTGTCAATGAGGAGTC
>JACCWN010000106.1 GCA_013697625.1 Legionella sp.
ATTTTTCGGCAAGACAAAACTTCTAAAGAAAGTATCAAAGGACGACGCTATATGGCAGCATTAGATTCCAATTTTGCAGATAAAGTTCTTGATGGACTATTTTAAAGCACACGCGCGGTAGCCCTGGGTTGTGTAATCCTTTCAATGCAAATTATTTTATAACTGGTATAATGTATCATTTTTACCAAATCATAAAAAATGCTATCTACCATTGCTTCAATACAAATGTGCTCATCAACATCCATAGATGAAAATCTAAAACAAGCGCAATTGCTCATTTTACAAGCCAAATCCAAGCAGGCACAGCTTGTTGTACTACCTGAAATGTTTGCAATCATGGGGCATTCTGGCCTTGATAAGGTCTGGGAAAAAGAAAGGTTTGGTCTAGGTAAAATTCAATCCTTCTTATCTGACCAAGCAAGAAAAAACCAACTGTGGATAGTAGGCGGTAGCATCCCTTTGGCTTGTGATGATGAGAACAAAGTCAGGGCCTCAACTTTGGTTTTTAATGCAGAGGGCGTGTGTGTTGCCCGCTATGACAAAATACATCTTTTCGATGTAGTAATCTCAGATACAGAAGGCTATCAGGAATCTGAAACCACCGAGCCTGGCAACAATGTATGCATTGTAGACAGTCCTTTTGGTAGGATTGGTTTGGCTATTTGCTATGATATTCGATTTCCTGAATTATTTCGTTATATGTTTAATCAAGGTGTGGAAATATTAATAGTTCCCGCAGCTTTTACCCAAACAACTGGCGAGGCGCATTGGGAAATCTTAGCAAAAAGTCGGGCAATTGAAAATTTCTGTTATTTTATAGGATCATGCCAAGGAGGTACCCATTCCAATGGAAGAACGACTTATGGACACTCTCTGATCATTGATCCCTGGGGTACTATTCTTGCGAAAAAAGAAACCCTTGATCCAGGATTCATTTGTGCCACCATTGATTTAAAAAAAACGCATGCACTTAGAAATTCAATACCGGTTCAAGCGCACCAACGCATATTCTTTGATGTTTCTCAGATGGGATGGATTAAGTGGAAGGAATAACCCTAAAATGAAACAAAAATATTGCAATTTTCTTATTTTTTTGGTATAAAATCGGCTAGTATTTCAAACATGGCTGTTTTTTAACTAAAGCCCTCAAATATTACAGATTATTAAAAACCTTATTTTGGAGTAACGCAATGTCTAGAGTATGTCAGGTAACTGGCAAGCGACCCATGTCCGGTAACAAAGTGTCGCACGCTAATAACAAAACAAAACGACGCTTTCTACCCAACATTCAAACCCATAGATTTTGGGTGGAAGAAGAAAATAAATTCGTCTCCTTAAAACTCACCACAAAGGCAATGCGTATCATTGACAAATTAGGCATTAAAGCCGTATTAGATAAAATGAGAGCTACGGCTAAAAAGAACAACGAGAGGGGCTAAACCATGGCAGCTGTAACCGTAAAAGTAAAAATGGAATCCACAGCAGGAACTGGGTACTATAAAACCACAACTAAAAACCCACGTAATCATCCTGAAAAAATGGAACTAATGATGTACGATCCTAGGGTACGCAAGCACGTATTGTTTAAAGAGAAAAAAGTTAAATAAAGTTTTGTCTTAAAGCCAAAGCCTCATTTTATGAGGCTTTTTTTTAATTAAAATAAGAGCATGTCCTTGCGACAAAATCATATAATATAGTAGGTAAGAATACCTTTGCTGGAGAATCGCAAGATAACATCTCCTATTTTGTAGCTCATTTATGTTTCGACATGAACAAAAAATCCAAGACACCCTATTTTTTATTAAAAATAATTTATAAAAAAAGAGCTATAACAGCCAATTACCAAATTGTGGCCAGTAAACATTGGATAATCGGTGGGGATAGTTTAAACTAAATTATATAGCAGTGATAATTGAAGGGATTTTAATGAAACCAACATTGCAGCTGAGTATTGGTCAGCACCTTACTTTAACCCCACAATTACAGCAAGCAATTCGGCTTTTGCAATTATCAACCATTGATTTACAGCAAGAGATTCAACTCCTCGTTGAAACAAATCCTATGCTAGAGTCAACCACTATAGAACCCAAAGAAGAAGCTCCCCCCAATCAAAATCAACAAATGGATGAATTTCCTGATATTCAATGGGCGCAACTCTATACAAGAAAACAAACAAATTTTGACGATAATGACTATAACTTTGACAACATCCACTGCACTACCACCAATCTACAAGATCATCTCCGTTGGCAATTAGATCTTTCACAAATGAGCGATGTGGATAGAGTTATAGCAACCACCCTCATAGATGCAACCAATGATGACGGTTTCTTGACACTAACTATTGCCGACATACATGCCAGTTTAAATAGTCACGAAATTCCTGTAGACATTGCTGAGGTAGAAGCCGTACAACATAGAATTCAACTATTTGAACCAGTTGGGTGCGCCTCTGCAACCCTTGCTGAAACGCTGTTGGTACAGTTAGTCCAACTTCCCCTAGAAGGTAAGGCACTTGAACTTGCCAAACAAGTGATTCATAAAGATCTGCAGTTGCTAGGTCAACATAATTATCGACAACTCATGAAAAACCATAAAATAAATGAAAAGAAAGTCGAAGAAATACTTATGATAATACAAAGTTTGAACCCAAAACCCGGCAGTTTGATTCATCAAAACATCACTGAATACATAATACCTGATCTCATTGTTAAAAAAACAAATGATAAATGGATTGTGCAATTGAATCATACGGCCTTACCCCAGCTGAGTATTAATAACCAATATGCGTCTTTAATTCAGCGGGCCAATAACAGCTCTGATAATCAATTTTTAAAAAGTAACTTACAAGAAGCGCGCTGGTTTCTAAAAAGTATTCAAAGTCGACAAGAGACTTTGCTAAAAGTAGGTATCAGTATTGTTGAATATCAGCAAGGATTTTTAGAGTTGGGTGAAGAGGCGATGAAGCCATTGATTTTAAGTGATGTGGCTGCAGCCTTAGACATGCATGAGTCCACCATCTCTCGAGTGACCACTCAAAAATTTATTCATACCCCTAGAGGGGTATTTGAATTAAAATATTTTTTCTCCAGTCACGTTAATACGGATGCTGGAGGCGAATGTTCCTCGACGGCAATACGTGCTGTTATTAAAAAATTGATTACAGCAGAAAATAGAATAAAGCCTCTGAGTGATAGTAAAATAGCCCAACTCATCAGCGATCAGGGGATCCAGGTGGCACGACGTACGGTTGCTAAATATAGAGAAGCGATGGGGATAGCCCCATCAAATGAAAGAAAAATAATTCAAAATTAAGAAAATAACCAAAGGAGAGTTTTATGCATATTAACATCACAGGACATCGATTGGATGTTACTCCTGCTCTTAGAGCTTTTGTCATTGAAAAATTTGATAGACTTGAACGTCATTTTGATAGAATAAGTTCAATTCACGTAGTCTTTGATGTAGAAAAATTAAGACAAATTGCAGAGGCCACTGTAGTCATTTCCAAAGCAGAGATACATGCAAGTTCTGAATCTGAAGACATGTATACTGCCATTGATTTATTAGTTGATAAACTCAATAGTCAATTGATGAAACATAAGGGTAAAATGATAGACCACCGCGATCACCGTGATCATCGAGACCTTGATCTTGACCGTGAACAACAACAAGAAGAAGAACAATAATAACCCACTTTTTGCATCGCGGTATTGACCGCGATGAGTCCTATAAGTACAGGTGCAGACTAATTTTATGATTAAAACCGAAATTACAATAATAAATAAGCTGGGTCTTCACGCGCGGGCATCTGCAAAGTTGGTTTCAACAGCTGCAAGTTATCAAAGTCACATAGACATAATTAAAGGGTCTCAGGCAATCAATGGCAAGAGTATCATGGCTGTTATGATGCTGGCTGCAAATAAGGGGACGCAATTGATTTTAGAAATAGAAGGGCCCGATGAGGTAGAAATGAATGAAGCCTTGGTCAATTTAATCAATAATTATTTTGGTGAAGGGGAATAATGGTTTTAAGACAAACACATATGATTGAAGGTTATTGTGGGCAGATTCAATAACGATAAGCCCACAATGTGTTGATATTAAATTAAATTATTTTTTTTAGAATCATGTGCATTTTGAATGTCAGTAATAAGCTTTGATGTACGGCGACTGAACAATCCACTTCTTAGGTCAATGAATCCAGGTTTTTTATGAATTTCTTCTATACCTTGGCTAATGGGTGTTTTTAACTCAAGTATCTCAAGTAAGCCCTTAATCTTAACCTGTTTTCTTGAAGTATCTTTAAAATACCAATAGCAGCAAGATTTTTCATACTTGAGTTGCGTAATTAATTTTTTGATATTATTGATTTCCAATTCAATGAGTGAATCTACCTTGTCTTCTACAACTGGGTCTTTTAAGCCATCATTGAGAACTTGGGGAGGATCGACGGCTATTTGTTCAAGGCCAGGACTTAAATCAATGAGTTCACCCTGAGATTGTATTGCTTGCGCAAGGCTAATAAGTTTTTCGTTTTTTTGAAGTCTATCAGATGCCCATTGAAGGACTTCAGGACCATGCCTTGTCAAAGCTTCTTGCACAAAAGTTTCATTATCATTAAAAAAATCCGAATATAACAGTACCACAGGATTACATCCAATGGCTGTCATAACAAACTCTGGATCACTTTTAATGGACTCTGAGGTCCACTCTAAGACGCCAGGCATTGTCTTAACCCAGACTAATATTTTATTTTTATCATCTTTATTATTGTATTTAATAATTGAAAGAAGAAGCATCTTATAAAGATGGGACATTTCAAAATTTGATGATGGGTTATAGTCTTCTGCTTTTTCATAAATAAGTCTATTAAATAATTGAAGAACGCCGTAACTAGGAGAAAATTTATATTCACTCTTAGCAGTAAGTCTTTGGTAAATTAGGGAAATATCATCCGGTTTATGCTCATCTTTACTCTCTTGTGAGGTGGTATATTTCACAGCCTTTAAAAAAGCATTTTTATGCATCTCTACTTCGGCATAACGGATTAACTCGTCTCTAGATTCATCGGATAATTCAGCATACTGGATAACACTATGGCCGTGAATTTTTATAGCAGATATAATAAAGGCTTCGTCTTGTCTAAAGTCAAGAGGCGCTTTGGAAAGTGCTTTAACATTTTTTTCTATGGCTGCTAAAATAAAACTTTCATTATGTCTATTTTTTTCTGAAATCCAACTAAAGACATCAGCATTGAATTCGATAGCTCTTAATAAAAAATCTCTATTATTCTTAAGAGAGTCTGAAGCCCAAAATATTGCACCTGGATGTTTATCAACTATGGATAATATAAAAACTTCATCACTTCTAATGTCTTCCGATGCCCATGATAAAAATGCATTGTCCACATCCAAAGCTTTACGGACAAAATCTTCATCCTGCAAATATTCAGAATAAATCGGGTTTAAAAGTATATCTGGACGTTTTTTAATCAAATCTAGCAATTCAAGTTTATTATAAGGCATATATTTTCCGAAGTGATAATAAAAAAAGCAAAACTTATTATGCCTTGTTTCACAAAACAGAGCAATATTTTTTTACACTAAAGTGAAATTTTATACAAATAAAATGCAATTAGTGCATTAATGATATTAAGAGAAAGGGGGTGAAAAAGCTTGAGGTTTTCATACATAACTTCTTAAACTTTGCTTTTATGGATTTTAGACTACTTGCGTGAGATCCATTCCCTCTAAAGTCAATGGAAAAGGGAATTAGGTTGTAGGGTTTTGAAACTAGTGATGGCCAGACTTCTCAATAGAGTAATTAGTTGCTGGCAATAGACTCATTTTACCTCTTAGTTCGACCTCCAGTTGGGACAGGGTAAAAATTAATTACGCCCCAGCGACTATTAAGGTAAGTCGGGTCGCTGAAGTTTTTTTGAACATCATTTTCTTAAATCTAGGATCCACATTCATTTTATTTTAGAAGCGTTCAAACGATTTTTCCTCATCTTTTTTAATGAAAGTAAGGTCAACACAGGCCCTGATAAAGCATATATTGTAAAACTTATGAACAACACTATGGTGGGATCAGCCGCTATGGCAACAAATAATATAATCATGATGAGGATATATAAAAAAGGGACTTTTCCTTTAAAATCAAGCTCTTTAAAACTATAATATCGCAAATTACTCACCATCAACACGGCGATAGCCAAAGCTAAAACAGCTGTCAATATCGAAACAAACCGTATGTGTTGCCAGTCATTTTGAAAACACAACCAGGCAAAAGATGCAGCTACAGCCGCAGCTGGTGGGCAGGGCAGGCCTTGGAAAAACTGTTTGTCTGCAGTTTCAAGTTGTGTGTTAAACCGTGCTAATCGTAAGGCCACACAAGCTGTGTAAACGAATGCAACCAGCCAGCCAAATTTGCCTAATTGGTTTAAAAGTAATTGGTATAACAATAATGATGGAGCAACTCCAAAAGTCACCATATCAGACAAACTGTCGTATTGAGCACCAAAATCTGACTGTGTGTTGGTCAAGCGCGCAATTCGACCATCCAACCCGTCTGCAATCATGCCAATAAACATAGCCACCACCGCTGCCTCATATTGGCCCTGCATAGAGGATACCAGTGAGTAGAATGCGGCAAATAAACTTGCCGTAGTTAATAAATTGGGTAGCAAATATATCCCAGAATGAGTCTGTTTTCCCATTCACCTTACCTCGTTTTTGTATTAAATCGCGCAAAGTATACCATAGAATGGCGCTAAAATACTGTAGTAATCATACGGGCAAGACGTTGGCATATAAATCGACGTCAATTTAGATGTCATCGCTTTGTCATACGGGTGTACAAGGCCCTATCCTTGGTGGTATAATTATCAAACTGTATTTATAGTGCAATGATCTCTTATGCCAAGAAAGAATAAAACCATCATCATTGAAGGGATAACCCCTCAAGGCAAAGCATTTCGTCCAAGTGACTGGGCTGAACGGATGAGTGGTTCTTTGGCCAGTTACAAAGACAGTCGCATTTTGTATTCTCCACTTTTACAACCAGGCATCAATCAAGATGGGACTTCTTGTATTATGCTAGACCCAAAATTAAAAGAATCTTATCCTGTTGTTTATCAATCCATTCTTGAGTTTGCTAAAGCCAATAATCTTAAAATTTGTAATGAAGATGAAAACTAAACTGTATTAAAGTCAAAAATCTCCATATATTCAGTATCTCAGATCTTAGTAATTAGTTGCTGGCGCGAAACTCATTTTCCGCTTAGTTTGACCTCCCGCGGAAGGTCGGGGACTGGGTAAAAATCAATTTGACACCAGCGACTAAATAACTTGTGCGAACTGAAAGAGGTCCATCTATATCACAACCTTTAAAATAATAAGTTATTCAGTCGAAAAAAAGTGTATAATTACCCTTTTTATTAGACAAATAATGGTCTTTGATGAATCTTGAAAAGCAATACGATGTAATTGTCGTCGGTGGAGGACATGCTGGTACGGAAGCAGCCTTGGCCTCCGCCCGCTTAGGTGCGCAAACCTTGTTATTGACGCACAACATAGATTTGTTAGGACAAATGTCCTGCAACCCAGCCATTGGTGGTATAGGTAAAGGCCATTTGGTGAAAGAAATTGATGCATTGGATGGCGCTATGGCCAAGGCTGCAGACTTTGCTGGTATCCAATTTCGTATTCTCAATGCTTCAAAGGGGCCAGCCGTGCGTGCCACTCGTGCGCAGACAGACAGAGTTCTTTATCGTGAAGCCATTCGTGCTCACTTACAATCCCAAGCTAACTTAAGTATATTTCAGCAGGCAGTTGATGATTTATTGATTGAGAACGGCTGTGTGAAGGGCGTTATCACTCAAATGGGCTATGTGCTAAAAGCCAAGGCGGTGGTGCTTACGGTTGGCACTTTTCTAGGTGGAAAAATTCATATTGGCACCAATCAACTGGCCGGTGGCCGAGCCGGTGATCCGCCTTCCATTGCTTTGGCCAATAGCTTACGTGATCTGAGGTTACCAGTAGGTCGTTTGAAAACAGGCACACCCCCTAGGATTGACAGACGCTCTTTAGATTTTAGTCAAATGGACATCCAGCCAGGTGATACACCCTTGCCAGTTTTTTCCTACTTGGGACAAGTGAGCGATCATCCCCAACAGGTCCCCTGTCATATCACGCACACCACCGCTGCCACCCATGACATCATTCGCAATAATTTACATCAATCACCAATGTATGCAGGGGTTATTGAAGGTGTGGGGCCAAGGTATTGTCCTTCAATTGAAGATAAAATAGTGCGGTTTGCAGACAAATTATCGCATCAAATTTTTGTTGAACCAGAAGGCTTAACCACTGAGGAAATTTATCCAAATGGCATTTCAACCAGCCTTCCCTTTGACGTTCAAGTACAATTTGTGCGTACTATCAAAGGCTTTGAACAGGCACATATTACCCGCCCGGGTTATGCCATAGAATATGACTATTTTGATCCCAGAGGTCTGACCAGTTATCTACAATCTAAGGCGATTGCCAATTTATTTTTTGCAGGACAAATCAATGGCACAACCGGTTATGAAGAAGCTGCTGCCCAGGGCATCATTGCTGGGATGAATGCAGCCTTACAAATACAGGACAAGCCCCTGTGGTGTCCTCATAGAAATGAAGCCTATATTGGGGTTCTCATTGATGATTTAATTACCAATGGAACACAAGAGCCCTACCGAATGTTCACCTCACGTGCAGAGTATCGCCTGCTGTTAAGGGAAGACAATGCTGACCTACGTTTAACTGCCAAAGGCCGAGCCTTGGGACTGGTTGGGGATACCCGTTGGGCGCAATTTTCGCATAAACAGGAAACCATTGAAAAAACACAACAACTTTTAGCCAATACCTGGGTGCGAATCAAACATAATGATATTTTAAAAGATGTATTGAGTAGTCCAATGCTCCATGATAACAAGGCTTCTGATTGCTTGAAACGGCCTGAACTGACTTACCAACATTTGTTACTACTTAAAGATTTGAACTTACCTCAATTAAGCACGGATGTCAGTGAACAAATTGAGATACAGCATAAATACGCTGGATACATTGAACGACAGCAACAAGACATTGAAAAATTACAGAAAAACGAAAATACTAAGCTTCCAGCATCCATCGATTATAAGCAAGTCCGCGGATTGTCCTCAGAAGCCATTCAAAAATTAAATCAAATAAAACCAGAAACCCTTGCCCAGGCAGCAAGAATATCGGGTATTACACCAGCGGCACTTTCATTACTGTTGGTACATTTAAAAAAACTCAAAGATGTGCAGCATGTCATTAATTAAAGAACAATTAGAACAAAGATTGATACAATTTAATAAATCCGAGCTTGTGGAACCTTTGCTTCACTATCTAATCTTACTCCAAAAATGGAATACAGCTTATAACTTAACAGCAGTACGCGATCCAGTAAATATGGTAAATAAACACATTATAGACAGCTTGGCCATTGCACCTTGGATTCAAGGCAGCCACGTCTTGGATGTAGGTACAGGTGCAGGCCTGCCGGGGATTCCTCTAGCCATTGCTTTTCCTGCTATTCACTGGGTATTACTAGATTCCAATGGAAAGAAAATTCGCTTTTTACAGGAGGTTAAGCGCCAACTTCAGCTGAGTCAAGTTGAAATCGTAGAACAACGAGTGGAATGCTATCCTGCTGGTCAAGTTTTTGATACAGTACTAAGCCGAGCATTTAGTAGTCTAGAACAAATGATCAATTGGACCAAACATTTGGTTGTAAAAGACGGATTATGGCTTGCCATGAAAGGGGTGTATCCAGATGAAGAACTTTCCAAAATAAAGCAGCCCTATCAAGTTGAACAATATACCCTTGAAGGTGTAGAAGGGAAACGTTGTTGTGTGCTTATAAAAAATTCAAATAAGGAATTACCATGACGAAAGTCATAGCCATTGCCAACCAAAAGGGAGGTGTTGGAAAAACAACCACAGCCATCAATTTATCGGCCTCCTTAGGTGCGAACCAACAACGTGTCTTATTGATTGATTTAGATCCTCAGGGCAATGCAACTATGGGCAGTGGCATTGATAAAAATCAACTGGTGCACTCTACCAATGATGTATTACTTCATGATTGTCTTGCAGGACAAGCTTGCCTAAAAACCAACAACGCCTATGATTTGATTCCAGGTAATAGCGATCTTACTGTTGCTGAGGTAAGCTTGATTCATCAGGATCATAGAGAAACCTTTTTAAAAAAAGCCTTGGAGCCCTTATGCAATCAATACGATTACATACTTATTGATTGCCCTCCTAGCTTAAATACATTAACCATCAATGCCTTTGTAGCTGCAGATTCTGTACTAATTCCTATACAGTGTGAATATTTTGCATTAGAGGGCTTGGCTGCTTTGATTTCCACTATTGAACAAGTGAAAGCCTCAGTCAATCCAAAATTGCATATAGAAGGCCTATTACGTACAATGTATGATGCTCGAAATCGTTTGAGTTCTGATGTTTCTAAACAATTGTTAGAGCATTTCTCTGGCAAAGTCTACAGGACGGTTATTCCTCGTAATGTGCGCTTAGCAGAAGCACCCAGTTATGGCTTGCCCGCCTTACAATACGATAGAACATCACCAGGGGCTTCAGCTTACATGGTCTTAGCTTCCGAAGTACTCAAAAAAAATACAATAACTGCTTAAGTGGAGCAATGATGACAGTGAAGCGTAGTGGTTTAGGGCGTAATTTATCAGCACTATTAGGTCAATCAAGCAGTGTTATGTTAAACCAAACACATCCTAAGGAAAATTTAAACCTCAACATTCAATGTTTACAACCGGGGAAATATCAACCTCGCTCCGAACTTGATGAGCACACCTTACAGGATCTGGCCCAATCAATTAAAAAACAAGGCTTGTTACAACCCTTACTAGTGCGTGAACTCAGTGAAGGTCGTTATGAAATCATTGCAGGAGAACGGCGTTGGCGTGCAAGCCAACTGGCAGGGCTTACAGAAGTTCCAGTTTTGTTGAAACAAGTTGATGACGAAACTGCAATGGCCATGGCTTTGGTTGAAAATTTACAACGTGAAGATCTAAATGCCATGGATCAGGCACGGGCAATGCAAAGGTTGAGTAGTGAATTTTCTCTTACACATCAACAAATAGCCGATATCTTGTCAAAATCACGCACAGCAGTCAGCAATTATTTACGTCTACTCTCCTTAGCTGCTTCGGTAATAAAGTTATTAGAAAATAACGACTTAGAGATGGGCCATGCAAGAGCTCTGCTGGCACTAGAAGAAGAACAACAGGTTCAGATAGCTCAACTCATCATAGCTAAAAATCTATCAGTGCGTGAAACTGAACAATTGGTTCAACGTGTAAAAATGGGCAAACCTGAAGCCAGACAACCAAAAATTGAAGAAAACAGTCGCTACTTCGACCAAATAAATCAACTGTCTCAACAGTTAAAAACAAAAATCAAATTAAAATCATCCCCTACTGGCAAAGGATCGCTGGTTATTCAGTATGAGAGCCTAGACTCATTAGAAAAAATTATGATGCAATTATTGGATTAACCAGTTGCTCATTGAGCATCTCCTAAATAATGCCATCTAGCCACCAAATCTTGGTACTCCTGAGCTTACTGATAAAGGTGTTTTATTTAGGACTAATACAATCCCGTTTTATATACTATAATTTTATATAATCCTTGTGGATAACTTCTAATCGGTTTTCTGAGGAACTATGCCCAATATTAAATATTTGATAATCGTTGCATATACAAAAGAATCAACTCCAATTGGAGAGGCGCCTGTAGGTGGATTGGTTCCTCCCAGTATGACACCCATAGAACGTACAGCCATGACAACTCGTCTATTTAGGTGCATAGAGAATTTGATGAACAAAGCATTTAATAATCATTTAGCTGATTGTATGATTACAGGAACACAAGCTCTTGATACTGATTATATAACATCATTATGTACGAATGAGTTTTTTTTTATACCCAAGAACCCCTTGCTTTAAAAGAATTTGAAGATATTCAGAATAAAATTGCAAAAAAAGCACTGAACCTACCTTCCGGGTTGCAATTCATCTTTTCCTCTTTTGCTGTTAAAATTTATGATAGGATAGCAAATGTAACCACTCAGGTTACTTGTGGCAAAAAGCCCAATTTTCATATTTTGGTCAAAAATAGCACATCTAAAATTGATATTAAGTATATGAAAACAATAACCAAATATGATCAACAAGAACATATTCCGTTTAAGTCAATTGATGCAAGCACGCAAGGAATCACTCTGCCAACAATACAAATAAATGGGTTTCCTCATGCATTTACTTTTTTTAATATACTTACTTGCTATACCCCTCAGGGTGAATCTTATCTTACTGCAATTGATGTTTGTTATGATCACACTAAAGGCATTGCAAAAAAAAATATTGAAGCATTGATTAAAACAGATCCCACCATTCTTGACAAATTCATCACCCATGTGCTTGTTTCAAATACAGTTGGATGTAATTCTTTCAATGCATTTGGACAAATCATCCAAGCTGATCCCCGCCATAGCTTAACAAAATATAGAGAGGGTACATTGAAAACCACTCGATCTAAAAATTCACCTTTTGGAAAGGATGAATTATTATTTTTTGAACTTCACCCTAAAACTTGCATTCAACTACGAGAAGCATGTGCACTTCAGCGGGCTGAAAGAGGACGTTACTTAGCTCAGTGTGAGGCAATGATTGAAAATCTTGAGGATTTAAAACACAGCGCAAAGGACCTCATGATGGAATTTTTTATAGGGGAAATAAGAAGAATTACATCAAAAGATAAATCCGATGAGCGCCGAAACCTCTTTATACATGATTTAAACACTATGATAAAAGCTTTGAAATCAGATACAATCTATCAAAATATTCGAAGAATAATCGATGAACTTAGTAAGAAACAACCAGATGAACCCATGAGATTGGCCGCCGTAATCGAACTTTTGGATAAAATACCCATTAAAAAGCGATGCGATTTGATGCATTCTTCAGACTCCCCCGCACTGCTTGTCCTTATGCCAGAATTACAAGAATATCAAGCCTTGTCTATCAAATACAGCAATAGGTTTTTAACCGGGAAACCAATTGAGAATGTAGACAAAGGACAAAAAGATCAAGATTTGGATACCTTTGTTAAACCTGAGTGAGGTTTATTAAGAACCATTTGTTATGGAGAATGCCGTGAGAAAAGAAATTCAAGAAAAATTAGAGAATTTAAAACAGAAGACCTTTGTAGATATATCAAATTTACAAATAAAAAATAATGAAATATTGGAAGTTATGCAGCAAATATTTTTAGTACAACCTCATATTTCAATCATGAATTTAGATGGGAATCAACTTAGTAATGAAGGGGCTATCACTCTATCCACCTGTTTAGGAAAGTTTAGTGAACTCTCCCAGCTAAGTTTACAATTCAATAAAATAGACAGGTCTGGTGCAATTGCTCTATTCTCTCTGAAAAATGTGTTACCAAATCTCACAATTTCATTCCATGGTAATACAATACATGATACAGAAGAGATGGCAGATATTGAACAGTTAGCAAAGGAGATTAACTATGAACCACCAAAATGTTATAAAATTTGATCCTGTGGTTCTTGTTAGAACCTAAATTTTACAGGTTCCCAACCCTTTCAAAGCTTAACACACCCAATAAGAAGTAGTTTTATACCTTCTTGTTTAAAGGTTTTTTATCAAGCGTTGCAGGTTCTTTATTACTTTGCTTGCTTGGGGTTTTATCATTTTTTTTATTGGCTTTTTCAACTGCTTGAGGCTGTGGATTAATATAACTTTTCATAGTATCTCCTTTTTTTAAAAGGGCGCGAAATATTAAATTTAACCAGTGTCTATGACTTACATTATAGTTTATTTATCCCTCAGCGATTAAGATCCTTACAGCCAATATACAAAAACAAATAAAAAGAGCCAAACCACGTCCACGAAATGCCAATACCAAGCGACTCCTTCGAAAGCAAAATGACGCTCCGGCGTAAAATGACCGCGCTTACAGCGAATTAAGATTACAATCAACATGATTGTACCCAAGGTTACATGTAAGCCATGAAAGCCTGTTAGCATGAAAAAGGTGGTGCCGTAAATGCCGGCTGACAGCGTGAGGTTCATCTCAGTATAAGCTTCATGATACTCATAAGCCTGTAACATTAAAAACAGTAACCCCAATGCGATAGTCAATGACATGCTTAATAGTAATTGACTGCGGTTGTTTAACTTTAATGCCCAATGTGCCCAAGTAATGGTGACACCCGAAGTTAAAAGAATTAGGGTATTGATTGCTGCAAGGCCCCAGGCTCCCATAGCTTCATGAGCTGCCGGAAAGAGCTGGTTATTGGGGTTGCTTAATAAAGGCCAGGTTGGCTTAAATTCAGACCACAAAGTCCAGTGAGTCATTGGGTGATAATCACCGCCTAGAAGCGGTATGGACCAAAACCTTGTAAAAAATAAAGCGCCAAAAAAAGCACCAAAAAAACAAACTTCTGAGAAAATAAACCAACACATGCCCCAGCGAAAAGATTTATCTACTTGCTGATTGTACATGCCTTTGTTGCTTTCATAGATAACTTGCCCAAACCATCCAAACATCATGAAAATTATAATGAATAAGCCTATGGAAAAAACATAAGGTCCATACCAATTGTGATGGAGCCAAGATGCTGCACCGACTAATAAAGTAGACAATCCAATTGAACCAACCAGTGGCCAATGACTAGGCTTAGGAACATAATAGGCGCCGTTTACAGTCATTTGTAACTCTCCTGTGAAATAATCGTTTGCGTTCATTATACTTGAAATTACCTACCTAAACCCCCACTGGCCGCAGTGTTCAGTATCCTACGACCAGTGACATCAAACAGGGTATAAGACAAAGTCACTGTTTTTACATTTTCGGGTAATTCGGTATCTAAATGAAATAACAAGGGCATATTCATAGCTTCATGCCCATTCAATGTTTGCTGTGTAAAACAAAAACATTCTGTTTTTTTTAGGTATTTAGCTGCAATACCGGGGGTCACGCTAGGGATTGCTTGGACTGACATTTGATGATCTGTTTTATTCTCAGCATAGAAATCAAGCTTTACAATTTCCCCAGGATGCACAGAGATTCTATCCACTTTTGGGAAGAAAGACCAAGGTAATCCTGCGTTATTCGTAGCTATAAATTCGACCAATACTGCTCTATCATTTGCAATCTTAGCACTACTTAGGTCATAAGCCACACTTTCTGAATTGGTTTTACCATTGATACCTAAGTTTTTACAAAGGCTATTATAAATTGGGACCAATGCAAAGCCGAAACCAAACATACCCAGAACAACAATCGTTAATGTAACAATCAGCCGGGTATGTTTTTTCTCTTGATCTTGATTCATCATACTTTATGGAAACTTAGGTGGTGTGGTGAAACTATGATATGGCGGGGGTGAAGGCAAGGTCCATTCCAAACCATGCGCACCTTCCCATACCCTATCCGTTGCAAGGTCTTTCATAGTCCCTTTTTTCCGGATTGTGGCTATAACATTATATAAAAACAACAGCTGTGAAAAACCAAAAATAAAGGCACCAATGGTGGCAATCACATTGAAGTTGGTAAACTGTAGCGCATAATCAGGGATTCTCCTTGGCATGCCAGCCAAACCTAAGAAATGCATTGGGAAAAAAGTTAAGTTGACAGAAATAACAGACAACCAAAAATGCCACTTACCTAAGGTTTCATTGTACATATGGCCAGTCCATTTAGGCAGCCAATAGTAGGTTGCCCCCAGCAATGCAAAAATAACCCCAGGTACCAGCACGTAATGAAAGTGCGCTACAACGAAATAAGTGTCTTGATACTGAAAATCAGCAGGGGCCAAGGCCAGCATTAAGCCCGTAAATCCACCTATAGTGAATAGAAAAACAAAGGATACAGCAAACAACATAGGCGTCTCAAAGGTCATCGCACCTTTATACATAGTGCCCACCCAATTAAACACCTTGATCCCAGTTGGAACTGCTATCAACATGGTTGTATACATAAAAAACAATTCAGCATATAAGGGAACCCCTGAGGTAAACATATGGTGTACCCAAACTACAAAAGATAAAATGGCGATACTGAAAGTTGCATATACCATAAAACGATAGCCAAATAAACGCTTTCTGCTGAAGGTAGGAATTATCTCAGAGATGACACCAAAGGCTGGCAGCACCAATACATATACCTCCGGATGACCAAAAAACCAAAAAATATGTTGGAATAAAATAGGATCACCCCCACCGGCGGCGCTAAAAAAGCTTGTTCCAAAGTGACGATCAGCCAACATCATCGTTACAGCCCCAGCCAATACAGGCATAATGGCAATCAATAAAAAGGCGGTAATCAACCATGTCCAAACAAACATAGGCATTCTCATAAGTGTCATGCCAGGGGTTCTTAGGTTTAAAATGGTCGCAATGATATTGATGGAACCCATAATAGATGAAAGTCCCATCATATGAATTGCAAAAATCATAAAATCAGTACTAGGGGGTGCAAATTTTGTTGACAATGGCGCATAAAAAGTCCAACCAAAATTGGGCCCTCCCCCCGCTTGAAATAAAGTTGATAATAATATGGTGAAAGCAAAGGGCAAAAGCCAGAAGCTCCAATTATTCAACCGAGGTAAGGCCATATCAGGCGCGCCTATCATAAGCGGAATCTGCCAATTTGCCATGCCGGTAAAAGCAGGCATGACCACACCAAACAACATAATCAAACCGTGTAAAGTAGTCATCTGATTAAAAAAATTAGGATCTACAAACCGTTGGCCCGGATTAAACAATTCCGCCCTTATAATCAAAGCCATACCACCGGCAATAAAGAAACTGATCATAGCCAACCACAAATATAAGGTACCAATGTCCTTATGGTTTGTTGTGAACAGCCAACGTTTGGCAAAGCCCATGAAGCCCCTACCCTGTTCTGGACCATGATCATGGTCGTGATCATCCGAATTTAGTACATCTATAAGTGAATGACTCATTGTAAACCTCCAGCTCGAGCTTTATTAACCATGGTGGGCTTTAGATCTGACCCCTGTCGCAGAGCAGCAACCTCTCCAGGTTGAACGATATCATCTGTAGAATTACCCCATGCATTACGTTCGTATGTAGTGATGGCAGCTATCTCCTCATCCGTTAACTGTTCTTTGTATGGCTGCATAGAAGAACCAGGGATACCATTTAATATCAGATCAATGTGACGAGAGATGGGCTTGCCTACCGCTATTGAGCTATTTTTTAACCCAGGATACATTGGTGGGATGCCTGTGCCATCGGCATTATGGCAAGCAGTACAAACTTGTTCGTATTTTTGTTTACCCAATTCCATTAGCTCTGTACGAGTCATGGTTTTTTGTGCACCTGGTTGGATACTGTTTTTAGCATACATATCTTCTGTTTTGGTTTGTTGAGCCACCCATTGGTCAAATTTTTCTTTACTCACGGCATTTACAACGATGGGCATAAACCCATGATTGATGCCACAAAGTTCAGCGCATTGTCCTCTATAAATCCCAATTTTATCGATTTTAGCCCAAGCTTCATACATAAATCCTGGAATGGCATCGCGTTTAATACCCAGTTCTGGTACCCACCAGGAGTGAATAACATCATTTGAGGTTACTAAAAACCGGATCTTTTTATGTACTGGTAAAACCAAAGGCTTATCAACTTCCAATAAATACCATTTATTTTTAGGTTTATTATTTTTTATCTCAGCATAAGGTGTTGATAAATTGCTAAAGTAACTGATGCCTTGATCAAGATATTGGTACTGCCATCTCCATTGATAACCAACTATCTTGATTGTAATATCAGACTTTTCCGTATCGTCCATTCGCATCAAAACTTTGGTTGCTGGCACGGCCAAACCCACGAGAATTAAAAAAGGAATTATTGACCATATTATTTCAAGGCGTGAGTTTTCATGAAAAGTTGCAGGCCTATGCCCTCTGGATTTTCTGTGATGAATGAGTGCATAAATCATCACAGAAAACACCACAAGGCCTATGATGGCACAGACCACCAGTCCGACCATATGCAAATAATAAATATCCTTGCTGATGGAGGTAACTCCTCGATACATATTAAGCTGCCAATTATCCACAGCTGATTGTACCGGTGCCCAACAAAAGGAAGACAATATTATAATTAATTTACAGATTTTTAACCTGTTTAACATCCCAAATTTCCTCATATCTTGAATCTCTATCCTAAAATCTTGGCAATGGCTTTGGTTTAGTAATGATGCCCGAATGATTACCACAAGGTATAATTGCCTGTGGTTTTAGATTTACTCACCATATACTTAATGGCTTCAATTACTTCACCAGTTGTGCATCTATCACAGCCTCCATTTTTCAAATGCTTATCACTTTGAATTGTATTTTTAATCAATATATCCATATTTTTAGCAATGAGTGGCCTCCAAACCTGCTTATCGCCAATTTTCGGCGCAGCTAGTTTGCCTTCATTATGGCAAATCGCACAATTTTCATTATAAATATTTTCCCCATTCGCAGGGTATTTGATGGTTCCTTTCGTCTTGAGATCACTCCATGCGGCATTACTTAAGGACGTATTTAGCATATAATCAACTGCTGAAATAATATCATTATCTGAACAAGTCACACAGGCACCTTTGACAGGCATTGAATTAAAACCATGGATGGTGTGCCTGTACAAGCCTGTTAAGCCGCTGCTTCTCAAGCGCATGTACCAATTGGGAGAATCTCCAAGTGCTGGCGCAGTCATTTGACCCGATTGATGACAAATAACACAAGCACGCAGATAAATTTGTCGTCCTCGTGTAATTGAAGGAGGCTTAGAAGAAGGTGAAACCTCTATGGGATCCTCACTTTCCACTGTTTTTAAATAAATGGCAATTGCAGTACTATCTGCTTCTGTTAAGTGGGCTAAACTGTTGTGATTGACCTCAGCCATAGGTCCTGCAATGGGTCCGGCATTATTGATTAATACATTGTTTTTAAACACATCGGTTATCTCAGTGTGGCTTGCTGATTCTAGGCCTGATTTGGTTATATTTGGAGCCCAGTAACCATCAATGAACGTACCTGTAAGGTAGTATTTGGTTTTGGGGCCACCAAACACATTCAAGGGCGTATGACACATGCCACAATGACCTAAACCATCGACTATATACTTGCCTCGATTCCATTGCTCTGATTGGTCCTCTTGCTTAACAAATGGGGTTTTATCTGGATAGAAAAATAATAAATTCCAACCCAACAGGGTCATACGGGCGCCTGGCACACCAAAAGGAAAAGGTAGGTCTTTATTTTTCTGATGCACTGCAGGAATATTCATAAAATAAGCATACAGGGCTCGGGCATCTTCATCAGTGACTTTAGAAAAGTAAATATAGGGAAACACTGGAAAATAATTTCGGCCTTTGGGATCTTTACCCTCTTTTAGGGCTCTTATGAAGTCTTCTTCTGTCCAATTTCCGATACCGGTTTCTTTGTCAGGTGTAATATTGGGGCTGTAAAAAGTACCAAAAGGGGTTGCTAGGGGTAAGCCACCGGCAAATGCTGGGGTTTTTGCTTTAACATCTGTATGACAGGCAATGCAATCCCCCATCTTAGCTAGATACTCCCCTTTTTGTATTAATTGCTGTTTATCACCAGTAGCGGGATTAATTGCGGGGTAGGTTGGATAGGATTGGTTGGTAATCAACTCCATCGGCTCATTAGATTGAATATTACTTTGAACTGGTAGCTTAGCTGGCACTTCTTGTTGAGTTTGGCCGGTTTTAGACTGAGCTTCGGTTAAGGCTTGACTACACAAACTTAGTAGACACAAGCCTAGAACAATAAATATTTTTTTAAACAAAGAGCCCACGCCCCCTCCTATTTTTCTTATTTTTGTGCACTCATGAGGAGTAATAATTCGCGGTATTTTATACCCCCCTTAAGGCAAGTTGCAATGTTATTCCTATTTTTAAACAAATTCTACTTGTACACATATAAATGTGGGGAGAGAATCCTTTGGATGATGAAAACAGCCCAGTACTGTGGCAAGCCTTTAAACTTCACAATACACGCCCTGGATTTTCTAAGCTTAAAATTCCGGTATTGAAATCATAGGCAAAAATTTCTGCATAACGGCCCCAGTCAATCATAGTACGTAGCACACGTTCTGATTCTTTTTCGCTCAGGTAATCCTCAAGTTTACTTAAAAAACGCTCTTCTGAAACGCGGTGGCCTAGTTTTTCATCTAATATACGACGAATGTATCGGGCAAGAGGCACTTTTTCGAGCAATCTTTGAGCAAATAATTGTTTGCGTTCTTGTAAATCAGCTTGTGAAAACTGCTTGCCTAAATCACTTAACTGGATGTCTCCGGCCGAAACTGTAGCAAAACCTAAAATCTCTAAAGTTTCAAGGATGGGGAATAAGTCATTGATATTCATCATCAATTCATCTGCAAGCTCTGGTAAATCAATCCGTTCTTCAAAGGAGGTCATGGTTTCAATCAACCCTGATAGTTCGGATGGTTCTACATCTGGTAGCCGATACCCTAATCCAATTTGACGTTCACGTTGCGCGCGCATGGCCTTTTCTTTAGGGCCCGTGGTCATTAAAGTATAAATTTTATCCACCAAAGCACGAAACTCTGGAGTTTCTGTATCTCGGGGCTGAGGGAGGGTGACCGGTAATTCTGCACGGATATAGCCAGGATCATTACCAAATATGACAATTCTATCGGCCAAAGTCGCAGCTTCTTCGATATTATGGGTTACCAGCAAAATACCATTTGTATTGGTTTTTTTCTCCTTCCACAATTTCAACAAGTCAGACTTTAAATTCTCAGCCGTGAGAACATCTAATGCAGAGAACGGCTCATCCATCAACAAGACGTCTGGATTAATAACCAATGCTCGAGCAAAACCAACCCGCTGGCGCATGCCACCGGATAATTCTTTTGGAAAAGCAGATTCAAACCCATCTAAGCCAATGATGTCAATGGCCTCGATGGCTCGATGACGACGCTCTTCGCGACCAACACCCTGCGCCTCCAAACCAAGCTCAACATTTTCTAATACCGTGAGCCAAGGCATCAATGCAAAGGACTGGAAAACCATGGCTATGCCTGCCACGGGCCTTGTCACAGGTTTGCCTCTATAGGTTACCACCCCACTGGTTGGAGCAACAAGGCCTGCCAAGATGCGTAAAAAAGTGGATTTACCAGATCCCGATTTGCCTAATAAAGCAACGATTTCGCCTTCTAGTAGTTTAAAATTTACATCTTCTAATACATGTAAATCCTGAGTAGAGGCTTTTTTGAATGACTTTTTTAAATTTTCTACAAGAATTATTGTTTCAGACATAGGATCTCAATTTAAATGAAAGCGTTCTTCCGCTAATTGATAGAGTGGTCGCCAAATCAAATGATTAAAGGCCAATACATAGACACACATCATTGCTGTTCCAAGCGCAATTTGTGGGAAATTGCCGGCACTGGTGCTTGCTTGTATATATTCGCCCAACCCAGTTGCTTTTAAAGTGGTATCACCCCAACTGACCCATTCAGCAACAATACTGGCATTCCAGGCCCCGCCGGCTGCGGTGATTGCACCTGTGATATAAAAAGGGAAAATGCCAGGCAAGGCTAATCGTTTCCACCAAATCCAACGTTTTAAACCGAAGTTATCAGCAACCAAGTATAAGTCTCTGGGTATCGTTGAGGCTCCTGCAATGACATTAAAAAGGATATACCATTGGGTCCCAAGAATCATTAAAGGAGTCACCCAAATCTCCACATTGAGTTTAAACTCAACAATCGCGATGACAAATAAAGGATAAAATAAATTTGCAGGAAATGCGGCTACAAATTGGATAAAGGGCTGTATTTTTTGTGCAATACGTGGTCTTAACCCTATCCACACCCCAATGGGTATCCAAATCAATGAACTTATGATGATTAAGATTATCACACGGGTACCAGTGGCTGCACCTAATAAAAATACATGCAAAATTTCACTGACTGATAATTCTGCAAGGATAAATTTTAATAAAAATCCACTGCCAACTATAAGACTTGTCAATACAAATCCTGTCCATAGTCTGTCCATTATCTTCAGCTTTTTTGGATCAACTTCCTTCACTGTAGGCGCATCATGAATTCTAAACCAGCGGGCATTGATGAAAAAATTCGTAAATATGCCCATATACTCAGTCCATTTTCTAATCAATCGACTGCTACGCATCAAGTCTATCAACCAAGATTGATATTCGGCATCATCCGGCGCTTTTTCCACTTTAAATTTTTCTGACCAGGCTATAAGTGGTCTAAATAATATTTGATCATACAAAAATATAACAATTACCATGGTTAAAATCGCATAGCCTACCGCATGCAAATCTTTTTGTTGTATTGCCAAAGCAATGTAGGAGCCCACCCCTGGCAATCGAATATTTTGTCCAGCAACAGAAATGGCTTCAGATAAAACCACAAAAAACCAACTGGCCGACAGTGAGATCATCATATTCCACAGCAAACCAGACATGGAAAAGGGCACCTCCACTTTCCAAAAGCGTTGCCATGCCGATAAGCGTAGCATGGAAGACACTTCGATTAAATCATAGGGCAATGTTCTTAATGATTGGTAAAAACCAAAAGTCATGTTCCATACTTGGGCACAAAAAATAGCAAATATTGCAGCGCATTCAGGACCTAAAAGACTTTTTGGAAACAGTTGAATAAACAAAGTTACTGTAATCGATAGAAAACTTAGAACGGGAATAGATTGCAAAATATCGATGGCGGGGATAATAACCTGCTCTGCACGGCGATTTTTGGCGGCCAAAGCGCCCACTGTAAATGTAAAAACAATTGAAAACAACAGCGCAATAAACAAACGCAACACCGTGCGCAAAGCATAAAAAGGCAGATTTGCTGGAGACAATGAGATAAATATTGGATCTCCTAATTGATAAGGAGTAGCCATTTGGGCGCCGGCCCAACCTAAAAAAAATACTATAGATATTATTAAAAAAAGGAGTAAAAAATCCCAACGATTGATAAACCGACCCACTTTATCAGGATTGGCAAAGTAAAAACGATTGGTATACACTGCGCCTCCTTTGATTAAAGAGCGAATCACTCTATGCCTGACCTATGCTGGTCGGCATTGTAACAAAAACTGATTTTTAAGTCTTTAAAAATGACTACACTTTAATTAAGTATTATACAGAGAAGAAAACAATGAAGAAGACAACCTATTTTTTAAGCTTAATTGCTTTGTATTATGCCATTACAGACGCTCACAGCGCTCCAAGTGCAATTGAATTGTCTGTTTGGGCGAATGAGGCCATCGTGACTACCTACAGCTTTGATTATTCCAATTATCTGAACGCTCAAAAGAACATGGCTCAATATTTTACTGGTGAAGGCTGGATAGCCTATTTTGAAGCTTTGAATAACTCTAAAATACTTGATTCAGTAAAGAAAAACGCCTATACCGTATCCGCCGTTGCAACCCTTCCACCTAAAATTATTTTTTTAGATCCCACCCATTGGCAAGCCTTTATGCCTGTATTGGTGGTCTATAAAAACGCCACCTATCAGCAACAACAACATTTGACCGTAACCCTCAACCTTACAAAAGCGCCCGCAGACCAAGGGGTCCGTGGTATGGCCATCAGCAGTTTCAAATCCCTTGTAACAGCACCTCCTTGCGAATGTAAAAATCCAACCTCAGTTGAAGAATCACTTAAAACACCAAATGTGAGTAAATAACAACCAAATGAACCATGATCATAACAATGATACCCAGTAAAATTATATTCAATTTGGTTGGTATGGTTATATCTAAGGCAGATTGTTCTGGGTGATTGGGGTTATAAAATACATCAACCTCACGATTTTCTTTATAAGCAATCGCCACTTTGTAAGCAACATGTCTTGCGTAATCGCTGTTTGGATTGTTATGTATTGTATCTAAAAACAAATATTTTCCCATACACTCCTGGCCACAAATTTGATACTTGTATTCAATAGAAGGCCATAGACTATCTCCTACTTCGCTCCATTCACAACGGATCAATTGCCCTTTTGTTATCAACCAGGATTGAGCTGATACAAGAAGTCGTCGCTGGCGCCAAAAATGGTGAAATACCATACAGAGTATGCTTAGCCATACTAAATCAATAATCCATTTCCAAACTGGATATCCGAACATACGCATATACTCAAAAATAGCATTAATAAAGTATAGTGCGTGAAATAACCAAGAAAATCAAAGACAAAATCTAAAAAAAAATACCCAAGCCTTACCAAACTAAGCCTCGAATGTTAGGTCTATTTTTACCTAATGGTTCGATAAAATACTTAAGTTAATGAGATAAAATCACATGCAGCAAAACTAGCATTTCCAAGTTTCTTGGGTATAATTAAGCCCTTAAAAGCAAATAAGGACAGCTCATGATAGCCCGCACACCACTGTATGCCACCCATCTTGCAAGTGGCGCAAAAATGGTAGATTTCCATGGTTGGGAGATGCCTTTGCATTATGGTTCACAAATCACCGAACATCATCAAGTTCGCCGCGATGCGGGCGTGTTTGATGTCTCACACATGACCATCGTGGATATACTGGGCGCTGGAGGACGTTTGTTTCTTCGTAAGCTTCTAACAAACGATGTCGATCAATTAATGCATAATGGTAAAGCACTATACAGCTGTATGTGTAATGAACATGGCGGAATCATAGATGATTTGATTGTATACCAAAGGGCTTCTGATAATTATAGGGTCGTTCTAAACAGCGCAACCAGACACAATGACATCGCTTGGATTCGTAAAAAAAGTGAAGGATTTTCAATAGGTCTACAAGAGCGTCCAGAACTTGCCATGTTGGCCATACAGGGTCCCAATGCCATAACCAAAACATTAAAGACACTCAATCCTTCACAAATCGACGCCGTTTCTACTTTGACCCAATTTGAAAGTGTGGAGATCGATTCTTGGTTTTTTGCAAAAACTGGCTATACCGGCGAAGATGGTTTCGAAATCATTCTTCCACAGGAACAAGTTGCTCAATTATGGTCTGATTTGGTGGCGGTTGGCGTGAAGCCTTGTGGTCTTGCAGCACGTGATACATTGCGTTTAGAGGCAGGTATGCTTCTTTATGGGCAAGATATGGATGAAAGTACTACCCCTCTTGAATCAGGCTTGGCCTGGACTGTAAAATGGGAGCCTCAGGAACGGAATTTCATTGGTATGGGGGCATTACTTTCGCAAAAGCAAGATGGAATACAACAAAAAATGGTGGGCCTAACCCTTCTCGATAAAGGCATTATGAGAAACGGACAAAAAGTACTCATTGAAGGCTTGGGTGAAGGCATCATCACCAGTGGTAGCTACTCACCTACCCTTGAACAATCAATAGCTTTGGCAAGGGTCCCTATAGAAACGGGACATGTGGTTTTAGTTGATATTCGTGGCAAATTAGTTCCAGCAGCCGTAGGTAAACCCCGTTTTGTAAAGCAAGGTAAATCCATTGGCTCATGACATTGAAGCATGCGACTTATTTTTAATTTAAGGAAGACTATAATGACTGATTTAAAATTTACAAAAACGCATGAATGGGTGCAAGCCGAACAAGAAGAATTCATCATAGGGATTACCGAACATGCACAACAATTATTAGGTGATATGGTCTATGTTGAACTCCCAAGTCTTGGTGATACCTTCGAGGCTGGGGATGAACTGGGTGTGGTGGAATCTGTGAAAGCGGCTTCTGACTATTATGCACCCGTCAGTGGCATTATAACTGCAATCAACGAAGCGGTATTGACCAACCCAGAACTTGTAAATAATTCACCCTATTCAGCAGGTTGGCTTGTGAAAATGAAACCTGTCAAGCCTAGTGAACTCGACGAATTATTGAGTCAAGAACAATACCAACAAGAGATAGCTGAGGACAATTAGACCATGCCTTATATTCCCCATACCCCCAAAGACACAGAAACCATGTTGACAGCCATTGGTGCTAGTAGTACTCAAGACCTGTTTGATGAAATACCACAATCCTTACAGTATGCAGGATTTCAAGATATTCCTGCCGGCATTAATGAAATGGACATGCTTAAAGAAGCAGAAAAATTAGCTGCCAAAAATCGCAATGGTACTTGTTTTATAGGGGCAGGTTGTTATGAACATCATATCCCTGCAGCTGTATGGGACATAGCCTCACGGGGTGAATTCTTAACCGCGTATACACCTTACCAAGCGGAAGCAAGCCAAGGTACCTTGCAACTGTTGTACGAATTTCAAACCATGATTTGTGAATTAACTGGCATGGAAGTGGCCAATGCCTCAATGTATGACGGAGCCACAGCCTTAGCGGAAGCGGTCTTGATGGCTGTTCGCATCAACAAACAAAGCAAAACAAACCGCGTGCTCATTGCTGGTACCGTACATCCTTTTTACAGGCAGACTATTGAGACCATCGTCCGCAACCAAAATATTGAAGTAACGACTTTGGCTTTCGATGAAAAAGAAGGGACCATACCTTTATCTGCCTTGGAAAAATATAAAGGGGAGGACATTACCGCCTTGGTAATAGCCCAACCAAATTTTTTTGGTTGCCTGGAAGCCGTTGATGCCTTCAGTGATTGGGCATTTGCAAATAAAACAGTCAGTGTTGCCTGTGTGAATCCAGTTTCACTGGCCTTATTAAAACCACCTGGTCAATGGGGTAGCCATGGTGTAGACATCGTTTGTGGTGAAGGGCAGCCTTTGGGTTCACCCATGGCTTCAGGAGGACCTTATTTTGGGTTTTTAAGCACTCAAATGGCACACGTAAGACAACTTCCGGGTCGACTGGTGGGATGCACCATAGATAAAGATGGTAACCCGGGGTTCACCCTAACCTTACAAGCACGAGAACAGCACATTCGACGCGCCAAGGCTACATCGAATATTTGTACAAATCAAGGCTTACTCGTTACAGCAGCAACCATCCATATGAGCCTTTTGGGCGCTGAGGGCCTTCAAAGAGTAGCAAGTCAATGTCATCAAAATACCCATGAACTGGTTGAGCTTCTCACTCAAATTGAAGGCGTAAGCCTTGTTTTTAATGCGCCTTATTTTCATGAAGCCCTGCTACAATTTAATCAGCCTGTAGATGCTATTTTAACCCAATTAGCCCAAGCTCATATAGCGGGCGGATACGCACCCGCCTTCCATTATCCCCAACTACCCAATACTCTGCTGGTTTGTGCTACTGAAATGAGAACCGCCCAAGACATCCAAGCGTACGCAAAGGCACTGGCTGACATCATGAAACAAGGAAGAAACCCATGTTTATAATACAACTCACCTATAAAACTGCCCTAAACGAGGTAGACAAATATTTACAAGCGCATAGAGAGTTTCTTGATTACTACTATAAACAGGGCTTATTGGTAGCCTCGGGACCTTTAAAGCCACGTACCGGTGGGATCATCATTGCAGCAACCAATGACAAAGATTTTTTATTGTCTGTTTTTGAAAAAGATCCCTACTATTTAGCAGAAATAGCTGATTATCAATTTACTGAATTTACACCGGTGAAACACTGCGAAGAACTAAAAAAGCTCATTCAAAATACGGAAGGCAATTTATGTTAATATTTGAATTATCTAGCGAAGGAAGACGGTCAGCAGCGCAAGCTCCAAAAATTACAAACAGCAAATTTAGTATTCCTGAGCATTTGAAACGTAAAAGTCCTCCTAGATGGCCAGCCTGTCCTGAAGGTGAAGTGGTCCGGTTTTACACACGTTTATCACATAAAAATTTTTCTATTGACACCCATTTTTACCCGCTGGGTTCTTGTACTATGAAATATAATCCTCGTGGCGTGCACAAAGCTGCCTCTATGACAGGCTTTATCAATAGACACCCCTTGGCCTTAGAACAAGACAGCCAGGGTTTTTTAGAATCGCTTTACCGTCTACAAACCAACATCTCAGAAATCACAGGCCTTCCAGGGGTGTCTCTAACCCCCATGGCAGGCTCTCAGGGCGAATTTGCAGGTGTTGCAATGATCAAAGCCTATCATCAATCCCGAGGCGATTGCGCGCGAGACGAGATGCTGATACCAGATGCCGCCCATGGTACCAATCCCGCCTCAGCTGTTATGTGTGGTTTCAAGGTCGTAGAAATAGCCACAGGTGCCAATGGCGACATAAATTTAGAAGAATTAAAATCAAAATTAGGACCTAAAACTGCGGGCATTATGCTGACCAATCCCTCCACTTTGGGATTGTTTATGTCTCAAATAAAAGAAATTGCAATGCTGGTTCATCAAGCCGGGGGTTTGTTATACTATGATGGGGCTAATTTGAACGCAATTTTAGGAAAAGTTAGACCAGGAGATATGGGTTTTGATGTGATTCATTTAAATTTACATAAAACCTTTGCTACACCCCATGGCGGGGGTGGCCCAGGTGCAGGTCCTGTAGCAGTAGGTAAACGGTTAATACCTTTCATGCCCCTTCCGGTTGTACAAAAGACAGACTCCGGATATCAATGGGCAAGGCATCAAGATTATCCTCAAAGCATTGGCCGTTTGTCTTGTTTTATGGGTAATGCCGGTATTCTTTTACGTGCTTATTTTTATATGTGTGTGCTAGGTAAAGAAGGTTTACAGCGGGTTTCTGAATATGCAACACTCAATGCGAATTATCTATTGAAAGAACTCACAAAAATAGGATATTCACCAGCTTATCCTGGCAGACGTGCTTCTCATGAATTCATTTTAACATTGGTTCCTGAGAAAAAAGCCTTTGGTGTAACCGCAATGGATATTGCCAAGCGCCTTTTAGATTATGGATTTCATGCACCAACCACCTATTTTCCATTGCTTGTTCCAGAATGTTTACTTATTGAGCCTACTGAGACTGAAAGTAAAGAAACATTAGATGGCTTTGTACAAGCGATGAAAATGATTCGTCAAGAAGCGGCTACTAATCCAAAACAGCTATTAGATGCACCACAGACCTTACCTGTTAAGCGTTTAAACGATGTGAAAGCGGCACGTGACTTGGATTTAAACTATTTTCAAAGAAAGGAAGGGTATACTTCTTAAAAAAAAACTTTGCTATTTAGAGAAAATCGGCTATAACATTCATGTCTACTTAAAAATTGACAAATTGACTTGGGTTAGGATGACGTTACTAATATTTTTTCATGGAGTGAGAAAATGAACAGTAAAACCTTTTCACAACGCTTTAATCGCGAATTAGCCATGCTTGGATTTCCTGAAGAATTTGCTGAAAAACGCAAAGCCGTCTCTAAAGTTTTTGGTATTACCGGTCATTTAGCCTATTCTCTAATATTTGGCCATGCGCTGCCTGCCAAAGATTTATTAGATAAAATAGCAAGAACCTTAGAAGTCTGCCCACAATGGCTAGGTGGCGCCAGCGATAAGAAAAAAAATTACTCAGGTAGTGAAACTGCGGACAACTTGTAATATAATAACCTAAATTACGAACCCGCAATCAGTCCTCTTTTGAATGTTTGCGGGTTCAAATAGGTCTTATGACATGGTACAGTTTGATTAGACCAAATACACAGGTCTTCCCGACTTTCAGTATCTGTAAGTCAATTAAGTCAATTTATCATCATGTCTATTTTATTACAGGTTACCAATCATGGAATGCTTAAGTTTTTGTCTTGCTCAAACAATTGATCTAGTTCGCCTGGACAATTATATCAAAAAATCACACCCTGAATACACTTCAGTGAAAAGCCGCGACGTACTCAAATTAAACAACATTAATGATACGCATCAAACCTTGTATATTTTTAAAAATGGTACCTTGGTTTCTTGGGGCATCAAACGATATGAGATGGAGGCCTACGTTAAAGATGTTCAGAAGCTTGTTGATAAACCAGTTGCAATTTCTGTTCATGATGAATTCCATTATCAAATTGGCGATACCACCGCCATAGAACCACATGATTTCTTCGATGTGGACTGTTTAACCATTGAGGAAGACAGTGATGAAATAAAATTAAGTTTGTCTTATGGGTTTTCACAATCGGTGAAATTACAATACTTTGAGACCATCATAGAAGCGCTTATTGAAAAATACAATCCAATGATTCAGGCCCTGTCTCATCAAGGGAAAATGCCTATTAGCCGACAACAAATCAGTCAGGTTATTGGCGAAATATTAGGTGCTAAGAGTGAAATGAACTTGATTTCAAATTTTCTTTACCATCCAAAATATTTTTGGCAACACCCTATTCTTGCAGAAAATTTCAGCATGTTAGAGCGATACTTGCATATTCCAAGGCGTATCAATGCAATCAACCATCGTTTAGATACTTTAAATGAGATTTTTGATATGTGTAATACTTATTTACAAAATCAGCATAGTCATAATTTAGAAATCATAATCATTGTATTGATCACCATAGAGATCATTGTCGGTGTCTTGAAGTTCTATTTTTAATGGCCATCTCTTATTGAGCTTGCCCCCTATAACTGTGTCTGCACTTATCAAGCGCATAGGACTTATTGGAAAAACAAACTGCAAATTGACAAAAATAACGCTATTCTTAATATTATAAATACTATCTAAGAAACAGTTTATGTATATAACCGCCCATCAATTAGACACACAGCAGTTGAAAGACTTAAAAAAGTTACAAACATCCTGTATCAAAAAGGATTCTAACTCTTCAAATTTGTATACCCATATTTTGGCTCAACCAAGGACTTTACCCAGCGCCCTTTTATATTACAAGCAAGAACGCTTACTTGGTTTTTTAAGTGTATTTTTCTTTTATGAAAATGCAGTTGAAATATCCTTAATGATTGCACCCAAGGAACGCCGAAAGGGGCTTGCAAAAAAATTATTGGGTTTAATTTTACCTTTGATTCAAAATTATAATTTTTCTACTCTAATTTTCTCAAGTCCTGCGGGTTTGAATGATAGGTGGCTAACACGTGAAGCCTTTACCTATACTCACACTGAATATCATATGAAAAGAAACCGATTAAGTCCTTTGTTGCACTATGAAGCCTCGCCCTTCATTCGACTGATGCAAGAAAGTGACGTCTTAGCACTCATTCACTTAGATGAAGTGTGTTTTTCTAAAAAACAAATAGAAGCTCAAGAACGCTTTAATTATTTACTACAAGATAGCAGTTACCAAATTTTTGTGCTTTTACAAAATAACATGCCCATAGCAAAAGCCCATTTACGCTGGCAGCCAGATGGGGTTACCTTATCAGATATTGCCGTACTTCCCTCGCTACAAGGTCAAGGCATTGGGTCTTCTTTAATAGCTCACTGCATCAATTTGGCGCTCATAGAAGGAAAGCCCACCATTCGTCTGGATGTAGAAACCAAAAACGAACGAGCATTAAATCTATATACAAGGTTGGGTTTTGTTAAAGCCAATGCTTGTGATTATTGGAAAATAACCCTTGATGAACTCAGAAGTAAACTTTGAAGGTTAAATCTTTTCCTTTGATCTTGCACTGATACCTGACAAAGACATATCATTGCTTACAAAGCATTTTTTGTAAACCGAAGGGATTAACGATGAAGAAAAGGGTTGTAGTTACAGGGATGGAGATTGCTTCTTCAATAGGTATAGGGATTGAATCCTTTTGGACTGCTGCCTCTAGGGGCGCTTGTGGAATTAAAACCATACAGTCCTATGATCCTTCGCCTTACACAACTCAAATTGCAGGCGAATTAACCGACTTTGGTGCTGAGCATCTACAGGGCTTTACCAAGGTTGAGCGTTATCCTAGAGTTGCTCAATACGCTTTATATTGTGCACGCCAGGCAATAGCAGCGGCAGGTCTTGAGCCAGGAGAATTGCGCGGTGCTGGTACCTATATTGGTACAAGTTTGGGTGGTTATCCCGAGTTGGAATCCAGTTATGATGTGTTTTTTAAGGGTCACTGGAAAAAACTTCCGCCCTTAAGTGTTATTAAAGGTATGCCCAATTCAGTTGCCAATCATTTGGCCATTGTTTTTGGTATGGGCGGTCCAAACTCAACCATTTCAAATGCCTGCGTTTCTTCAGCTGAGGCGATTGGCTCAGCCTATCAACATATATCTCAAGGCAAACTAACCACCGCTTTATGTGGGGGCACCGAATCCTTAGTATGGGAATCCATCATGGCTGCCTGGTGTAAATTGCGTATCATGTCCTCAAACAACGACAATCCGGCCAAAGCCAGTCGACCATTCGATCTGAATCGGGACGGTATGGTAATGGCAGATGGCGCTGGGATCTTAATTCTCGAAGAATTGCAACAAGCCAAGGCCCGTGGTGCCACCATTTTTGCTGAAATTATTGGCTATGGTGCCAGTTGCGATGCATCCCACATTACCGCACCAAACTCAGAAGGCCAGTCACGTGCTATTTTGTCTGCATTAAATGATGCAAGGGTTGCAATCAATGATGTTCACTACATCAATGCCCATGGTACAGGAACACAATTAAACGACTTAACTGAAACGCAAACAATAAAATCTGTTTTTAAAGAAAGAGCCTATGAGATACCAATCACCGCTCAAAAAGCCATGACAGGCCATGCCATTGGTGCTGCAGGTGCAATGGAAATCATTGCCACAACTTTAAGTTTGCAACATGATATATTGTTACCCACCATCAATTTACAAAATCCCGACCCAGCCTGTGATTTAGATTATATACCCAAGGTTGCTCGTTCAAAGCCTATTTATATTGCTTTATCCAACCATTTCGCCTTTGGCGGAGCCAATGCTGCTTTGGTATTAAAAAAATATATAGGTTAAAACAAATTGGAGACAAAGCATGATAGGGCTTAAGTAAAATGAAGCCCTTTAACTCGTAGCATTTCCTAGCCTCTTGGGTATATAATCGACCTGTTTTTTTAGCATAGAGGATCTCAATGAACAGTTCATTACGCGATATTGCAAGCCTAGTCCAAGGAGTGGTTTTAGGTGATGATTCCATTAAAGTAATCAGGCTATCAACGCTCGATGATATTCAACCTGGGGCCCTTATTTTTGTTGATAGTGACTCTAGCTTGAAGATAGCAGAAGCATCCTCAGCTGCTTGCATCTTGGTTAATAGGTCCATTACCCAGTCTAACAAACCTTTAATTCAGGTACCTCACGCTTTCAAAGCATTCATCCAGTTACTAAATCACTTCCATGCACCAGTAAATCCAACCTGTGGTATACATCCAAGTGCTGTGGTTGCAGACAATGTGGATATTGGTGAAGGCGTATATGTAGGTCCCTATGTTGTAATTGAAGCTGGAACCAGTATAGGTGATAATTGTATCTTGAAAAGTCACATACATATTGGCAGTAATGTAACCATAGGTTCAAATACAACCATTCATTCTCAGGTTACGGTGTATGACAACTGTCAAATTGGGTCCAAGGTTATCATACATGCGTCAACAGTCATTGGGTCAGATGGGTTTGGTTATATCAATGTCGATGGCAAACATCTCAAAGTGCCTCATGTGGGCCATGTTGTTATACATGATGAAGTAGAAATTGGCGCCAATACCGCCATAGACCGTGCCACCATGGGGGCCACCGTCATTGGTGAAGGCACAAAAATTGACAACTTGGTCCAAGTAGCCCATTCGGTACAATTAGGTAAACACAATATATTGTGCGGATTTACTGGCATTGCTGGAAGTACTACCAGTGGAGATAATGTGATCTTTGCGGCCAATGTTGGCGTCAGTGATCATGTGAAAATCGATGCTGGCGTAATTTTGGGAGCACGTACAGGGGTTCCTCCAAATAAACATTTAAAAGCAGGTAATATCTACTTAGGCAATCCCGCACGACCTAGAGAACTGGCTTTAAAACATGAGTTGGCTGCCAATAGGGTTCCTCTCATTCAAAAAAACATTAAAACTTTAGCAAATAGATTGGATCAACTTGAAAAGCAACTAGCCGAACAAGAGATCAATTACACATGAAAGCCCCTTTAGTCCTCATTGATGCATCCTCTTATTTTTTTCGTGCCTTTCATGCGCTTCCCCCTTTGAAAACATCTCAGGGTCAGGCAACCGGTGCAATTTATGGGGTTGCTAACATGATAAAAAAACTAGTAAAAGACTATAAACCCGCAGAAGTTGCGGTGGTGTTTGATGCTAAAGGTAAAACCTTTAGAAACGATTGGTATCCTGATTACAAAGCACACAGACCTTCAATGCCAGATGAACTGCGATCGCAATTTCAACCTCTGATTGAACTTTTAGATGCCATGGGCTTACCTTTGCTTATCATTGAGGGCGTGGAGGCTGATGATGTCATTGGTACTTTGGCAAGACTTGCCAGCGCACAAAGCATTCCTGTGGTTATTTCTACCAGCGATAAGGATTTGGCGCAATTAGTAAATGAGCATGTCACTCTTATCAATACCATGAGTAACTACACCATGGACATTGCAGGGGTTAAATCCAAGTTTGGGGTCCTGCCTGCCCAAATGGTTGACTACCTCACCTTGGTGGGCGACAGCTCAGATAATATTCCAGGCGTGACCAAATGCGGACCTAAAACAGCAGTTAAATGGCTTGAAGAACATGAAACCCTAGATAACCTCATGGTGAATGCCCAAAAAATAGGCGGTAAAATCGGTGAATGTTTACGGGCCAGTATCCCCCATTTACCTTTATCTAAAAAACTTGTAACCATCAAGACGGATGTTGACTTACCATGTACACTAGAAGGATTAACCTTAAAACCAGTCAAGCAAGAACGCTTGGTCGAATTGATACGAACCTTTGAGTTTAAACTTTGGCTAAAAGAGGTGCTTGAACAAGCGCAACCAAAGTCGTCTGAAGAGTCCTTAGAATCATCATCTCACCCTGAAATCATCACCACTCTACAACAACTTAATCATGCCCTGGAGAAACTGGCACAATGCACCATGGTATGCATCCATCTTGAGACCATGAGTCCAGATGTGATGGTCAATGAATTGATAGGCATATCTCTGGCCTTTGACGAAACGCAAGCTTTATATATACCTTTAGGGCATACAGAGACTACAACACAACTGGACAAAACAGCTGTTTTAACCGCCTTAAAACCATTATTAGAAAATCCGGCTATTAAAAAAATCAGTAAAAATAGTAAATTTGTTTACTGTATCCTCAAAAGTCATGATATCCATTTAAAAGGTATCGCTTATGACATCATGCTTGAATCCTACATAATAAACAGCGGCGCAAGCCGCCATGATTTAGATAACTTATCTTTAAAATATTTAGGCCATAAAAGCTATACACTAGAGGATGTAAGCGGTAAGGGTGCCAGACAACTTCCTTTTAATCAATTACCCGTTCACAAGGCAGCCATTTACGCCACGGAACAGGCCAAACTTGCGATGCAATTGCATCAAAAGTTATTACCTTTGATTGAAGTATCCCTGCATAAGGTATTTCATGAAGTAGAAATGCCTCTGGTAACTGTGCTTGCAGATATGGAACGCCTGGGTGTTTTAATTGATTCCCCAACCTTGCAAGCCCATGGCCTGCGACTAAAGCAACGAATCAATGAATTAGAACAAGAAGCTTTGGCCCTAGCAGGAAAGCCTTTTAATCTAAATTCACCAAAGCAGTTACAAGAAATTTTATTTGAAGAACAAAAGTTACCCATCATAGCTAAAACACCCAAAGGACAAGCCTCAACCTCAGAACCTGTGCTTGCTGAACTTGCCTTGGACTATCGAATTGCAGCAGTCATTCTTGAATATCGTGGGCTAACCAAATTGGTCTCAACCTATATTGACGCCTTGCCTAAAAAAATCAATGTTCAAACCCAACGGGTTCACACATCTTATAATCAAGCAATTGCAGCCACCGGGCGTTTATCCTCCTCTGAGCCCAATTTACAAAACATTCCCATTCGTAACGAAGAAGGCCGACTCATCCGCACCGCCTTCATTCCACCCCCGGGGCATGTTATTTTAGCAGCAGATTATTCACAAATTGAATTAAGGATAATGGCTCACTTGTCTCAAGATGAGACTTTATTAACAGCTTTTGCCAATGATTGGGACATTCATACAGCCACGGCCAGCGAAATCTTCCAAACACCTTTAACAGAAGTCTCTCACGAACAAAGACGACGTGCAAAAGCTGTAAATTTCGGTCTCATTTATGGTATGTCAGCTTTTGGTTTAGCCAAACAAATTGGGGTGGAACGTCAAATAGCTCAAGATTACATTGACATGTATTTTAAACGGTATCCAAAAGTGCTTGAATACATGGAACGTACCCGAAAACAAGCCCATGCCTTGGGCTATGTAGAAACCTTATTTGGTAGACGCCTGTATTTACCAGAAATCAACACAAAAAATATCATGCGCAGGAAGGCTGCCGAACGCACCGCAATCAATGCACCTATGCAGGGCACGGCTGCAGATATTATTAAAAAAGCCATGATACAGATAGCCCAGTGGCAACAATCCCAACCAAACCCTCCAGCAAAAATGATCATGCAAGTACATGATGAATTGGTTTTTGAAGTACGAGAAGAGGCCATAGACCAGTGTAAAACTAAAATTTGTGACATAATGGAACAGGTAGTAACCTTGTCTGTACCTTTACGTGTATCTGTTGGCGTCGGACTTAATTGGGATGCTGCTCACTAAAAAGGCCCTGCCTTGAACTTTCTTAGACAATCTTTTAAACAATATTATAAACAGACTTGATATCAAACCCCACAAAAAAAAACAATTTTCTACTAACTGGCTTGAAAAGATTGAATATTTTAATTCCCGGTCTATACTTAACTAAACAAAGGGAAATTGTCAGCCTATTTATGTTGGTGGCAGACTCGACAAACGAGGTGGGTATGATCAAATCGGAACTCATTGAACACATTGCTGCTAGAATGATGCATCTGAGTGAAAAGCAAGTGGCCGATGGCATTAATAAGATGTTAGAACTTATGAGCAACTCTCTCATAGAGGGCCAGCGCATAGAAATTCGCGGCTTTGGCAGTTTTTCACTACACTATAGGCCACCACGAAACGCACACAATCCCAAAACTGGTGAGAAAGTTTTGACCCAAGCCAAATACAGCCCACATTTTAAGCCTGGGAAAGAACTGCGCGAACGCGTAGATGCTTCTAAAAGCACCCATGAACTTCCTCAGGATTAGGGGTGACTTTGCTAAGGCGAAGGCTAAGTATTTTTATTAACTTAGCCTCAAGGACTGAATTATCAAACTTAAGCGCAGGGCAGTGTGACACCCGTCTGACCTTGATATTTTCCATTCTTATCGCGATAAGACACCGCACAGACTTCGCTGGCTTCTAAAAAAATAATTTGCGCCACCCCTTCATTTGCGTAAATTTTTGCAGGTAAGGGGGTTGTATTGGAAAATTCTAAGGTAACATGCCCCTCCCACTCTGGTTCTAGCGGAGTCACATTGACGATGATACCACATCGCGCATAGGTGGATTTCCCAAGACAAATGGTCAATATGTTTCGAGGAATACGAAAATATTCCACCGTCCTAGCCAAAGCAAAGGAGTTAGGAGGAATGATACAGACATCCGAACATACATCTACAAAACTGCTTTCATCAAAGGCTTTGGGATCAACAATGACCGAATTGATATTGGTAAACACTTTAAATTCATTTGAGCAACGCACATCATACCCATAGCTGGATACCCCATAAGAAATAACCCGCCCTCCCGCATTCTCCCGCACCTGCCGCGCTTGAAAAGGGTAAATCATATCCTGTTCCAGGGCCATTTTTTCAATCCACTTATCTGCTTTAATTGACACGATGTAACTCCATCTTTTTTTAATGTACATATCTACCATAAAATGAAGACAAACAAAAGTTTTTAAGCCATGCGTGTGTTGTTAAATTATTCATTTTTTTTTAAACAGCCCACCATTCTTATTCATTTTTTTCATAATTTTCCACTTGCCAATAATTGCTATTGGAAAAAGTTTAAGGGTAACACATACCGGGTGTATCCTATTTTGCTAAAGCGATAATATTCCCTTAATCAAGAAAGAGTACAATGAAATTACTATAAATTGTTTGAGGTGCGTATGCCTACATTAGAAAACCTTGGCCACAATGGCTTAGCTACTCCTTTAGAACCCATTATCACAAATGAGGTTGCGGGAAATATTTTGCCACCTAATGGATATGCTCATCCTATGCTTCAACCCTATAGAGCCACAGCAGGCTACGAACTTGGTTTACCAACAGACCTGTGGCCTGTTGTTTTTAAATTTTTATCATTTGCTGAGGTACTAACCACATATGGTCAAATATCCAAAGGTTTATATAATCAGGCAAGAACTTACACCTTGTCTTCATTTGACGCTCGATCACTACACTATAATGACATACGATTGACTACAACATATACTAACTTTACCAGGGGAATGGGACTCTTAATTCCTGATATTCGTAAACTGGTAGTAGTGAAAACTCCGGGATATACCTTGTCATCAGCACAAAATCTCATGTTGATTATAAACTCCAAGATTGGAAACCGTCTTAATCAATTGTTAACAAAAGATCAGATTGCATTGATACCAACCGATCTTTTAATCTACCTGGAGAATCGTTTCGGACTAATAGCCTTATTTGAGAAACTGATAACACCTGAACAAGCGAAAGCAATGCCAGCTTCTCTTTATGTACACTATTTGTTAACTGTAAATGGACTAGCTGCTTTGCGTGAAAAACTCATTACCCCAGAGCAAGCGGCAGCCTTCCCCAGTGCTTTTTATTTAAAACATTTACTAACTACACATGGTCTAACCGCATTACGAGAACAGCTTATTACCATAGAGCAAGTAGCAACGGTCGGTTTTGATTTTTTAAGTTATTTATTAACCGAACATGGGCTAATAGCATTACGTGAACAACTCATCACCATAAAGCAAATAGTACCTATACCAAGCGCTTATTATTTAAAATTTTTCTTAACTGAACACGGCCTAACTGCATTACGTGAAAAGCTAATTGTCATAGAAGATGCAGCCCTCATGCCCAACTTTTATTGGTTAGACTATGTATTAACTGAATCTGGCCTAATAGCATTACGTGAACAATTGATTACCATAAAGCAAATTGCATCTATACCCAACACTTCTTATATAAAACTGCTACTAACTGAATCTGGCCTAATTGCCTTACGCGAACAGCTTATTACCGTAGAACAAGCTTTAGCTATGAGCACCCCTAAGCATTTAGAATATCTACTTACTCAATGTCTAAGCCAATTACGTGAAGGGCTTATTACTCCTAAGCAAGCATCTACTATGAACCTTGAGGATTTACGCTCAATAGCACAAATCAGCACTAACAAATTGCCAGTTACGGCTACTTTCTGTATGCAGGTTCTGCAATGTCTCCATCATCCTGCAGTAAAATATTTCGCAGGTTTACTCATTGTTGGAGGCATATTAGCCATCGCTTTTGCACCACCAATTCTATTAGCAGTGGCCGGTGCAGTTTCAATTGCAGCAGGAGCAGGCTTGCTGTTTTTATCCACCCGACATAGGGTTCAAGAAATTGGGGCAACCGCACAGCCGGCTTTAGAAGCCCCTTCCTGAGTTATTAATAACTCTAAAATAAATGTATCTACTACAGTACAAAAACAAGGGACCAGGTGTATTATTAATATTCCGGCATTTTTGGCTTAAGCTGTACACTAATTTTAAGAGATAGTATGTCCTTACTAGAAAAGTTAATGATTAAAAAAACAGTGGATGAACCACTGATAAATACAAACATCAATATAAATGCCAAACTACAAGTATATCTAGCAGGACCAGATGTTTTTATGCCTAATTGTATTGACATTGGAAACTATAAAAAACAACTGTTGGCCGCTGCGGGTTATATTGGACATTTTCCGCTCGACCCTCTGATCCCAGATTTTAAACCAAATCAAGAAACAGCTTATAACATTTCCAAAGGCAACGAAACTTCAATGGATCAATGCCAGATTATACTGGCAAACATGACACCTTGGCATGGGAGTCCTTCCATGGATGTGGGAACTGCTTTTGAAGTGGGCTATATGAGTTGCAAGGCTAAGTTCCGACCCTTGGATACCTTAATCATTGGTTATTATGAAGGCGATGTGGAGCAGGATTATAGCAAACGGGTAGCACAATATTATAATCATCAAATCATTGAACAGAAAGATGGTCGAGTAACTGACATCACCGGTGTAACTTTAGAAAACTTTACTCTTTGTGAAAATTTAATGATTCCTGCTGCGATCAAAAAAACTGGAGGCGATATATTTTTAAGTTTTGAAGAGGCTGTTAATAATATAAGTCTTCTCTGGAAATCAAAAGCATGTATTGCAAAAAATGCTTATTAGTAGGTGAAGTTGTGGTTTCAATTCGGTGAGTTGTTTGTTGAGACAGGAAATAGAAATAGTAAGGGATAAAGACCTGGATGCATTAGATGAAGGTCTACGACAAGTTTTATGTTTATAGAACTAGAGGCCCTGAAATAAGCCCTCAAACTTCTTATATTTTTCAAAAAAACCTATTAAACGCCGCTCTTTTTCCCCGTACGTTTTTAGCCACTACCTCGCCACTTTGAGAAATACAGATGTTTCTAGTCAGGTGGGGATTTTTATATTGAATTAAACTAATGTAAAGTCAAAAAGGAGTGAGATTAGACCTCAATTTTCTACAACCCTTGAAGAGATAGATGCGGCTTTAGATCTTGTATCACCCAGTTGCTCTTTGTCTTTAGATAGTTGAGAAACCCAAAATCAACCCTTAAATGGGGTTGATTTTGGGAATCTATTAGATGTGAATTAAAGAAAGGTAATTACAAAACTCAATTTTGTTCACCAGCATCGTTCAATATTCAGTATTACTTGATTGTTTTGGTTCTGTTAAAATTTTAACAAAAAAAACCCCGTTCTAGACTAGATATTACTATCTTAATATAGAACGGGGCTAATAAATAATGAATTAGACTACTTCAACTTCCTCTGCCTGTGGACCTTTTTGTCCATTGCCAGCTTTGAACATTACAGTTGCACCTTCAGCAAGGGTTTTGAAACCACTGCTTAAGATTGCGCTGAAATGCACAAAATAATCTTTACCGCCACTTTCAATAAAACCGAAACCTTTGGACTCATTAAACCATTTAACTGTACCGCGTATTTTTTCTGACATGTTGTTTTCCTAAATTGTTCAAGCCCATTATAACATGGTTTTTTTTTATTTGTTGTTTTTTTATCAAAAAAATTAAATTTTTTTAATCGGAAGCCTCTGTTAAGCGACTATTGCTTTCTTCGACCAATTCTCTTGCATGAGATAAGCTCTGCTCAGTGATGTTTAGACCACCCAGCATACGTGCAATTTCACTGATTTTATTATCTACATTCAGTAAGTGAATGTGCGTTGTGGTTTGTTTGGCATCACTATTTTTTTCAACCTGATAATGATTGTGAGCAAAGGCTGCCACTTGAGGCTGATGGGTTACACAAAAAACTTGTAAACGCTCACCCAGTTGCCTTAACATTTTACCCACAAGGGCTGCGGTCGCGCCACCAATGCCAACATCCACTTCATCAAACAACAAGGTCGGCGTTGAACCACGTTTTGCGGTAATCATTTGAATTGCTAAGCCAATTCGTGACAATTCACCACCTGAAGCAATTTTATTTAAACTGTCTACCTCCATACCAGGATTGGTGCATACTTTGTATTCAACCTTATCCAAGCCATGAGGATGCATTTTTTCCAAAGGTGTCAATTCAATCTCTACCCAGCCTTTAGGCATGCCCAGTTGATGAATGTATCTGGTGATATCTTCGGCTAATCTTTTAGCATACAGCTGTCTGGAAGATCGAAGACTTAATGCAGCTTTATGGTAAGCAGACTGCACTTCTTTAAGTTCTTGTTTCAAAGTATCTAGAACCTTTTGAGAATCTTGAATGTCTTGTAGCTGTTTTTTTAATTGAGCAGTTAATTGAGGCAGTAAGTTGCTATCAATATGGTATTTACGACCTAAGGCATGAATGGCAGTCATTCGTTCTTCTATGTCATGCAATCGCTCCGGATCAAGCTGTACTTCTCCTGCAAATTGTTTAATTTCATCAATGGCCTCTCCACAGTGAATCAATGCGCTGTTGATGAGCTCTTGGGCATTTTTAATTTGAGGATGGGTTTGAGGCAATTGTGCAATAACTTGTAAAATATGATTTAATATAGAGCACATATCATCTTTGTCTTCACTGCTTAACAAGCTTTGAATGGTCTGGCTATGCTCTAAATAGTCTTTGGCATGATTTAAAATTTGATGTTCTTGATGCAAAGATTGAAGCTCACCTGCTTGCAAATTCAAATTTGATAATTCATTCAATTGAAATTGTAATAATTGAACTTTATCTACTTGTTGACTTTGGTCTGATACTTTATTGATAGTTTGTTTGATCTGATTGTGTTGTTTATAAAGGTGCGCTACCTCATTCAATAAATCATGATGTTGTGCGTATTGGTCTAATTGTTGTCTATGAGTAGGGTGTTGCATCAGTGTTTGATGTTGATGCTGGCCATGTAAATGGACCAATGATTCACTCAAATCTTTGATTTTTTGTAAGGGAAAGGGGTGTGCATTGATGTATGCTTTGGAGCGACCCTCTGCATAGATGATGCGTCTAAGATATAGGGTATTGCCCTCTTCTGTTGCAAGTTCGTGCTGTGCCAACCAGTTTGCAGTTTCTGAATTATTATCATAAGTAAAACTTGCTGTAATATCACACAATGCTTCACCGGGTCTTACCACAGATGCTTCTGCCCGCCCGCCTAAGGCCAATAAAAGGGCATCTATCATGATGGATTTTCCAGCCCCAGTCTCACCGGTAAATGCAGTCATTCCTTTAGTAAAATCTAATTCGAGTTGATGCACAATGGCAAAATTTTTAATACATAAGGTGGTGAGCATGATTATCCCTGATATCTAGATTCCCATCCAAGTTTACTACGTAATGTATCATAATATTGATAGTCTAAGGGATGGAGTAACCGTAATTGTTGTCCATTTTTTTCAATTGAAACTTTTTGACCAGGCTTTACAATTGTAGATTCGTGGCCATCACAGCTGATTCGTAACTCGGTCTCATTGCTTTCGCTGATATGTAATTCAATATGAGCCTGTCCATCGATGACCAAGGGACGTGAGCTCAAAGTGTGAGAAAACATAGGCACCAACACAATGGCATTTAGCTCAGGGTGCATGATAGGACCTCCCGCTGATAAAGAGTAGGCCGTAGAACCAGTAGGTGTAGACAATATGATACCATCAGAACGAAAGTGACCCACAAGTTGTTGATTGATAAAGACGTCAAATTCTATTAGATGGGTTTCACGGCCTCGACTTAAAACAACATCATTTAATGAATCACCATCAAAATATGTCATTTGATCATCGTATATGCGGGTGTGTAATAAAAATCGGTTTTCTTCGGTGTATTCACCTTTTAGAACACTGCCAAGTTGGGTTTCAATATCATGGGGCGATATGTCTGTAAGAAAACCCAAGCGACCACGGTTGATACCAATAACAGGTGTATTCACTTTTATAGCCATACGTGCTGCAGAGAGTAAACTACCATCACCACCGACCACCACAATCAAATCTTGTTTTTCACCCATAGACTCCCGGGGTAACAAAGGGATATCCAGATCAAAACCAATGGTTTCAATGTCTTGATAAATATCAAAGTCCTGTACTTTTAAAAAACTTACCAACCGTTGCAAACTTTCATTTACTTCTTGATTTGCTCTATGCTGGCGAGCATATAAAATAACGCGTTTAAATGGTTGTTTCATGCTTATTCTTCATTGTGAGCGCGAGAGGCCTTTTTCCTATCGGTTTCTTTTAAAGATTTTTTACGTAAACGAATAGACAAGGGTGTCACCTCAACCAACTCATCATCGTCGATAAACTCAAGGGCTTGCTCCAAAGAATATTTTAATGCCGGCGTTAAGATGATATTTTCATCTGTACCAGAGGCGCGCATATTGGTCAATTGTTTTTCTTTGGTTACATTGACGACCAAATCGTTGTCACGGGCGTGGAGTCCAACAATCATCCCCTCATAACAAGTGGATTGAGGCTCGAGAAATAATTTACCTCTTTCCTGTAAATTAAACAAGGCAAATCCTCGGGCTGTTCCCTGGCAATTGGCAATTAATACACCATTGGCACGCTTACCAATACGACCTTTGATAGCTGGTCCATAATGATCAAACACGTGATACATCAGCCCGGTACCAGAAGTACAGGATAAAAATTCGTTATGAAAGCCAATCAATCCGCGCGTAGGTATTATGTAGTCTAAACGAACCCGGCCTTTGCCATCTGGCACCATGTTTTGCAGATCACCGCGCCGTTCACCCATTTTTTCCATGATGGTGCCCTGATTATTTTCTTCTACGTCTACGGTCACACGTTCATAGGGTTCATGTGGTACACCGTCAATTTCTCTAATGATAACCTCCGGCTTGCTGATGGCCAACTCATAGCCCTCGCGTCGCATGGTTTCAATCAAGATAGATAAATGTAATTCACCTCGACCCGACACCCGAAATTTATCAGGATCGTCTGAATTTTCAACTTTTAAGGCTACATTATGTAATAATTCGGTGTCTAACCGTTCGCGAATTTTTCTAGAAGTCACGTATTTGCCTTCTTGCCCTGCAAGAGGAGAATCATTCACTTGGAAAGTCATGCTGATGGTTGGCTCATCCACAGTCAATGGTGGTAAGGCTTCAACCAAAGAGGGATCACAAATAGTATCTGAAATATTTAGACCTTCTATGCCAGTCACAGCAATAATATTACCTGCACTGGCTTCTTCAATTTCAACACGCTCCAAACCTTTGAAACCCAATAATTGTAAGATACGTCCTGAACGTATATTGCCTTCTTTATCAATGATTTTTACAGCACTCTTAACTTTGATTTGACCCCGTGAAATTCGACCGATCCCTATGGTGCCTACATAAGATGAATAATCTAATGTACTGATCTGCATCTGGAACGGACCATCAGCATTCACCTCTGGTGCTTTTACCCTGTCGATGATGGTTTGTAGTAAAGCACTCATGTCGGTGGTTTCATCTTCTAAATCAAGTTTCGCATATCCATTTAAGGCTGAAGTATAGACAACCGGAAAATCTAGCTGCACATCGTTGGCACCTAAATTATCGAACAAATCAAATACTTGATCCATAACCCAATGAGGCCGCGCACCTGGTCTGTCAATTTTATTTATTACCACAATCGGATTTAAACCGCGAGCAAAGGCTTTTTGAGTTACAAACCGTGTTTGTGGCATAGGTCCATCAACGGCATCCACCAGTAGAAGTACGCTGTCTACCATTGATAAGATTCGCTCTACTTCCCCACCAAAATCCGCATGTCCCGGGGTGTCAACGATGTTGATTTGATGATCTTTCCAATATACACAAGTATTTTTAGCAAGAATGGTAATACCGCGTTCCTTTTCCAAGTCATTGGAATCCATCATGCGCTCTACCTTAGGTCCTCTTTCTTTCAAGGTGCCTGTTTGTTCTAATAGTTTATCTACTAAAGTGGTTTTACCATGATCGACATGTGCGATGATGGCAATGTTTCTTATTTGTTGAATCATAAATAGCCTTGTACTTGGAAATGGTGGGAAATGAAAAGAAAAACCGCTCATTTGTTCATAGATTTAACATTATACACTCAATGCATAAGATGGGAAACATATATTGGTATAAGTTTTGCTACACTCATAGTAAGGCAGTTGTAAACTTCAGGAGACTGATATGAGGAAACTTATTCTGCATCCCACGGATATAAGTCAATGGTATACTTTAGTAAATGAAGCGCAGAACACAACGCGTCTTATCCTTAATGAAAACACTGAAAGTTACTTGGTATTCCTATTGATGCGTTTTGCTCAAAAACCAACAGTACTAGAATCTATCGTTTCACTGGATTTTTTACGATCTGTTAATAAACCTCGTCTTCTTCAAAGAGATTTATTACGCGAGGTGGGCGATAAAAGTTTATTATTTTGCGGCTTATTCCCAGGCATGGCTGAACGACGCCATGTAAATCTTAGTTATTTTTCCGATATGGGGCAAGCTGCCTATTTAACCGTAAGCGAGTTACAAGAGCAGCAATCGGCAAACTTATATTTCCAACTAAGTGAGCAATTTATATCCTTAAAGAAAATATTACAAGCCATGCGCACTGATACTACCATCTTAGGGGGTTCTGAATGGGGGATCCGATCCGGCTTACAATGATACTGTTTTTAACTGGTTGAGTATTATTGTCCTTACCTAAACTGGATGCTTTAAGACCAAGGCAGCCTCCAGTTTGGGCCTGTATGGCTTTTGTGATAACATCTAAAAAATTTGACACTGAGCCCTTTAAATGAGAGAAATTGATAGCCTACAACGCTTTATATTTGAACATGCGCACATTCGTGGCGAAATAGTCCATATCAACAATACCTTTAAAACCATTATGTCTCAACGCAATTACCCTCCACGAGTAAAAATTATGCTAGCAGAGGCCATGGTCTCATGTTTACTATTGACCAGCAGCATTAAATTTGAAGGCAGTTTAAGTCTACAATTCCAAGGTGATAAAAGACTTTCTCTAATACTTGTACAATGTGACCATGATTTAAATATTCGCGCTTTGGCGCAATTTGAAGAATCCTTAACCGATGAAGACTATGATAAGGCTTTCTTAACAGGGAAAATGATGTTGACCATCAACCAAGACGCTCAGGCCCAAACCTACCAAAGCATGGTCTCCATCGAATCCTCAGAAATGAGTGAGAATTTGATGAACTATTTTGCACAGTCAGAACAAATCACAACAGGTGTTTGGCTGGCAGTTAATGATGATTGTGCCGCTGGACTGTTATTACAGTTAATGCCAAGTGATGCGTCCATAGAAAGAGAACAATTTTGGGAATATGCTGTGCAATTGGGTCAAACTGTTACCGAAGAAGAGTTACTCACTTTAGATAATCAGACCCTACTGTATCGTTTATATAACGAGACCGAGCTTCGTTTATTTGATAGTCGCCCCACGCAGTTTAAATGCCGTTGTACTCCAGATAAAATGAAACAAGTGGTTAGAGTACTGGGTGAACAAGATGCCCTGGAATTATTGAAAAGTCGAAAAGAGCTGGAAGTCACCTGTGATTTTTGTAACCAAAGCTATGGTTTTGACCCCATAGATGTGGCATTGATTTTCAAAGAAACTTAAAAAAAGCGGATTGCTCAAAAAAGGACAAGACTTCATTATAATTTATCCTTAAAAAAGGTTGGATTTTCTACCAAAATACCCATCTTAAGCTATGATTTAGAAATCCCCCAAATAAGAATAGGATTTATCATGAAACACAATCACGATGGCTTTTTTAAACCTTTCTTTAAAACCATTGACCGGGTTATCTTTGGAATTGAAGAACCAGAGTTAGCTCCACAACCTGAAGTAAGTCCCTGGGTTATAGAAAAAAAACCAGAAGATCATGAAGACCCTGTTGTTATCCGATCCTCAAATTAGGCATTGCTCTAACAGATATGCTAAGAGATAATGCTTCTTTTTTATAACCTTGTAGCGTATGTTAAATAACCAACAGATGGCAGCAGTGCACTATATCAGCGGTCCTTTGTTGGTATTGGCAGGTGCGGGTAGTGGCAAAACTCGAGTAATTATTCAAAAAATAGATTATTTAATTCATACCTGTGCCTATGCTGCATCGTCTATTTATGCTGTAACCTTTACCAATAAAGCTGCAAATGAGATGAAAACTCGGATTGCAGCACGTATACCTATTGATAGACGCCGAGGTTTGAAGGTTGCAACCTTTCATACTTTGGGTTTAAGCATCATTAAACGTTCCTCAGAATTGTGTGGATTAAAAAAAGGATTTTCAATTTTTGATGCAGAAGACGCACTGCAAATTTTACGTGGGTTTTTACCTTCCAATAAAGCGTATGAACGCGACTATCTTCTGCAAATACAGCAACAGATTTCTTTATGGAAAAATAATCTGGTCGGCTGTCATGAGCAATTGCAAGTGCCTACTGCTATATCCGAAGAAGCAGCCCTTATGTATCCAAAATATCAGCAGGCCTTGAAATCTTATAATGCAGTTGATTTTGACGATCTTATACGAATCCCAGTCGATTTGCTCACCCATCACCCCGATGTATTAGAGTATTGGCAAAATAAGATACGCCATTTGTTGATTGATGAATATCAAGATTCTAATACAAGCCAGTATACATTGGTTAAAAAATTGGTTGGCCTACGTGCGCAGTTCACAGTGGTTGGGGATGATGATCAATCTATCTATGCCTGGCGTGGGGCCAAACCTGAAAATTTAAAGCAATTACAACAAGACTATCCACACCTAAAAGTAATCAAGCTTGAACAAAACTATCGCTCTACTTCACGGATTTTACAAGCTGCGAACCAGCTCATTACACAAAATCCCCATGTGTTTGAAAAAAAATTATGGAGTGAACTGGGTGCAGGAGAATTATTAAGAGTCATTACTTGTAAAGATGAAATGGATGAAGCGGAATATGTTGTGGCTGATTTAATCAGTCACAAATTACGTACGGGTCATGAGTATGGCGATTATGCTTTATTATACAGAGGCAATCACCAATCGCGAGTGTTTGAAAAAGTGCTCAAGCATCATGGAATTCCTTATCGAATCAGTGGGGGTCAGTCCTGGTTTGCCAAGGCCGAGGTCAAAGATGCCTTTGCCTATTTAAAACTACTTTGCAATGAGAAAGATGATGCAGCCTTTTTGAGGGTTATCAATACACCTAAGCGCGGTATTGGCGATGCAAGTCTTGATGCCTTGGGACTATATGCACAAAGGCGTGGTTTAAGCCTTTATATAGCAGCAGATCATCTGGCTCTAAGCGAACACCTCACTGAAAAACCACGGTCTTGTTTAAATACATTTAAAACTTGGTTTGAAGGGATAAAACAAAAACTTGTATCAGACTGTGTGGTTGAGTCTTTGAAACAAATGATAGAAGAATGTGGTTATGAAACACACATTTATGAACAATGCGACAGTCCGGCAAAAGCTCAAAAAATCATGGACAATGTTTGGGAATTAATAGACTGGGTTGGTCGATTATTAGAAAAAAAACCAGGACAAAGTCTGGTAGATGTGATTAACAAACTGATTTTAATTGATATCCTTGAACAATCTGAACAAGACAACAATACCCTGCAGTTGATGACCCTGCATGCAGCCAAGGGTTTGGAGTTTCCTTATGTTTACCTTGTTGGCATGGAAGAAGACTTGCTTCCACACCATGCAAGTACTGAAGAGGAACAAATTCAAGAAGAACGCCGTCTTGCCTATGTTGGTATTACCAGGGCGCAAAAAGGGATTTGCTTTAGCCTTGCTAGGCAAAGACGACGAGGTGGGGAGCTTCAAGATTGCCAACCCAGTCGATTTCTAGAGGAATTACCTCAAAACAGTCTAGAATGGTTTGGCAAACATGGAGCACCCAATGAACTACAATCAAAGAAACTGGCAAAATCACATTTGTCAGGCTTGAAGGAAATGTTGAAAACGCTTTGATGTTTTGAGCTCTTATGTAATACGCGGTCTAGTGTTATACCTTAGTGAGCACTGGATTAAAGGCCGCTTGCAATGGGGGATGGTCCTGTAATAAGCTCGATAGATAGCACACCCCGACCGTGTTTTGGTACACATTTTCTCACCTCAGCAGTGTATTCACAGCCTTAGTATTACACTTTCATCATTCTTTGGGAAAAGTCATGAGGCGGATCTTAACCGCCTCATAAGAAATGCTATAAAGGGTCTAGGGAAAAGCCTGGATACAACGGATACGATGATTTACGGTCTTGTTATCACCGTCGCTAATCCCAGATGGAAAAAATAGAACACCTGCTGTGAATAGGCTCATTTGTGTTGAATTCCAGTAACCGGTGCCTAAAAAGCCGCCAAAGTTACAAGGGATTGTAGCGTCGGAACATAGCGCATTATAGACCGCAAGCAGCTCATTCGATGCAGGAAGATACCATTCCGGGCCAATATTTCGACATCTTCTGGCCGCGCAAAGGGGATCACCTATCTGACAGGTTGCATCATTGACAATAGCATCAGTATTAGCTTCTCCATTATTCGGGTCTGTAGCGCCACTTATATTAGAAAACCCATTCGTCCATTGAGTAAAAGAGCCTGAGGCCGCATCGATGACTACTTTGCCACTCCCTCCGCTTTCCTGAAATACCAACCCGCCTAAATAAGAAAAAGCAATCAAAGTTTGTGGGCTATTAGTATTACTACCCTTAATTGTAATGGTACATGGTGCGTAAGGCGTATTGGAAGTCAATTCCAGCATACAGCTGGCACCGGGTGCAACACTCATGCAGTTACTGCTAACAACAGACAGATTGGGGCAGAAAGTTTTGTTGCTCACTGTAATTGCATCAGCATTGACGGCACTGGCCGCATCATTGGTGATTTCCAAAGAAAAGGAGGTCATGGAAGATACGGTAACGACCCTGTTTTGCTGTATAGGACTCGTAATGTTTATCTGTGGCTGACTACTTACGGTGACATCGACACTTGCCGTATTGGTATTATCCCCGGTGACGGGAATGGTTGTTGGTCCCTCTTGTGTGTTTGAGGTAAAAGTAATGGTACAGCTTGCTCCAATCGCAAGGCTCGCCCCGCATGTGGTACTTTGTATACTGATGTTACTGCCTGCCGGAATTGTTGCAACAACATTCTCTGCCGCAACTGGCGAGCTTACACTATTGGTTATGGTGATATTTCCCGTTGAGTTCACAGAAAATTGTAATGTAGTCGGACTGATGCTGATTGTTGCCATCAGGACGGGTGTGACCGTCACTGCAACGTTGGCGGCATTGGTGTTGCTGCCGCTAATGCTAATATTAGTGGGGCCCTCTGCTGTTGGAGCAGTAAAAGTAATGGTACAGCTTGCTCCAATCGCAAGACTCGTTCCACATGTGGAGCTTTGTACACTGATGTTACTTCCTCCTGGAATTGTCGCAACCACATTGGATGCAGACTCAAAGGAGGCAATACTATTGGTTATTGTTACTACTCCATTACTTCCCGCCACAAAATTCAAGACGGTGGGGTTTGCCGCAATCTGGACACCTGCAGCAGAGCCTTTTGAAATGTGTAAAATATTGGCGCTGCTTGGTTGATAACATTGATTGGGATTCGGGCTACCATCGGAATTAGCCAGACACAGTACAGGTCCTCCATGGATGCCGCTTTTTGGCAGTGCACTGCCTGTAATTAAAAGATTCAAAGTACAGGTACTGCCCACTTGCCCTTTAGGAGCCAGTTGACAAGGTGAGGTCTGGGCAATACCAGGCATTGCCTGAATCACTAATCTTTTAGGTTTCGCTGACTGATTTTGCACCGCATACTGCACGGTAGCTGTCCCATTTTCTGGCACGGTCTGGGTAGGATTGTTCCCAGGGACCCCAGGGGCAGGAACGATTGTCCACAACGGCTCCGCGGCCTGTGTTGTGGTCCATAGCAGACAGGTTAACATCCCTATCAGTATTCTTATCATTAACTTATGGTTTTTGGTCGTTATTTGCATGGCTCAATCCTTAAGCAGTTTTTTCAGAAAATAAAACTCTAATAGCTTCGCGCGCGAAGTATAGCACCCATCATAGAATTTTATTGCTCAAAATGACAGCTTTAAATAGTTGTTTTTTATAGACTGTCGCCGGCACAGTTCGTAGGAGAATGTAATGTGAGGTATTCATATTAAAAAATAGATGCCTTTACACCTTCGAAAGTGCTTTCAGCTTAGTAACAAATTGCAGTAGCGCCCCAAGCAATCCCGCCACCGAATGATTCAAGTAGTAACACATCCCCGCGCTTAATTTGAGAGGCCCGAACCGCGGTATCTAGTGCCAAAGGAATGGATGCGGCTGAGGTATTCCCATGATTTTGAATGGTTACCACCACTTGTGAAAGTGGCATTGATAATTTTTTTGCAATTGCATGGATGATACGAATATTGGCCTGATGGGGTACAAGCCAAGTAATGTCGGATGCTTGTATTTTGCAAGCCGCTAAAATTTCATCAACCACCTCGGACATCAAATTAACAGCTATCTTAAATACTTCATTTCCCTTCATACCCACCAGCGATTTTTTATCTTCCATGGTGTAATTTTCATAGGTTAACAATTTTTTTTCATCGAAAGATGCATGCAGGACACTACCAAGGATGCCAGGCTCATCGCCTGCGCTTAACACCACAGCACCTGCACCATCCCCGAATAATACACAAGTTGTGCGATCGGTCCAGTCAACAGTCTTTGACATGGTTTCACTTCCAATAACCAACACATGTTTAGCAGCGCCTGCAGTAATATACTGCTTTGCCACATCTAAAGCATAAATAAACCCACTACAAGCCACATTGATATCAAGGGCTGGAATGGTACGAGAAGTCTTCAATGACTGTTGCACATGGCAGGCCACATTAGGGAAAAAATGATCAGGCGTACAGGTTGCTACTAGAATCATGTCTATTTTTTCAGAGTCAATGCCTGAGGCTTCAAGCGCATGAATTGCCGCAGCACTGGCCATAAAAGAGGTGGTTTCAGATGCATCAGCAATTCGTCGATTGCTGATGCCAGAGCGTGATTGAATCCATTCATCGCTGGTATCTAGCATGGTTTCAAGCTGGGCATTGGTTAAAACTCGTTTTGGCAAATAACTACCAGTGCCACTGATAACAGCGTTGGGCATAATAATCCATAGTTTGTAATATCATAGGGTAATATTGGTTATGAATTTTACCCAAGTTTTTATAAATAATCCAAGGAAATGTTTAACCAGGGCATGCCACAAAGCTTAAGTCTTCTAAAGATTCAAAACTTCTTTTACAAAAGGAATGGTTATTTTTCTTTGAGCTGCCAGTGATGCATTGTCTAAGCGGTTAAGCAGTTGCAGCAAATCGTGCATATTTCGCGAACACCGATTTAATAGAAATTGGCCCACACTTTTAGATAAATCAAACCCTCGTTTGAAAGCATGGCTTTTAAGGGTATTTATTTTTTCTTCATCTGTTAGCTCGTTGACTTGTATAACCATACCCCAACTTAATCTAGAGCGCAGATCTGGCAGCACTATAGGTGCGTTCGTTGGGGCCTGCTTACCAGAAATGATAAGTAAGCTTTTGTCCATATCTCTGATTTTATTATAAAAATGAAACAAAGCTTCTTCCCAATTGGGATCCGTGGCAATTGAATCTATGTCATCGATACAGATTAAGGTTTGCTCCTCTAAACCCTCAAGCGTTTGGGGGCCCCATTCTTTTAAAATATTCAAAGGCAAATAAATTGCAGATCCATGGGCATAAACAGCTTGGCAACAGGCTTGTAATACATGTGATTTACCACAGGCATTGGGACCCCATAAATACAACAACCTATCAGTCTTTAAAGTCAGCATATCTGATAATTGTTGGCGCAATAGAGCATTACCTTTCCAATCAAAGTCCTCAAGCCTCGCCTCATCACTCAGTTGGATTGCTAAAGCTAATTGTTTATTCATTAAGGAGTTTCTTTGACCAAAGCGGCTTTTGTCCCCCAAGCCCAAAGGTAATCGATGAAACTTGTGGTGGTAGTCACAGCCGTTATGGCTATGAGTGTGTTGATTACATAATAATGAAATTGATTATAAGCAAGTTCAAACAGACAGAAAACAACCAGACCCAATTGTAAAATAGTATTAAACTTAGACAGCAAGGTAGGTTCAAAATTGATTTTTTGTCTGATAAACCAGTACCAGGCTACAACACCCATAGAAATTGTGAAATCACGAAGAAAAACCAAACTTACCAACCACCAGGGCAAAGCACCAATAAAAGCCAGAGAAATAAAGCTTGTGGCGACTAATAATTTATCGGCAAGCGGATCAGCAAAGGATCCAAAAAAACTTTGCCAATTAAAATATCGAGCAAGCCAGCCATCCAAGCCATCGCTTAAGCCCGCAAATACAAAGGTATAAAAGGCATAAACATAAGCTTTTTGGTATAAGAATATCAAAAAGGGGATGATTAAAACCAATCGAAGCAGTGTCAAGATATTGGGTATGTATTTTAGAATCATTATTGTACAGGTTAAAGTAAATTAACCTCATTATAGTGAACTTCTGGATAAAATCAGAGTATACCAATTCTTGTTCACTGTCTAGCATATGGGATTATTCGTCAATGAATTCCGCTATTATTTATTACAAATAAGAGGAGATAAAAAAGTATTTTATATTTTTCCTAAATATTTTCTGCAAATGATATAAAATTAAACAAAGGCCAGGTGTTTTTATTACATCTACTTACATCAGGGAGAGTATTGATGGCGCGTTCAATTTGGAAAGGTGATATTTCTTTTGGTTTGGTATCAATTCCTGTCTCCTTGGTATCAACCGAGGAAAACAACGACATTCATTTTCATTTGCTCAATTCCAAAACTAAGGCACGGGTTCGCTATCAACGAGTTGATGAAGTAACGGGAAAGGAGGTTGGTTGGAACGACATCGTCAAAGGCTATGAATACAATAAAGGGAACTACATCATAGTAAATGAAGCGGCCTTTGAAAAGGCAAGTCCAGAGCTTTTTAAAACAATTGAAATAGAAGAATTTGTAAATTACGAGGAGATCGATACTTTGTATTATGCCAAGCCCTATTATTTAATTTCTGAAGGAAAAAATAAAAAAGCTTACGTATTACTACGAGAAGCCTTGAAAAAGACCAATAAAGTTGGGGTAGCTAAAACCATCCTTCGCACCAAAGAATATCTAAGCCTCATCATGCCCCATCATAACAGTTTATTGTTATTTCTCATTCATTTTCAAGAAGATATTCGTTCTGAAGCAGAATTAAATTTACCCACTGGTGATATTAAAACCTATAAAATTTCAGATAAAGAAATCAAAATGGCAACCGATCTAATCAAGGACATGACTACTGACTGGAATCCTGAAAAATATAATAACGAATACCGCGATACACTGAGCAAATGGTTGGATGAACAAATCAAATCCTCTAGCAAACAAGACAGCAAGAAAGCTACAGCCTCACCCAGCAACGATGCAGTGATAGATTTTATCTCTTTATTGAAAGAGAGCATGAACAAGAAAAAATCTAAAGCGGCTCCTAAAAAAAAGACACAGACGAAATAGTAAATCTTAAAGCCTATGTACTACGCTTGTGCGCGAATCTAACCCGTATGACACTGTGCTCATCCGGGCAACATTGGTTGTTACTTATTACTGAACACAATTAATTTTGCTGAAAAGGAAGCCTATCCATTGTAATGCTCATCAATTTATCTGTATCAATCAAAAAAATTTCATTTGAACCTAAACTATAGCAAAGGCCTTCGGTCATGTGGATTTATGCTCAAATAATGCTTCAATGATTTGTGGGTTGGCCAAAGTTGACAAATCTCCAAATTCTTCTGGGGTTTTGACTTCCTGGCTGGCAATTTTTCGTAGAATACGTCGCATAATTTTACCAGAGCGGGTTTTTGGCAGATCGCTTACAAATTGAATAACATCTGGTTTGGCTATGGGACTAAGCACCTCACTTACATGTTGCTTTAATTGAGTAAAATCTACATGCGCATCATGTTTTAAACAGATAAAAGCATAGATACCCTGCCCCTTGATATCATGCGGAATGCCTACGACGGCGGCTTCGGCAACTGAAGCATGACTGGCCAAGGCACTTTCAATTTCAGCTGTGCCTAAACGATGCCCTGAAACATTTAAAACATCATCTACACGACCAGTTATCCAATAATCACCCCCAGCATCTCTTTTTGCACCATCTCCAGTCTGATAATAGCCTTTAGAAAAATAGGTCTGTAGATAACGCCTATGATCACCCAAGATGGTTCTCGCCATTGCAGGCCATGGGTATTTGATGGCTAAAGTACCCTGAGCAACCCCTAATAATTCCTTGTCATGCTCATCAAGTAAAGTTACCACCAGTCCAGGAATGGGCTGGCCTGCGGCACCTGGCTTTTGTACCTTTGTTATATCAGGACTTATCATTATCGAACCCGTTTCCGTTTGCCACCAGGTATCTACAATTGGGCATCTTTTATGACCAACTTTCTGGTGAAACCAGCTCCATGCTTCAGGATTGATTGGCTCACCTACACTGCCTAATAACCGCAAAGAGGTTCTGGAGCTGTGTTTTAGCCAGTCATCTCCTGCCCGCTTTAAAGTTCGGATTGCCGTAGGTGAGGTATATAAAACCGTGACTCGATGCCTATCAATGATTTGCCAATATCTGCCAGCATTGGGCCAAGTTGGGATGCCTGAATACATCAAGGTGGTGATTCCGTTACACAAAGGGCCATAGACAAGGTAACTATGACCTGTTATCCAACCCACATCCGCTGTGCACCAAAAAACATCGGTTTCATTACACCCAAAAACCAATTGATGGGTATATGCGACCTGCACAAGGTACCCCCCGGTGGTATGCACCAATCCCTTGGGCTGGCCAGTACTACCAGAAGTGTAGAGTATAAACAAAGGATCTTCTGCTTCCATGGGCTCTGGATCACACTGTGGTGAGCACGATGACCTAATTTCATGCCACCAATGATCCTTTTTTTTATCAAAGGCAACGGCAACTGAATGACTCTTAATGATCAAACATTGAATAGGCAAATCTATGCAGGCGCTGTCGGCCTGTTCTTTTAATAAAAAAAGGGTTCCGCCTCGAGTATAGGCATTTGCAGTGACGAGAAAGGTGCATTGAGAATCTACCAGCCTATTTTTTAATGACTGAGATGAAAATCCTGCAAAAACGACCGTATGAACGGCCCCAATTCGAGCACAAGCCAGCATGGCAATGGCGGCTTCTGGTATCATAGGCAGATAAATACCCACTACATCACCCTTTTTTACACCAAGCTGTTTAAATGCATTACTCATACGACAGACTTCAGCATGTAATTGAGCAAAATTTAAGGTAATTTGGTCGTTGTCTTCATCCCCTTCCCAAATAATGGCAGGTTGCTGTGCTTTGTATGGCAAGTGTCTGTCCAAACAATTGACGGACACATTGAGTAAACCACCTCGAAACCAGGCCACATCTCCATTTTCAAATTCACCAGAGCAAATACTATTCCAGGGTTGAATCCAGTCTATGTATTGGGTGGCAATCTCAGACCAGAATTGGGTCAGACTTGCGGTGGTTGACGTACTTTCTGGGCGCATGTACATACCTTATGATCTGTGTTTTATCTGTTGAATGATTGCTGAAAAATCCAAATCCCCAAACCCTTTATCAATAAAATCTTGATACAAGGCCTGGGCTTTGGCTCCCAATTGGGTTTCAACTTGTACCGATTTTGCACACTGCTGACTTAGGCTTAAATCTTTTAACATCATCAAGGCGGCAAAACCAGGTTCATATGCATGGTCCGCTGGCACATTGTCTAATACACCCGGAACCGGCACATATTTAGACATAGTCCAGCATTGACCTGAGGCATTGCTTACTACTTCAAATAATTTTTGCGCAGACAACCCCAGGGCTTGGGCTAATACAAAGGCTTCAGCCACTGCAATCATAGAGATTCCAAGTATCATATTGTTACAGATTTTTGCAGCTTGACCACTACCTGAGGGCCCGGCATGTATGACTTTTTGTCCCATACAAGACAAAAGCGGCTTGGCCTTAGCAAAGCTTTCATCCCCCCCTCCCACCATAAAAGTCAAGGTTCCAGCCTGAGCACCAGCTACCCCACCAGATACAGGGGCATCTAGCGCCTCCAACTGGTGATTTGTAGCCAAATCATGGACTTGCTGACTTGATTGCACATCAATCGTTGAACAATCAATATGCAAGCAGCCCTTGGGGGCATCCTTAAACAATCCTTGGGATGGGCTGCAAACTTGCAAAACTTGTTGCCCGGTTTGCAACATGGTAATGAGAAAGTCTTGGTTCTTGGCAACCTCGCATAATTCAGATGCCGCCACTCCACCTGCTGCTGCCAATTGCGCCACAGCACTTGTTTGCAAATCAAAGCCTATGACCCTGTGTCCTGCCTGTATCAAATTACAGGCCATAGGCAAGCCCATGTGACCTAAGCCAACAAATCCTATGTTTGCCATCGTATCCTCCAAGACTGTCTATTTGTGTGTGGGCATTGAGTAGAGACTTTCATTTATTCCCGTGGTAGGCCATCTACTGGTGACCGTTTTAAGTTTTGTGTAAAAATGTATGCTCTCTTCACCATGCATGTTGGTGTCCCCAAAAGCCGAGCGCTTCCAGCCGCCAAAGGGATGGCTTGCAATGGGTACAGGTATGGGTATATTGATACCCACCATGCCCACTTGCACACTTTTACTGTATGCCCGAGCACAAGCACCGTCCCGGGTGAATAGGGCTGTACCATTGCCATATTGATGTTTATTCACCAAAGTCAATGCATCTTCAAAGGTATTAACCCTTAAAACCACTAAAACAGGGCCAAAGATTTCCTCTAAATAAATGGACATGTTGTCATTGACTTCATCGAATAGACAAGGCCCAATAAAATACCCTTGGGGGTATTGAGGGTGTTTAAAAGAACGTCCATCAATAATCAATCGCGCGCCTTCCTGCACACCCTGCTCTATTGCATCCAAAACACGCTGCCTATGCACAGAGGTAATCAAAGGCCCCATATCAGTACCTGCAATATCCCCAGCATTGATGCGAATGGCGCGAATTTGCGGTGCCATTTTAGCAATCAATGCGTCCGCTGTATCATTTCCAACAGCAACCACCACAGATATGGCCATGCAACGCTCCCCTGCAGAGCCATAAGCTGCCCCTACAATGGCAGATGCGGCCTGTCCAAAGTCTGCATCTGGCATAACCACACAATGGTTTTTAGCACTGCCAAATGTATGCGCACGTTTGCCCCTTGCCGTGGCTGTACTATAAATATGCTCAGCAACCGGGGTGGAGCCAACTGCGGTCACAGCGGCGATGTCTGGGTGTTCAATCAGTTGTTGTACAGTGTTTTTATCTCCATGAAGACAATTTGCAACCCCTGGGGGTAACCCTGCATCACTCAATAATTCGCATAGTCGCACAACCACGGAGGGGTCTTGTTCTGATGGTTTCAGAATAAAGCAATTGCCACAGGCAATGGCAGGAATCATCATCCAAATGGGTACCATCACTGGAAAATTAAAGGGCGAAACGCCTACACACACACCCAGAGGCTGTCTAAAAGTATGGCAATCAATGTCTCGTGTTACTTCTGAGGTAAAACTACCTTTCAATTGATTAACGATACCACAGTGATATTCCAATACTTCTACAGCTCGACTGATGGAGCCTTTAGCATCTTCAAGCGTTTTACCATGCTCACGAGTTACAATGGCCGCAAGCTCATTTTCATTTATGATTAATAAATCTCGGAATTTGAAAAGAATGTGTGCTCTTTTGGACGAAGGCGTTACCGACCAGGGCACTGCTGCTTCCACCGCCAAAGCAACAGCTTTATCAACCATAGATTTTGATGCAAAAGACAGGTGCGCTATGACCTCGCCAAGCGCTGGATTGTAAATAGAATGCGTCTGACTGCTTGGTTCATTAACCAGCTGTCCACCAAAATAATGTGGAATGGTATATGGCATGTTGATAACTCCTTTTATTAAGCCATACGGATTCAATGGGCTATTTGAATCTTAAATCCTTGAGATTCACATCAATCCGTGGTTTCTTTTTTTTCAATAATTCGAGATAAACCCAGTTTTTCTTTTAATCGAGCGACCACATTGGGATCAAATTGTCTTGTTGTTTTGTGTTTTACCACAACCGATGAGCTTTTTACTGTTTGTTCCGTAAAGACTGGGGCTCTTGCCGGGTAAATTGGTAAATAATCATCTGTAATTAAAGGCATTTGTGGGGGGCTTGAAGATTTTGTATGATTGTAAGCTGCTTTTTTAAAGGACTCTATATGATTTGTATCAGAAATGTCAGTCATGTTTTTTCTAGCATTTCTAATACTTTTTTCAACACGTTTTTTTATTTTGGCAGCTGCATGTTGTGCTTCTTCTATGGTTACTTCGGCGACAGCCCTACCTTCTAAGTCTATTCGCATTTCTCTAGCTTTTAAACAGGTTAAATAATCAAGACGCCGTGTAAATAACACCACCGCTTCTCTGAGCTTACTTTTAGACACCCCAGCTTCAAATGCTTTATCGGCATAAAGCAAAATATCTTCCATAATGCCTATCTTCAAAGGCTGGATACGCACAGAATTGTCAAATGCCTTCGGGAAATTTGCAGCAAGCCACAACAATGCATCTAAACGCGCTTTTTTTGAGAGATTTTTTTGGGTTTTATTAAGGACAACGGTGCGGGGGTGTAGTTCCTGATTGCTCATTCGAATACCTTGTATATTATCATGGATTTTAAAAATGCTTATTGTAGTAGCTTTTGAGTTAAATTTGAATACTCACCTATAGTAACAGATCCTATCAATTTGAAGTATCTTGAGTATAATAATTTTGCTCTTACTGATTGAGGATGCACTATGAAACGTATTTTGATGAGTATAATGGCCTGTTTATTTCCATGGATTGTCATACTTTTGTACAACAATCCCCCAGGAGCAATGATTGCCTTGGTTATGCAAGTAACTTTAGTAGGCTGGCCTTTTGCCTCAGCTTGGGCTTTGCGTCTTATAAATGCTGATAAAAAAAACAATTCCTAAGGAGATTGGAGAAATCATGTCAACACGCGTTATTGTCAATGGAGCCCAAGGGCGAATGGGTACCTTAGCTTGTAAAACACTAGAAAATCATGATCAATTTGAATTGGTTGCAGCACTTGGTAGAAAAGATAATTTGGCTCAAGCCATTCAAAAAACAAAGGCCAGTATTGTAGTGGAACTTACACGTGCAGATTGTGTTTATGAAAATAGCCTCATCATCATCAATCAAGGAGCACATCCTGTGATTGGTGCCTCGGGCCTTGATGTTATTCAGATCAATGAACTTACAAAACAGTGTCAGCAACAACAATTGGGTGGCATCATTGCTCCTAATTTTTCTATTGCTGCTGTATTAATGATGATGTTCTCGGCAAAGGCAGCTTACTATCTATCAGAAGTTGAAATCATAGAAGCACATCATCAGAACAAATTAGATGCCCCCTCAGGTACGGCCCTTAAAACTGCTGAAATGATAAGTTTGGCGAGAAAAATGCCCAAAAATGATCTGCCGCTGAAAGAATTGGTACCTGGTGCACGTGGGGCATTGGTACAAAATATAAACATACATTCGCTTAGGTTACCGGGTGTGCTTGCTCAACAACAAGTCCTTTTCGGCAATGTAGGTGAAACCCTGTCCTTAACCCACACGAGTATAGATAGAGCATGCTTTATGCCAGGTGTCCTATTGGCTTGTAAAAAAGTTTCAGAATTAAAAACCTTGATTTATGGATTAGAGCATATTTTGTAAGAACAACCGAATAAAACTCTATTGATTCCCAGGACTTAAACCAAGATAATGAGACTTCTTTTCAAGATTTACTGATTAAAAGAGAGTCAACTATGAATGAAACTGTAGATATTAATCAAATTCTGAACTTATTGCCCCATCGTTATCCTTTCCTTTTAATCGACAGAGTGTTAGAATATAAAACTTGTGAACATATAATTGCCATTAAAAATGTGACTGTAAATGAGCACTTTTTCGTTGGTCACTTTCCTGGCAATCCCATTATGCCAGGTGTTTTAATCCTAGAAGCGCTTGCTCAGGCAAGTGGTGTTTTATGGAGTTTGTCAAAACGACCCAAAGAAGGGTATAATGTGATTTATTATTTTGCAGGTATTGATAATGCAAGATTCAAGCAGATTGTAATTCCTGGTGATCAATTGCGTTTAGAAGTCAAACTTATCAAACAAAAAGGGGATTTTTGGCGCCTTCATGGTGAAGCCTATGTAGGTGATAAAATTGCCTGTTCTGCAGACTTATTAAGTGCCGCGAAGGAAATTAAACAGTGATAGACGACCGAGCAATAATTCACCCATCTGCGAAATTAGCACAAGGGGTAACTGTGGGCCCAGGGAGCTTTATAGGTTCTGATGTCGACATTGGGGAAAATACATGGATAGGACCGCATGTCGTTATTGAAGGGCCAACCAAAATTGGAAAAAATAATAAAATTTTTCAATTTGCATCCATTGGCGATGAGCCTCAAGATATCACCTATAAAGGTGAACCCACGCGATTAGAAATTGGCGATAACAACATCATTCGAGAATATTGTATGTTAAGTCGTGGTACCGTCAAAGGTGGTGGCCTGACTACGATTGGTAATAATAATTTTTTCATGGCTTATTGTCATATTGGTCATGATTGTGTTGTTGGTGACCAAATCATCATGGTGAATTATTCAGCCTTATCGGGGCATGTAATATTAGACGATTATGCCATTATAGGGGCTTATGCAGCGGTACATCAATTTTGTCATGTGGGTGTTTATGCTTTTATAGCACGGGCCACCTACGTTACTAAAGATGTATTGCCCTATGTTATGATTGCTGGGCACAATACATCTGCCTGTGGCATCAATACTGTAGGATTACGAAGGCGGGGATTTTCGTCTTCGGCGATTGATTATTTACGCCGCGCTTATAAAATAATTTTTCGCAAAGGCTTTACTGTTGAACAAGCTCTGGCTGAGCTTGAATTAATGCAGTCCGATTGCCCTGAAGTTATTCCTATGATTACAGCATTAAATCAATCAACCCGTGGGATTGTGAGGTAAAATTTGAGCAGACATATTCATTATAATTCACTATTAGTCAGTCTTGAACAAATCAACAGGTATTTGAAAGCAACACCTGAAGATGTCAATGCAGAACGAAAATTTGAAAAATATATTTTACTGGCTGTCAATAGAAGTGCGGCTAATAGAGATTTTAGACTGATCTCAATTGGTTTAGACCCTGACATAGAAAAACACATTGAGCAGTTATTTGAGAGTTTAAATATAAATAAAAATGAATGGATTTTATATTTTGATCCCAAATTAACAGTTCAACAATTTTTAAATGAAGTATATGAAAAAAATCCCTCCTATAAACTAAAACATGTGATTGAGCTTATTAATAAAAGGGTGGCTTTTAGTAAATTACAATTATTACTTATGGGGCTTTGCATTGTAGGCTTAGCTTTAATAAGCTTTCTTGTGCCTCCTTTACAAACTGTTTTAATTGCAACCATCGATCTAACAATTATAGGCCTAGTTTACACCGCAACGGTAGCCCTATTTAAGCTTAGGCAAAATTACTACTGTGAGTTGAACAAAACAAATTTTGCAAAAATACGAGATCTTTTTTTCCTAGTTTCAAATATTACATTTAATATGACAGCCTATGGGCTTTGGATTTCAAGCGCTGCTATTATGAGTCCCTTGATTGCAGGATTATTTATAGCTGCTTCAGTGATTGATGTGTGCAAAGAACTATTTTTAGGTATTGAAAATCACATACGATATAATGAAGAAAAAAAGATATTAGCTTCAACAGGCAAAAATTATGCTCAAAACATTAAAATTGCTAGAGTTGACTATGAATCTAGAAAACATCGACGTGCAGCACTCATCAATTTTACAGGGGCCTTAGTTCTTGCAGGTCTCATCGCAGCTTGGTGCTTCATTCCGGGCATTATCGTAAGCTTAGGCATTGTGGGTGCCATTTTAATTGTTCAAGCAGCCCAACATTATGCCAATAAATCTAATAGTGCTGATAATAAAAATAAATTAATAGCTAAAATGCAGATAATACATAATGACTATGAACTCCAGGAATTAAAAAAAATACGTCCACCACAATCCAATTACATGGGGTATTTACCCCAGCGCAGAGCCTCAGATGCAAATACTAGATCAAGCTTAACCTTGCAAACCCCTGAGAAAAGACATTCTCTGATGTTTCCGGGGGATAAGTTGTTTGAATCCAACTCAAAGTTTGGAGCAGGCAAAGAAACTTCTTTTGCAAGGCCCCAGAGTCATTTTACTCCTGGCTCTCCAAACCATAGGTGTTCCCAAGACTCATTCTTCAAATATAGAGATCTCGCAAAAAGTACACCTTTTAAAAGCCCTGTAAGTAAATTTGATATCAATGAACTAAGCGATGAGGATCCCTGTGATACTGTGAAGACAGGGCAAGGAGTTTAAATATTGAATAAAGATGTAATCCGTGCATATTTTGCTCTATAATGTTCATTATTGGAAAGGAAAAGTTACACGCTATCAAAACTTAACTCTTCGTCCTGTTACTAAAGTGGTTACAGGCCAGCATGCATGGAACTATATTTAATGAAAGCTTGGTCTTCAGAGAAAATATCAATATTAGCATTGGTTTTGTTAATCACCGGCGCAATTGACAGTATTCGAAATTTGCCTTTAACTGCTGTATTCGGTCCATCCCTTATTTTTTTCTTTATTTTTTCAGCGCTGGTATTTCTTATCCCTGTAGCGCTCATTTCCGCGGAATTGTCTTCTACTTGGCCAGAAGAAGAAGGGGGCGTTTATAGTTGGGTAAAACATGCTTTTGGTGAAAATGTGGCTTTTTTCACAGTCTGGTTACAATGGATCAACAGCATGGTCTGGTTCCCAACCATATTGTCCTTTATTGCAGCAACATTTGCTTATTTAATCGACCCTGCACTTACCCAAAATAAATATTACTTAATCAGTGTTATTTTAGTGGTCTTTTGGTCCTTGACCTTTTTAGGATTGGCAGGTTTGCGAGCATCTGCTGGCTTTGCAAGTATTTGTGCGGTCGTTGGAATGATTATACCCATGTGTTTTATCATCTTTTTAGCCATCCTGTGGGTCCTTCAAGGTCACCCCATTGCTATAGAAATTCGTCTTAACAATTTAATACCACATTTAAAAGATATCCATTCTTGGGCCTCACTGACCGCCATCATTACGGCCTTTCTTGGTATGGAGTTAGCAGCAGTACATGTTCGCAATATTCAAGATCCGCAACGTAATTTCCCTAAAGCCATGCTTATTTCTGTCATTATAATATTAGCCACAATGATATTTGGATCCCTTGCCATTGCTTTTGTGCTACCCCATGATCAAATCAATTTGGTGGATGGGGTTATGCAAGCTTTTAATAATTTTCTCACCGCTTATCATTTGACTTCATTGATGCCTGTTGTAGTTATATTATTGCTGATTGGTAGTCTGGGAGGTATGGTGAATTGGATCATTTCTCCTGCTAAAGGACTATTACAGGCTGCTGACAATGGCTTTTTACCCAATTGGTTGTCTCGTAAAAATTCTTATGGTGTTGCCTCAAGAATTCTACTTTTACAGGCTATACTGGTATCTTTGCTCTGCAGCGGATTTTTGCTATTCCCAAGTGTCAATGCCATTTATTGGCTATTCACATCTTTAAGTACTGAGCTATATATCATGATGTACGTGCTGATGTTTATTGCTGCATGGCATTTAAAACATAAATTTAAACACCTAGACCGACCTTTTTCAATTCCCGGTGGTCTCTTGGGATATTATCTGACTTGTACCTTAGGGCTGATTGGCTGTGGAATTACCCTAGTTGTGGGGTTTATGCCCCCAGAAGCATCTATGGATATAGGGGGCGCAACACATTTTCGTTACATATTCTTAGCTGGCATAATACTCATGATTTTTCCGGCCTTTATACTTTATTTCCGCAAAAAAATGCTCAATGACTCATGTAATACCAGGTTATGTCAAGAAGAATGAAATTATAGTAGATGATTTTATTGCTCATAGACCTGGAGAGACTGCCATTATTTTAAGGATTTGCTAATGTATATGCCGCCAAAATCCACCACTCAATCGCGCGTTACTGGGATTGTCAGTTAGATACTTTCGCAAGCAAACAAAGAAGCAATTGGTCCATCTTGAACAAAAGGCATCCATGGTTTCTTCTTCCATGGGCTGAGGTAATGCTTCTAATTGTAGATAAAATCTATTTTGTTTCCACAAACTACTGATAAAAAAAGACGGGGCCTGGGTACGGTAACTTATCTTAGCAGCAAAATCAGAATAAGTTACTTTTTGATTTTCAAAGACCCTTTTAGGTGCTGAAGGGCTCATAGCACCATCAACGGCTAGAGCCGTTATTTCACCTTTACTTAAGGATTTGAGGATACGGCGGACTACTTGTGTTTCTGTATTTTCACTAGTAGAAATCAAAGTCTGCCTATAGGCCAGGGATGAAATACTGGGTGTAGAGGCAAGCCATTTGTGTGGTAGTCCAATTAATTCTAAGGCTAAAGGAATTGCGAACATAGGACCTACATGTGCTCCTGATAGGATCACCCCTTTTCCGCTGTTGAGGGTATCATGCAAAGTTGTGTATATATCAGATAAATCTTCAAACAAAACCATGGCTTCATCTGCTTTATCTGGCATACACTCTAACCAATCTATTAAAAAATGATCAAGCAAATTCACCCATTTGATGGATTTTTCTATTATGGTTTGCTGGATTGGGTCTATTGTCCCATGAGATGTGATTATGTTCCATAACCAATCAAAACGAGCTTTAGGTAATTTTAAACTTTCTAACTGATGATCGAAATTGGTGAGGCCTGCTTCAAAAGTAGGTGCAAGTGTTTTAGCTCGAATGGAAATACTTTTCTCAAAGTGGTGTTTTGCCTCATCATGGCGTCCAGCTTGTGCCAATGCAGAAGCAGTATACCGTTTCAATTTTAAAGAATCAGGTTGTAATTTACCCAATGCCAGCATTTCATCGGCAGCCTTTTCATACTGTCCTGTAAATTTTAATGCTCTGGCAAGGAGCAATCGCGTATGGGCATTGGAAGGTAGTATTGCTTTAAGTTTATCGAGATAAGGTAATGATTGCGCGTACAGTCCTTTATTGAATAATAAGTCGCCTAAAACGCTGTTTACCTGTATGTGATCTTTGTCAATTTCATATGCTTTTTTTAAAAACGAAATGGCTGTAAGGTCATCCCCACCGGATGCAAGAAGTGTTTTAGCTGATATCAGATACAGATATGCATCCTGATGCCCCAAAGTGAGTAATTGATTGCAGATAGTCTGTGCCAACCTGTGACATTTACCCTCAAAAGCAATTTGTGCTGACAACAACCCAACATCTAATGCGACCTTAGAGAAATCCAAAGCTGTGATGATTTGAATGCATGTTTCAATTTTTTTGGACTTAGATAAAGTTTTCAAGGCTATTTTTAATAGGCGCTCACTCGATGCATAAGCGTATTCATATTGCTGAGCTAAGGTAAGTGCTTCTTCTTGTTTGTTGTCTTGAAATTTAAGTTGAATCAATTGAGCAACCAACTCATAATCTTCCGGCACAAGCCTACGCACTTGCTCTAAATAAACACAGCCTTCTGCACGTTTGTTTTGCCTAATAAGAACACTGCTTAAAGTCCTTAAGTCCAAAAGGGATGAGGGATGGTGTTTTATAATTAACTCTAATACATGAACTGCCCAGATGAAATTCTTTGCTTTGATTAAAGGGGCTATCACCATGCGACGTAACCAAGTACAGTCAGAGTAATTACCCCATACTACTTGTTGTAAGTATGTAAACCCTTTGTCGTATTGATGTAAATTAAAGTAAATCATAGCAAGCATTTTTTGCTCTGAGAAGGACAAGGCCCTTGTTGTTTCCATGCCTAGCAGGATTTTCAGAGCTTCTGGCCAGTTGGCTGTATGAATTGTACCATCCAGACTGTTTATATCTTGAGATTGCATTAATTTTTCATCGAAATGATCATAGTCGTTTTAACCAAAGTCAGTAAGCTCATGGCTACATACAAAACCATCAGTATTAAGAAAAATAATTTTATCAATTGTGGCTCTATAGGCTGTGGTGAGGTAATAGGCGGTACCACCGTTAGAAAATATTGTTTTTGATTGAAGACCTCCGTTTTAATGCGCTCAAGAGATTGGAGCGAGGTTTCCCATTCTTTTTCAGCCACATCCCTTTCAACCAAAGCACTTTCAAAACCTGATAATATTTTATTCATTGACCACTTGCCTTTATCGACTAATCGGGCATTTAATCCATGCTGTTGTTGTTTTAACACTACCAGATTTGCCTTCAATTTATCAACCACGGGGCTATCGTTAACTTGGGCCCTTTTATAAAGTGCGATTTCTCGTTCCGCTTCTTTGGTTTTTGTTTTTATTTCATTTATATTATTATACAAAGCCGCGATTGTTTCACGTGGATTAAGATCGCGTTTTGAAATTTGGAAATTAACAATCCGCTTTCTAGCAAGTTGCAATTTTCTTTCGCTTTGATTCAAGCTTTCTTTGGCTTCTGTGATTTTATCTGCATACATTCTATTAGAAAGGTTATTGACCCAGTCTTCTGCATAATGTAACAATGCTTCAGAAAACCGTTTTGCATCGTTTTGGCTTTTAGCCTGTACCTTGATTCGTAATAGTCCCTCTTGAATATCCACCGCCACCTTAACACGCCTTTTAAAATAAGCATAATCATCGCCTCCGGTGATATGATTTGAAAATGGGCGTGAGAGCAGGTGTATGTCCTTGTTTTTAAAATAAGTTATAAATCCTTCACCCTGCTCCAGCTTATGCATCATTTCACGGGAAAAAATATATTCTCTAGCTGAAAAAATATTCTGCATGATATTAGGGCTGATGGATGTGGGCAGAATAGAAGAACTTGCTTTATTTTCGTTAACACTGTTGGTTTTAATAGTTACTATAGCCTCTGCTTCATAGAAAGGTGTTGTAACAAAATGAAGCATCAAGGTTAGCAAGAAGGAGGCCATTAGTAACATGGCCAGTTTTTTGAGAAAAAGTCGTTTTCTTTGGGCCTGCTCAAAAACGATGCTCTGTTTGGTTTCATTAATTTTTTCAAAAAAAGGAAGTTTCTCAATTGCTTGCGCCTTTTTTTCTTTTTCTAGGACTTCTACAGCTTCTTGTCTTTGACGTCTAAAGGCATTGACCCGCATATCACGCTCAGTTTCAGCTTTTTGTTTTCGCTCCTCAGCTGCACTTTCGGCAGAAGCCAATCGCTGCTTTCTCCAAGCTTCAATCCGCTCTTCGTTGAATTTTTTCTTATCCAAAGTGGTCGTGTCATCACAATTATCATCCATAATATTTATATACCTTGTCCATGTAATAGGTGATTATGCCAGGCTTTTACCTTCCTTAAAAAAATAACAGGTTTCTTCATGGGAATTGTACATCGTTATTTTACCATCTCTTAACACCCCATGCTTGGTGCATATACTTTGAGTGAGTTTGGGATTACGAGAAAACAGTATCAACCCAGCTTGTTTTAATCTTATCTCCAAAGCCACTGTGCATTTCATTCTAAAATGTTCATCACCAACACTTAATTTTTCATCTGCCAAATAAAAATCACAAGGCATAGCCAAGCTTAATGCAAATCCTAATTTTGCCCGCATACTACCAGAAAAAGCACTCATTTTTAAACGAAGTTCGGTATCTGATAACTGCGCAAAATCCTGGCAAAAAACACTTACTTCTAAGGGATCAAGATAATTTAATTGAGCAATGATTTTAATATTTTCACCGGCTGTAAGAAAGGGATGAAACCCTCCCGCAAAGCCTAGAGGCCAGGTGGTTTTCTGTTTAATAAACAGGCCACTGTTCAGGGTTTGTATTCCAGAAAGGATTTTTAAGACAGTACTTTTACCCTCTCCAATGCCACTGAGTATGCCAATTTTATCCTGAGCCTCCACCAAAAAAGTGGCATTGTTAAGTACAACTTGGATCCCATTTACAGTTTTAAAATACTTTGTACCATCTATAAAGCCAAGCACGGAGTCACCCATATGATGTCTGTTTATGGATTCTAATTAAGTAGCTAAGGCCCAAAACTACCATGAAGAATAATACTGGTTGATAATAGATTGACATTCTAGAGTGGTAACAAAAAAAAGTCCCATCTCTAATCATTTCAATAGACTGAAACAAAGGATTCATTGATCCTAAGTCAGAAAGCCATTCTGGCAACTCATTTGCTGTATAAAATACGCCAGAAAACCAAAAAAGTGGTCTTAAAAGAATGGGCAGTAATTTTTCAACCATTGGATAGAGATTGCTCAATTCAGCTGTAAAACTACCTATAGCAAGGCCTGAACACCAAGCAAATAAATACCCTAATACCATGATTAACAGGTCATTGCATTCAAATTTATCAAAAAAAATATAATTAAGCATTACTATCACCAAAAAAATCACAAGCCCATTGAGTAATTCAACCAAAGCTGCTGCTGCTATCACTATATCTGAGCTGATGCTTTGAATATGTAAAATGGATTGGCTGGTTTTCCTAGAGCGCATGACGGATTTGATTGTGTTTCTAAATAAAATATAAGCCAACATACCTGGAATCAAAAAGCTGATGATGTCTGTATAAATGGGCACTTGTTTTCCAATCACCGAAAATAGAACAATCAGCGCCCCAATCCAGGCCAAAGGATTGATGAGATCCCAACAATAGGCCAGTTTTTCACCTGAAAACCTAGATTTTATATCTTTTATAATCAGAGTACTTATTATGTTATTCATCATATTCTATCAAAAAGAAGTTCTCCCTAAGGCTACCGCAGGGCTTAAGCTTGAAAGTATTTTTTTAACATTGGTATAAGGCGCATTGGTTGCAAGGATAAGGTCGCCATCTCTTATTTTAAATTGCTGTGCTGCATAGATAGATGGCATTTGCCGCAACTTTAATTCATAAATAACAGGAGACCTTCCTTCACATACTTCACTACAGTCTTGCCCGGTCAAATCACTTATCAATCGATTTTCTTCTGTTCTTAGTAAAAAAACACTGGAGGGGTTGGCTAATTCATCACTAAGACCGCGAGCTAAACCCATTGCTTCTATTAAGGATAACTCATCTTTAGGAAATTTAATAAGGTGTTGAATACCAGTTGCACCAAGCGCTGTAAAGGAGCGGTTTATTTCACTGATAACTAAGTTATCTTTGGGGTGAAGTGCAATATTAAAATGAGGTTTTTGGAAAATATTCAACAGTGTTGTATGAAACTGCCTCCCCTGTCGTTCCAGCATTATTTGTGTTAACTCAGCGGGGCAGGTTGACCCCCCTGCTTCGGCCAACAAAGAAAGTAAGTCGTAACGACCGGGCATGATTTCAAAAGTGCCGGGTTTTGAAACAGCGCCTTGTATGGTTATTTGTTTGCTTATAGCTTCTATTTTATTTACAACCACTTGAGGGTTCATTATTTTATTTTTTAAGATAAGCCTTAAGTGTTGTTGTAATTGGTCAATGGTGAATCCTTCGGCTTTTACTTTACCTACATAAGGTAGGGAAATGGTGCCGGCACCAGAAATAAGGATTGGGCCAAGATGAGCAACACCTTTTTTGTTCCCCGTATATAGGCCTTCTGATGCATTTTCCCAGATATTGAACTCTAATTTATCACCTATACCTAAGCTGTCGTAATCCATTCGCTTTGAAATAAGCCAAGGGCAATTCGTCTGCCTGTTTGTAATATCTGCTACCTTCAAGCTGATTGGAATGATTGAGATTTTGCCATAACTACTACTATAAACATCATGTTTAGAAGGACCACTGCGCGGCAGTATTGTACAGCTGATTAACCAGGGCAAAATGAGTATACAGATGGGAAAAGCAATCCACCTTTTTAGGTCGTTTCTGTGCACACTGATTGCTCCATAGATAGGGAAAAGGGTTTCCTGGTTAAAGATTTTATAGTATTTTCCACCATACCCTCTATTGAAAATTTAGAATTAGCAAAATCTTTGGCTTTGTTTTTCAAATTGCCATCTGATTTAAAGGATTGAATTAAAAGCGACACTTTTTGACAAACCTCAAACAAATCAGGTTCTTTGGCCTCAGTTAAAATATACCCTGTTTCCCCTTCAAGGAAACATTCGCAAGCACCACCGGCAGGGGTTGAAACGACAGGAATTCCCATGTATTGAGCTTCTATAAGTACATTAGGCAATCCTTCATATAAAGACAGTAATATCATAGCGTCCATCTTTGTCATCCAATAACCCACAGATTTACTCAATCCAACGAAAAGAATCCTGTTGGCTAATTTTAGCTCTTCCGCCAATTCTATACATTGTTTACGTAAACGACCTTCTCCAATCAATAAAAAACGTGCTTTGGGATGTTTGTGTAAATAGCGTTTAATGAACCGTATGAACAATATAGGACGCTTATCAGTTTCAAAACGAAAAACACCGCCTATAGTCTCTGATGCATCGATTGTTTGATTATTAAACTTTTCCCAGGATATTTCATCTTGGTAATTTGCATCAATCACCGGTGCAGCATTGATTCCATTGTATATGATGCTAAAACGTTGAGCAGGTATATTTAACCATTGTGCGTAGGCCAATGCTGTAGCTTTCGTATTCGTTACAAAGGACACATTAGGCAAATTGGCCAAGGATTGATAAAATATTTCATATTCTGGCTTAAACAGATGAGGCCTCACACTGGGTGGGTACCCCCTTAGATTTAATACTATCCTAGGTACCCTTGCAACCAGAGCAGCTAGGGCTGCAAACAAGATGGCACCATCTTGCCAAATGAAGGCGACTTCGGTTTTGGCCTTGCGAAAATAGTCAACCAGTCTATTTAAACCGTATCTAATAGAGCTCGGAGTTTCATTGAGCAAAGTTAACAAAGTCTCAGAACCTAAAGATAGGTTTTCTAAGGCTATTGATGGCATATCTTTAATTTGAAAAAGGCAGACTTCATGTGCTTTTAACAAGGGCAGAAAAAAACCTTTATCATCATCAGAATCAAATACATTGATCAATACATCTACTTCTTCAGTGATGGTGGTGTTGGCAACAGATGAGGCACTTTTTACTTTTTTATTGATATTAATGGCTGTTAAACACAGTTGCCTTTCAGCACCACCTGGGCCTAATGAGCCAGTGATTAAAGAGATTTTTCCGAGTTGATTGGGAATATGTGGTTTGGTTTGCACATCTTTAAAATATAAAATTGCATGCTTCATTGATAAAATACCAAAATCATCTTCATCCCTTAAAGCACGTGCTTCTCTCATTTCTACTAATCTATAAATAGTGCGTATGTCCTGATAAACAATTGATTGTTTTCTATCTAAATTGTTTGGATTTATATCTTGAATGAGTTTATAGGCTTTGATTAATTTTCTTCGCTTTTTTAATGTTTGCGCATACACCATTTTCAAGGGTATATGGTCTGGAAATTTTGAAATTAAGTCTATGAACATGCCGTCAGCATCGTCATATTGCTTTAGCTTATACAAGAGATGCGCATGCACAAGACCTGATTCAACATTGAGTTTTTTCAGCAAAAGTGAGTCACTTATGAGGAATTTGGCAGTGGAGAGTTCATTATGTTTGATCAATAATTGAATATATTTATCCAGCAGACGAAGATTGTCTTTATTCGATTCATAGGCATGTTTAGCCTCTGATAGCAACATACTTGAAGTACAAATTGAGGTGGAATCATCAGGTTCTTCCATACTCATACTCATAATCATTTCCCTTGAATCTATCAATCAATACTAAATACATGCCAAATAAAATTATAGGTACTACAGCAAAATCACAGCTTGGAATCTTCTATCCTCCTAAGGTGGAACCTTAAGCTTCTGTTTACCTATAAATGCACTATATTATTTTTTTACGTATACCCAATGATCACATAGCAAAAATCTTGATAACCTTGTTGCGGTATGAATGCAATCATACCTACGAATAGCTGATTTCGTCAATTCACAACTGAATAAACACGCTCATCAGTCTTATAGTAAGCACGATACCAATGAACAAAATTCTCAATACCTTTTGAAATAGATGTATTTGGCTTAAATCCAATCCATTGATTCAGAGCTTGTGTATCTGAAGCTGTGGCAGGCACATCTCCTGCTTGCATAGGCAGATAATTTTTTTTTGCCTCCTTACCTAAGGCTGATTCTAAGGCTTCAATATAAGACATTAAAGGAATAGGATTATTATTACCAATGTTAAAAATCTTATACGGGGCATCGCTTATAGCCGGATCTGGTATCAGAGGGTTAAAAGTTTTGTCTGGTGTAGCTGGTTTATGTATGATTCGTACAATACCCTCAACAATATCATCAATGTATGTGAAATCTCTAACCATTTTACCATGATTGAAAATATCAATCTGTTTTCCTGCCATTATCGCTTGGGTAAACTTAAATAAAGCCATATCAGGCCGGCCCCAAGGACCATAGACTGTAAAGAATCGTAAGCCTGTGGTTGGAAGTTTAAACAAATGACTGTATGAGTGGGCCATAAGTTCGTTGGCTTTTTTGGTAACGGCATACAAACTGATTGGATGATCGATGTTTTGTGATTCATCGAAGGGCAGACAGGTGTTACTTCCATAGACACTTGAACTGCTGGCATAGACCAGGTGGGCTACCTCGTTATAGCGACATCCTTCTAATATATTCATAAAGCCTTGTATATTTGAATCAATATACGCATGAGGGTTTATCAGAGAATAACGGACCCCCGCTTGGGCTGCTAAATGTACAACTTTGTCTGGTTTTTCATCATTAAATAAGGCTTTCATAGCATCTTTATCACTGATGTCTAATTCATAAAATTTAAAGTTGGGCTCAGACAATAAGCCTGCTAAACGCGCTTTTTTTAAATTTACATCATAATAATCATTAAGATTATCCACGCCTACTATCTCAAGCCCATCTAATAAAAAAGACAATGCTGTGTGCATCCCGATAAAACCAGCACACCCTGTAAGTAAAATTTTCATTTATTTCCCTATTGCTGATGTTTTAATACAGAACTTATAGTAAATATACCATGCCCTTATTGCGCTCTTTGGTTAACAAGCTGATGACATCAAACCCTCCGATTTTAAACATTTTTGAGCCTGCATTTTGTAAGAATCAATGCCTGGAGATAAAATACAAAGTTTCTCCCAGAAAGATAACGACTCTTCAAGCTTCTTTTGCTTCATTAAGGATAAGGCTAAAATACGCAATGCTTGTATGTGGTTGGGGTCTTTTTGATATAAAGACCTGGCAAGTTTGATTTGAATGTCAGAGCTTTCTGCCTCTTTTAATTGTTCAGCCAAATTTTTTAAAATTGATTTTTTGGTTCTTAAGATTTTTTTATCCTCTGGGGAATCAACCAAAAGGGGTTCCAAAAGCTGCCATGCAAGCTCTAGCTCCTCTTTATCCTGAAGCCTATTGATTTCTTTTAAGGCCTCTCTTATTACCAGTTTAATGATATTATTTATTTCGGTAGATTGCTCATCATCTGGTAGAGATGCTTTAAGTTGTTGTATTGTTAAAATTGCTTGCGTAAAATCGTTTGCTCTTAAAGCAGCTTTTGCTCTTAAGGCCCATGCATTTTTATCCCTACTGTCAGACAAGGTTGCTGTCATTAACCAGATTAAGGATTGTGTGTATATATTTTTTGCATAAAAACAGCGCCCAATAAGTAAAGAAATGCCTGCAAAATTTGGATCCAAACAATGGATGTTCATACCGGCCGCAATCGCTTTATCATAATCAGAATTTTTATAAGCCAGTTTTAAGGCTGTTCTTTGATTTAGTATAAAATCGCGGCGGATACGGATTGCAACATTTTGTCTTGGTTGTATTAATAACAAACCCCTTAAGTGATCTAACCACACTGTAGACTGTGAATTAACATGCCTTATCACGTTCAACCATTCTGTAGAAGTTGTAGCAATCATTTTTTTCACAGAAGGGTGTGATGGCCATAAAAGGTGGGCTTTGTGAAGGCTTTTGGCTGCGGCTAATATAAAATTGTGGTTTAAAGCAGTCATTGCAATGGATAGGATTTCATCTTCTGAAATAGGTGAAACTTTCTCAATTAAACATTCTAGACTTTTCTCATCTGCAACCGTTGCAAGCATCCGATTTAGTGCAGACCGTAACTTTAGATCAGATGGGCTTATTTCCAGAGCCAAATTGATCCATTTGATGGCATTGTCAAACTCATTTTTTTGCTCAAATAGCAATGCTTGCTGACATGCTGCTTCTAACCTGAAAGTCTCAAATTTGTATAATTGTTCCCAATAAATACTGGCTTTTTCTGAATATCCTAAGGCTTGACAAGCCATTGCAGACAGTTTGATCACTTCAGGCTCATAAACCTCTTCTTCAAAGAATAAACTTGCATGGTTTAATACCTCTGCGAATTGTTTGAGTTGGGCATAACTTTTTATCAAAATAAGTCTGCCTTCATTGCTTAAATCCTGATTTTCATCAAGCTGATTTAAAAGCTCAATTACCCTTTCATAATCATGTGTTTGGTATAAGGCCTTGCCCAGTAATTCTTTGGCGGATGGAATTTGAGGGTAATTTCTTGTTATGGTATTTAGTTGTTGCAATAACTGAATTATTTCACCCTGATTGAATAAGGTCTCTAGACGACTTAATTCATCTACAGGTAACTGCATTTGAGCTGAGGCTTCCTTAGAAAAGCCCTGCAATAATGGATCAATATAAAGTCTTTGTAAATCATTAAAGATTTTATTTTCAAATAAAGAGGTATAATGGGTGCTATCTAAACCATTTTTTTGTAAGGCAAAGGATTGACCCAGTCCTATCATTAAATGGGTAGGGTTGTACACTCGACATTCTATCTCTTTACCAATTTTTTCTATGGTGTGAATCCAACGCTCACGAGAACTGATGGTGTTCATGTCTGGTAATTTGACATTACAATGCGTGATGAAGACAGCATGCTTTACACGATTGGAAATTTCCAACATGTCTTGTTTAAGCTCAGCTTCTGTCATTTGCTTAACTCTAATTCTACTTAATAGTATTTTTTTTTCCTGAGGATAGGCTTTATAAACTGGGATGTCTTCTAAAAAATTTAATAATTCCTCTGAACTTGGGCGAGCTGCCAAAGACCAAAATTTTCGAGTGCGACAAGCCTCTAAAAAAAATTCTGAGAAGTAGACATAAATATAATTCATCTGTACATATTCCTCTCCAACCATGGCTGTTTTTGCAGAGGATATTTCTATAAAATATAAATCAGACGGCGCAGAGGGTAACCTTAATTGTTCTTTTTTGAACCTAAGACGGGAAGACAGGATTGGATGAATCGCTTTAGAGGGTAGGTATTCCCCTTGTAGATATTTTAGTTGTTGTAAAGCTTCAGCACTGGTATGCGTGAATCCGTAACTGTCTGCGGTATTTAAGTACACATGTGAGTTAGAATTAAACTTTTTAAAGGGGTTATGAATTCGACAAGAACCTATAGGTGTAATTTTTATTGTCATCATTTTCTCGCTTAATACCAAATTTCATCTTACTAAAGTGTGAGCAACAGTTTCAATAGGCTTGTATCAGAATGAATAGGAGCAAGTTCATTAGGGAATGTGAGATCTATAGCCTGGAGTTCAAAAATAATTTTGTTACTTTTGAATGTATCCAGGCAATAAGTAATAGAACTATCTCTGTGTTCCAACTAAAAATAATACGCGGATTGTACTATTCGTTTTATTAAGTATTCGACCACCTTTGCCATTTGTTATTTCGTAAGAAATGTCAATGCTGCTTTCAGAGGGGTTCAGACTGTTATAACTGCAGGTCACAATACCACTGGGTCCGTCATAGTTGGTAGTTGTGCTGAAATAATTACCTAAATATGTTGGCACATCCAATGAACATTGTTTGGATTTGAAAAATATTTTATTCGTTGTAGAGGCGCTTAATATCTCAGATCCGTACCCCGCAATAAATTGTCCAAAATTAGCTAATGTATCAGCAGCTGGACAAATAAAATCAACCTTATGAGTTATGGGATCGGCTATAGCTGGAATTTGTACAAAAGTTGCGGCAACTGATATGATAAGTGAAGAAATGATTTTTTTCATTATAAATAGTCCTTTAAATTTTAGAATTAAATTTTCTTTACGCATTATGCGGGTTTTATAGTATTTTTTTTTTGTTAACAAAACAAGTGAAACCTCATATGTTTTTGAAATTAAAGTAAACAATAGAAAAATGAAAAAACGCAATTTGCTTTAAACATGTTGCTATCTTCTCTTGTATGATAATAAATACTGTAAATTACTAATTTAGTAATTTTGTAAATCCCATCCCAATAAAATCCTGCGAACCGTTTAATTGCCCAAACACTCGGTGATAATATTCTATGTCTACTGTCACCGTCGGTCGAATTAAATAAATAAGTCCAATGCCGTTAATCAACCCAGAACCCTTAAAATAGCTGGTTTTAGTTTCTCCTTGTAGTTCTATATAACTAACAAGTTGTTTAGTAATATTATAATTAACCAACACTACAGAATTAAAACTGAAATAAGAGCCGCCACCACTGCTTGCTGGATCACACCATGAACTCACACTTGGTTGGATTTGAATACTAACTTTTTTTGTAAGGGTTCGAAAAAAAATGGCATCTACCTCCGCTTCATGCCCCACGCTCCCCGCATAATAACTTCCGCTGGGTGGTGAATAAAACATTTCTAATGAAAACAATGCATCTGTTTTTTGATATAATTGCTTTTTTAAAGAAATCCATACAGGACTATATCCGGAATAAGACCCTGCTAATCCATGATAGTAAGTAGGTGGCAATACTTGTACTTCAGTATTGTTGTTTATTCCCGTCCTCAATGCCAGATTAGGGCCTATGATCTGGTTGCCAATACCAATTAACTTTTGAAATTGCACTCCTTGTTCAACCAATAGGTTCTTTGTCGGTACCGTACATGGACTACTGGAGAAGGTGGGCCTATTTATCAGCGTCAATAACTTCTGCTTTCCTGTGCAAAGATTTGACACCTCAGCTGAAAGCACTAAAGAGAATGATGTTATGATTTGAAATAGAATTTTTTGACTAGTGCTTTTTAACAAATGGGCTCCCTGGCAACTACTTTGCTTGCTCTAAAAAAAACCAGGCCCATGATTAGGGTCTGTTGACATTTCATTTTTAGCCTAAAAAACACAAGGAAACGCCATATTATTGCGTATCCTTATTCAAAAATCCTCAGCGTGATTCAGCAAGCTTCGGTTTTTTTTACTCTGGGCCGCAAAAATCTGACATTTCTAAGTGTTTTTTTTTCAAAAATTAAATGCAACAGATCTTAATTTTGCATATTTTTTCATTGTAATAGCACCAACACAATTATAATAGTGCTGTGAACAGTATGAATGAGTTTACCTTGATTTTTCAAGCAAAAAAAAAGCGGCAATTAAGCCGCTTCTAGAATAAAACCCTGGCGATGACCTACTTTCACATGAGGAGACCTCACACTATCATTGGCGCATGTTCGTTTCACTTCTGAGTTCGAGATGGGAT